>DATBHH010000025.1:0-37345 GCA_036557525.1 Solirubrobacterales bacterium | reverse complement strand
GACCGCGACGCGGTCGAGCGGGTCTTCCGCGAGCGCGCCGGCCAGGTCGAGCTGGTGATCCACACCGCCGCCCAGCCCTCCCACGACTGGGCGGCGAGCGACCCGCAGACCGACTTCGGCGTCAACGCCAACGGCACGCTGAACCTGCTCGAGGCGGCGCGGGCGCACTGCCCGGAGGCGCCCTTCGTCTTCTGCTCGACCAACAAGGTCTACGGCGACACGCCGAACCGGCTGCCGCTCGGGGAGCTGGACAAGCGGCTCGAGCTGCCCGAGTCCCACCGCTATCACCGCGGCATCGACACCTCGATGTCGATCGACGAATCGACCCACTCGCTGTTCGGCGTCTCCAAGGCCGCCGCCGACCTCCTCGTCCACGAGTACGGCCGCTACTTCGAGATGCCGACGGTCTGCTTCCGCGGCGGCTGCCTGACCGGACCCCAGCACGCCGGCGCGAAGCTGCACGGGTTCCTCGCCTACCTGATGAAGTGCACCGTGACCGGCACCCCGTACACGGTCTTCGGCTACGAGGGCAAGCAGGTGCGGGACAACATCCACAGCGCCGACCTGATCGCCGCCTTCGCCGCGTTCCAGGCGGCGCCGCGCGCGGCCGCCGTCTACAACATCGGCGGCGGCCGCTTCAGCAACTGCTCGATGCTCGAGGCGATCGAGATCTGCGAGCGGGTGGCGGGCCGCGAGCTCCGCTGGGAGATGGGCGAGGAGCCGCGGATCGGCGACCACCGCTGGTGGATCTCCGACCTCGCCCCGTTCGAAGCCGACTACCCGGGCTGGCGGCCCCGCCACGGCGTCGAGGACATCCTCGAGGAGATGCACGAACAGAATGCCGAGCGCTGGACGATGGCGGCGGCATGAAGCTCTCGGTCGTGATCCCGGCCCAGAACGAGGAGGGCTCGGTGGGGACGACCGTCAGCGGCGTCGTCGCCGTGCTCGAGCGGGAGAAGATCGAGTACGAGGTGCTGGTGATCGACGACGGCAGCGAGGACCGCACCGCCGCGGTGGTCGAGGGGATCGCCGCCTCCAATCCGCGGGTCAGGGTCCGTCCCTCCCATTACGAAAAGGGCTTCGGGATGGCGATCAGGGCCGGCCTCGACCTGTTCGAGGGCGACGCCGTCGTGATCACGATGGCCGACGCCTCCGACGACCCCGAGGACATCGCCCGCTACCACCGCGTGCTCGAAGAGGGCTGGGACTGCGCCTTCGGCTCCCGCTTCGCCCCCGGCGCCCACGTCGACGACTACCCGCGGCTGAAGCTGGCGATCAACCGGCTCGCGAACTGGTTCATCCGCGCCCTCTTCCGGCACCGCTACAACGACACGACCAACGCCTTCAAGGGCTACCGGCGCGAGGTGATCGAGACGGTCCAGCCGCTGCTCTCCAAGCACTTCAACCTCACCGTCGAGATGCCGCTGAAGGCGATCGTCCGGGGCCACAGCTACCACGTGATCCCGGTCTCCTGGACGAACCGGACGACCGGCGTCCCGAAGCTCGGGATGCGGGAGATGGGCAGCCGCTACCTGTTCATCGTCCTCTACGTCTGGCTCGAGCACACGCTCAGCCGCGGCGACTACCGGGTCGCACCCGAGAGGGAGTCGGCCGAGCGCGGCGACAAGAGCGTCGCGTAGCCGGCTCAGCCGGCGCCTCGCCGCAGCCGGATCGCCTTCCTGGTGGCGATGAGCGCCGGCAGCGCCGCTCGATCCTTCGGCCTGTCGAGCGCTTCCTTCGAGGCGATCACCTCGTCGATCGTCAGCACCCGGACCGAGATGTCCCCCAACGTCAGCTCCACGGTCGCGACCTCGTCGAAGCCACCGATCGCGGCAGCCTGGGGGACGATGTCGAGAGGGCCGGCGTCGGTGTTGAACCGCCGGCTCTTCCAGCCGACGAAGTTGGACCCTCGCGAGGTTGCGCAGATCGGCAAAGCGGGCAGGCGCTCGATCGGCGTCAATTCGAGCAACAGCTCGACGTCGTCCGGATCAGGCTCGCGCTCGGCCTCCAGCCGGACCCTTTGCCCGCAGGCCGCCACGAGCCTCTGGAGCGTCTCCCAGGAGGGGGTCGAGGCACCGCGCTCATAGCGGGCGATCGCCGGCTGAGAGGTGCCGGCCCGCCGCGCCAGCCCGCGCTGGGAGAGCCCGGCCTCGAGCCGGACCGCCCGCAGCAGCTCACGCGGCGAGTCCATGCGGATGATGATCTGGATCAGGTATCGGCGGCTGGCAGCCTGCGCCCGATCACGAGGAACTGCTTGCCGAGCAGGCGCCAGGCGAGCGGCATCCGCAGGTAGGCGCGGGTCAGCGCCGGCGACGGCGGCAGGACCCCGCGGAACGAGTACGGCAGGTAGCGGGGGATGATCCGCTCCGGCTCGAAGCCGGCCGCGTAGAGGTGCTCGCCGATCGCGACGTGGGTGAGGGCGACGTAGTGGTCGGCGCAGTCCCAGTACTCGCCGGCGCAGTAGCGGTAGTTGGGCCCCATGATCGCGATCCGGCCGCCGGGCTCCATCGCCCGGTTCATCTTCTCGAGGAAGGCGGCGATCCCCTCCTGGTCGGGAAGGTGCTCGAGGAAGTTGGAGACGAAGACGCCGTCGAAGTGGGACTCGGGCAGCTCGGCGTCCATGATCGACGACGTGATCACGGTCGTATCGGGCCCGTGCGCCGCCTCCGGGTAGCTGACCTCGTCGACCGCCCAGGTCTCCTTGGCGGGGATCGCGCCGATGAACTCGCCGCGGCCGGCGGCGGGGTCGAGCACCGTCTGCGGCTCGCCCATCAGCCCGTAGACGTGGCGGCCGATCTCGCGCCAGACCGCGATCCTCGCCTCCTGGTCGATGTCGCGGAAGCGGTAGGAGTAGAGGCGCTCGTAGTTCAAGTCGTCGCCTTTCTGCGGGCCGGCCGCCAGCGCACACGGCGCACCGCCCATTTGAGGGGGGAGCTGAGGCGCGGCGTACCGTACCTGAGGCTCGGGTTCGAGTAGGGGTCGGGATCGATCAGCGGCCGCCAGCGCTCGACCAGCATCTCCTTCTCCCAGTCCCCGACCTCGGTCGAACGGCTCGAGGACTCGAAGTGGTAGAGCAGCGTCCCGGGGTCGTAGACGATCCGCAGCCCGCGCGCGCGCAGCTTCAGGCAGTAGTCGATGTCGTTGTAGTTGATCGGGAAGTCGGTGCTGAGGCCGCCGGCCTCCTCGAAAGTCGCCCGCGGGGTCATCATGCAGGCGCCGGTCACCGCCGAGAGGTCCTGGGCGACGAGGACGCTGTTCGAGTAGCCGCCGAACTCGCGCGAGAAGCCGTGGTAGGGGTGGCCGGGCAACCCGCCGTTCTCGAACAGGACCCCGACGTGCTGGAGGCGGCCGTCGGCGACGATCAGGCGGCCGCCGACGGCGCCGATCCCGGGGTGCGACGAGTACATCACCATCCGCTCGATCCAATCGGGGGCGATCACCTCGATGTCGTCGTTGAGCAGCAGCAGGTGCTCGCCCGCGGCGGCCGCGGCGCCGGCGTTGACCTTCTCCGAGAAGCTGAACAGGCGGTCGTAGGGGACGAGGCGGAGGCGCTCGCCGGCGATCTCGCGCAGCTCGTCGAGGACCTCGGGCCCGACCGAGGTGTCGGCGACGACGACGATCTCGTAGTCGTCGTAGGTCGAGGTCTCGACGATGCTGCGGACGCAGTGGGCGACGAGCACGACCTGCTCGAACCAGACTTCGCGGCGGGTCCCGGCGGTCGGGATCACGATGCTGACCGGCGGCCGCCGCTCGAGCTCCGGGACGAGCTCGTAGACCCCGGGGTGGTCGCGGTCGCGCTCGACCCGGGCCGGGAACCCGATCCGCTCGCAGTGGGCCTGGAGCGCCCGGGTGCCGGCTTCGAACGCCCACGGCTTCGCCGCTTCGCCGCCGCCGGCGGCGGAGGTCTCGAGCATCCGCCAGTGGTAGAGGACGCGCGGCACGTGGGCGACACTCCGCGCCCGCTCGGTCACCCGCAGGATCAGGTCCCAATCCTGGGATCCCTCGAACTCGGCGTCGAAGCCGCCGACCTCCTCGACCAGCGAGCGGCGCAGGACGCTGAGGTGGCAGGTGTACATCTGGGTCCGGAACCGCTCCGGCGACCAGTCGGGCTTGAAGAACGGGCCCGAGTGATGCCCGGCCTCGTCGATCTTGTCTTCGTCGGTGTATAGGTAGTCGATCTCGGAATCGGTCCGCAGCCGCTCCTCGACCAGCTCGAGCGCGTCGGGGTGGAGCTTGTCGTCGTGGTCGAGGAGGACGACGAACTCCCCCCGGGCCATCGCCAGCGCGTCGTTCGAGGCGGCGACGATGCCGCCGTTCGACCCGCGGCGGGTGACGCGGACCCGGGGGTCGTCTCGTGCCGCCCGCTCGAGGATCTCGCCCACGTGCGGGGCGGCCGAGCAGTCGTCGACCAGGCACAGCTCCCACTCGCCGAAGCCCTGACGGCGAACCGACCGGAGCATCGCATGCAGGACGGCCTCCGGGGTTTCGTAGACCGGCGTGAGCACCGAGAAGCGGGGCGCGGCCAAGGGCTCAGCCCCGGCCGCTGACGCGCTGCGAGACCCTGCGGGCGAGGAGGCCTGGAAGCTTCACCAGGTTGACCCGGTGGAGGAGGACCGTCAGCCGCGCGGAGTGCCCCGCCATCTCCTCGAGCTGACCCCTGACCTCGCCGAGTTCGGCGTCCTTCTCAACCAGCAGAGCGCGCAGCCGCAGGATCTCCTCGTTGGCGGCCTCGAGGCCATTCGGACCCTGCTCCGGCATCGGGCCGAGTCTACCCAGGGTCCCGATACGGTTCCCGACCTTGAGCGCGGAGCGAGCAAACGTCCATCTCTGGTTCCTCGTGCAGCGAGCGAAGCGCGAGAACTTGTCATGAGCTCGAACGGGGAAGTCCTCTGGATGCTCGCAGTCCACCTCGCCCTGACCGGGGCGCCGGGCGTCGCCGCGACCCTCGCCGCGATGCGGCTCGGCGTCCGCGACGTGCCGCTTCTCCTCGCGATCGGCCTGGCCGCGTCGGGACTGGCGGCCTTCATCGCCTTCTGGGCCTACTTCGCCGAGCCGACGATCGGGCAGGCCTGGAACTACGTCCTCGTCCTCGGCTCGGTCCAGGTCGGGTTCCTCGCCGCCTATCGCGGGAACCTCGACCGTGAGCTGCTGCGCCAACTGCGGATACCACTGCTGCTCTGGGTCCTCGGCTCGGTGTTCGTCGTCTACCTCGGGTTCCTCCACGGGGGCACCGACAATCCGCTCGGCATGTCCAGCTCCCGATACGAGGGCGGCCTTCCGTCCGACAACGACATCCCCCGCTACTTCGCCGAATGGTTCGCGGCGAAGGGCCACCACGGCACCCCGCCGCTGTTCCCGCCGGACTGGCTGATGAGCGACCGGCCGCCGCTTCAGGTCGGCTACGTCCTCTCCCAGGAGTCGATCACGGTCGCCGACACCCAGTCGCTGCATTACGAGATCCTCGCCTCGGTGATCCAGCAGCTCTGGATCGTCGGGCTCTGGGCGGTCCTCGCCGCGGCCCGGGTCAGGAGGGTGACGATCGGGCTGGCGATGCTCGCCGCCCTCGTCAGCGACATCGCGATCATCTACGGCTTCTTCGTCTGGCCGAAGCTGATCGCCGGCGCCTTCCTGCTGGCGGCGCTCGCCCTCGTCATCTCCCCGAGCTGGGACCGCTGGAAGCGCGACTGGAGGGTCGGGGCGCTGCTCGGGGCACTGCTCGCGCTCGGGATGCTCGCCCACGGAGCGAGCATCTACGGGGTCCTGCCGGTGCTGATCGTCGCCGCCTACCGCGGCCTCCCGAGCTGGCGCTGGATCGGCGCCGCGGCCCTCGTCGGGATCGTGATGATGGGCTCGTGGTCGGCGTACCAGCGCTACGACGACCCGCCCGGAAACCGGTTGATCAAGTGGCACCTCGCGGGCGTGGAGGCAATCGACAGCCGCGGCAGCCTCGAAACGATCGTCGACAGCTACCGCGAAGCCGGCCTCGGCGGCGCGATCGAAGACAAGTGGAACAACGTCAAGGACATCACCGGCATCGAGCGCGACAGCGAAATCAAGACGATCTACGACAACCTCAAGCACGGTGACGTCGAGGAAGCGATCAACTGGATCCGCGGCTACCGGTTCTTCGAGCTCCTGCCGATGCTGGGCCTGCTCCTGATCGGCCCGCTGGCAATGGCGATCCGCCGCCGCCACCGCGAGAGCGAGCCGGACTGGCGCTTTGCGCTCATCGGGTTCGCCTACGTCGGCATCGGCTGCTTCTTCTGGGCCCTGCTGCAATGGGGCACGCCGGGGGAATCGAGCGCGATCATCCACGCCGGCACGACCGCGATCCCGCTGATCGCGATCGCCGCCTGCGTCGTCGCGATGGCGTCGGTGTCGACGGGGCTGGCGATCGCGGTGGTCGCGATCAACGCCCTCTTCGTCCTCTTCCTCTACGTGCCCGCGTTCACGCCGCTGCCCGGGACCTCCTATTCGCCGATCGCGGCGATCCTCGCCGCGCTGGGCCTGCTCGGGTACGCGTACGTCGCGATCGGCGGCATCCGGCGGCCTCGCCCGACGGCCCCGACCTAGAGCTCCTCGGCGAACCCGGCCTAGAGCTCCTCGGCGATCCGCGGCGCGTCGCGGTTGAAGATCCAGACGCCGGCCGCGCAGAGGCCGACGAAGACCGCAGCCGCGGGGAGCAGGTGGACGGCGCCGCCGACGACTTCGGCGGCGGTCGGCGCGGTCGGGTCGATCACCCAGACCCGCACCTGCTCGAAGATCACCGCCAGCGGGTTGACGAAGAGGAATTGCTTGTACTGCTCGGGGATGATCTTCACCGGGTAGATCACCGGCGTCGCGTAGAAGAGGACCTGGGCGATAACCACCCAGATGATCGCGACGTCGCGATAGCGGACGTAGAGGACGGAGAGCAGCATGCTGACCGCCGTCGTCAGCACGAACAGGGCCAGCATCGCGAGCGGGAACAGCAGCCAGGTCCAGGTCGGATCGACCCCGTAGGCGAGGATGAACACGAAGACGACGATCAGGTTGAGACAGAGGTTGAACAGCGCGGTCAGGACGACGGTCGTCGGGATCACCAGGCGCGGGAACTGGGTCTTGCGGACGATCCCCTCCTGGGCGACGACCGAGGTGACCGCGGCGGTCGTCGCTTCCTGGAAGAACGTGAACAGGACGATGTTCAGCAGCAGCATCACCGGATAGTTGGGCGCGTTGCTGCCGACCCGGAAGATCTTGGTGAAGACGAAGAGGAGGACGGCGAACAGCAGCAGCGGCCGCACCAGCGACCAGAGGTAGCCGAGGACCGTTCCGAAGTAGGTCCGGCGGAATTCGGTCACGGACATCAGCCAGAGCAGGTCGAGGAAGCGGCGCCAGCCGCCGCCGAGAGCGGACGGTCCGCCGATTTCGCGCAGCGGTGGAGCGGGCGCCTCGGCGCTCATCCCGGGTCTGCCCTCTCGACCGAGATCTCGATCTGGTGATCGATCGCGACCATGCCGCCGGACTGCTGCCGGCCGCCGTAGACGACGAAGTCGACCGCGTTGTGGGCGTAGAGGGCGGTGCCCGCGCCCTGCCCGCCGCGGCTGACCCCGAGGTGGAGGAAGTAGCGACCTGCGACCAGCGGGGTGTCCATCCTCGCCCTGACGGTGACCCGGCTTCCGGCGGGGGTCACCTGCGCCCCCGGCTCGCTGTCGAGCAGGGTCCCGAACTGCGAGATCCCGACCCCGTCGACGTCGGTCAGCAGGAACCCGACGCTGGCCTGCGGCAGGTCGCTGAGGATGTCGAGTTCGACGCCTACTACCAGTCCCTCCCCCTGCTCGATCGGAGCGCCGCGCGCGCCCGACGGGCTCTCGATCCAGATCTCGCGCAGCCGCGCCTCGTCCGTCTCCACGGCGGGCCTGCCGGAGGCGCTGGTGCTCCTTTCGAAGTTCAGGCGGAGGTACTGGTCGCCGACCTCGGTCGGGTCGCCGATCATCTTCAGGACGCCGTCGTCGACCAGCATCGCCCGGTCGCAGTAGGTGCGGACGGTGTCCATCGCGTGGGTGACGAGGATGATCGTCTTTCCCTCCGCTTTCATGTCGTGGAAGGCGTCGGCGCACTTCTGCTGGAAGGCGGCATCGCCGACCGCGAGCACCTCGTCGATCAGGAGAACGTCGGCGTCGACCTGGATCATCAGTGAGAAGGCGAGGCGGACGAGCATCCCCGACGAGTAGTTCTTCAGCTTCAGGTCGCCGAACTCCTCCAGTTCGGCGAAGGCGAGGATCGAGTCGAGCCGCCGCTTCGTCTCGCTGCGGCTGAGGCCCATCATCACGCCGTTGAGGACGATGTTTTCCCGCCCCGTCAGCTCGGGGTTGAAGCCCACCCCGAGCTCGATGAAGGGCGCCAGGCGGCCCGCCATCCTGATCGTCCCGGCGTCGGCGCGGTAGATGCTCGCGAGGCACTTCAGCAGCGTGCTCTTGCCCGAGCCGTTGCGGCCGACGATCCCGAAGAACTCGCCCCGGCGGACGTCGAACGAGACGCCGTCGAGCGCGCGGAGGATCCGGTATTCGCGGGCGGAGAAGGGGCGCACCACGCGCTCCTTCAGCGAGTCGACCCGATGGGTCGGGATCCGGAAGGTCTTCTCGAGCCCGCTGGCCTCGATCGCGAGCGGCGCGTCGGCGGGAATCCGGGACCGCGCGGCGCGACCGGCTGCGGTTTTCACGTCGTTGCTCTGCATCGGTCCCGCGGACGATATCGGCGGTGTGCGGGGGACAAGCGGGGCCGCCACGGCCGTTTTGTGTTGAATTCGGGGCCTGTTGACGCTGGCGATCGAGAGAGTTGGGGGAGGGAGCCGGTCTGCGCGTATGCCTGATCTCCGGCGTTGAGGAGGAGGAGAGAGCCGGGGCCCCCTCGGCCGCACTCGCGGCGGCGCTCGCGGCCCGCCACGATGTGGCGCTGATCCATCTCGCGGGGTCCTCGCCGGAGGGGGCGGCCGGGCCGGACGTGCGGGAGATCGTCGCCACCCCGAGCGAGGACCTCGTTGCGACGCTGTTCCCGAACGAGGAGTACCGGCGCTCGGCCGCCGCCCTCGGGGCGATCGCCGCCGCCTACGGCGACCGGCCTCCCGACTATCTCGAGGCTCCCGACCGCGCCGCTCCGGCGCTGGTCCCGCTGCAGGCCCGACGGGCCTGTCATCCCTCCCTGCGGGGAACGCGGATCGCTCTGAGGCTGGTCGGCAGCGAGGAGCTGATCCGGCTCCACGATGCGTCCCTCGGCGAGGACGGCGCGAGCCGGATCTGCGACCTCGAGCGCGAGCAGCTGCGGATCGCCGATGGCCTCGTCTGGCCCGGCGGGGCGGGCCTCGATCTCTACCGTCGCTACTACCCGGAGCCGTTGCCGAGAGCGGCGCGGGTCGGCATCCCGCTCGATCTGCCCCCGGAATCCCCGGCCCCGGTCCGGTCGGCGCCGGACGGTCCGCTGCGGATCCTCTGCTGCGGCCCGATCGGCCGCGGCGCCGGCACCGCCGACCTCGCCGAAGCCTGCCTCAGGCTTCCCCGCGACGACTGGCGCCTGACGATCGTCGGTCCCGACACCGCGACGGCGATCTTCAAGCTCTCGATGCGGGCGACGCTCGAGGCGATGTTCGCGGACGACCCGCGGGTGACCTTCCACGACTCCCCGCCGGCCGAGCGGATGCGGGCGCTGATCTCCGAGCACGACCTGCTGGTCGCGCCGCCGAGGTTCGCCGTCTGGCCGACCGAGGTGATCGAGGCGATGGCCTGCGGGCTGCCGGTCCTCGCGACCCCGGTCGGAGGCCTGGTCGAGATCGTCGAGGACGGAGTGACGGGATGGCTCGCTGCCGACACCGGGCCGCGCGCAATCGGAGCGGCCCTGGTCGGACTTCTCGAGCGCCGCGAAGAGGTCGAGCGCGTGCGCGGGACCGGCGCCCCGGCGGAGCGGGCCGCTCGGCTCGCCGACCCAGAGGCGATCCTCGACGGCTACGACCGCCTCTTCGAGGATCTCGGCTGCGGGACTGCGCCCCGCCGGCCGAAGCCCGAGCCGGCGCGAGGGCCGCTGGTCAGCGCGATCGTTCCCTACTACGGGGCGTCCGCTCACGTCGAGGAGGCGGTCGACTCGGCGTTCGCCCAGACCCATCCGGACCTCGAGGTGGTGATCGTCAACGACGGCTCCTTCGAGGAGGAGGACGAGATCCTCGACCGGCTGGCGGCGAGGCCGGGGGTTCGGGTCCTGACCCAGTTGAACGCCGGCGAGGCCGCTGCGCGAAATTTCGGGATCGCGATGGCGCGGGGCGAGTACGTCCTGATGCTCGACGCCGACAACGTGCTCGAGCCGGAGTTCGTGGCGCGCGCGCTCGAGGTCTTCCGCAACGAGCCGGGGCTCGGCTACGTCGGCTCCTGGTTGCGCTACATCGAGCCCGACGGGTCGCCCCTCGCCGAGCCCAGCGGAGGCATCTACCTCGGCAACAGGGTTCTGCGCCACGAGGGGAGCGAGAACTGGGACGGGGACACGTTCGCCCTTCTGCCGCGGCGGATGCTGCTCGATCTCGGCTTCTTCCACGAGCCCGAGGGGGCGACCCACGCCGATTGGGAGTTCTTCCGACGCCTGCGCGATGAGGGTAGGTTCGGGCTGGTGATACCCGAGAAGCTGATCAGATACCGCGTTCGACCCGACTCGCTGATGCGGTCCTGGACGGGCCGGATCCGGGCTCAGACCAGAGCCGAGATGGAGGACCGGAGGATCCGGGCCGCTTTCACCTGGACCGGGGAGGGATGAGGTGACCGGGTCGGAGGAGAACGACGCTCTCAGGCTCGACGAACTGGAGCGGGTGAATGCCGAGCTGGCGGCGGAGATCCGCAACCTCACGCTGGGGCGGGCCGCCGCCCCGCGGACCACGGCGCTGGGCGCGGGGAGGCGGATCCAGACGCTGACCGAAGAACGCGACGCCGCCGTCGCGGAGCTCGAGCAGCAGAGCTCCGAGCTGCGCGGGCTGAGAGCCGAGAACGAGGAGCTCAGCCACCGAGCCGAGCGCCAGATCCGCGAGCTGGACCGGCTGCGAGCCGGGCCCCTCGGCCTCCTGCGCCGGGCGAAGGCCGGCTACCTTCGCCGCCGCCCTAGTCGCGACGGCGGCGCCTGAGCCGCAGCGCCTCGCGGGCGGAGATGTCGAGCAGCGGGGCGCCGCTCGCGTCGCGGCGCTCGAGCCCGGCGCCGGCCCGCCAGCCCTCGACCCTGCCGGCCAGGCCCCGCGCGGTGCGGTCGATCAGCAGCTGGCCGGTGCAGAGGGCCGCCTCGCAGGCGAGCGCCCGCATCCCCCGTCGCGGGCTCGACAGCACCGCGTAGCGGCGCAGCATGTAGCCGCGGCTCCAGCCGGTGCGGGCGTACTTCTCGCCGCTGCCGGCGCCGAGGCTCGCCGAGTAGGCGTGGACGGCCCGGGCCGCGGGCGCGAGCCGGCAGCGCCCGCCCGCCGCCGCGATCCGCAGCGCCAGGTCGAGGTCCTCGTAGTAGAGGAAGATCCGCTCGTCGAACCCTCCGACCGCCTCGAACGCGGCCCGCGAGTAGAGCGCCGCGCCGCCGGTCGGCCCCAGCGGGTCGGCCGCGCCGCCGGCCGCCGCCGCCGGCTCGCCGTGGAGGTAGTCGAAGCCCATCAGGGTCGAGTCGGCGACGACTCCGGCGGAGTCGATCAGGCCCGGGTCGCGTTCCTGGAGGAGGACGCCCGCGACCGACTCGCCGCCGCCGGCGTGGGCCTCGAGCATCGCCTCGATCATCTCCGGCTCGCACTCGATGTCGTTGTTGAGCACCATCACCGGGTCGGCGGGCCGCTCGCGCGCGGCGCGGTTGATCGCCGGGCCGAATCCGAGGTTCCGCCCGAGCTCGAGCACCTCGACCTCCTCGAACCGCTCGCGGACCATCGCGACCGAGTTGTCCCTGGAGCCGTTGTCAACGAGGACGACGTCTACCGGGCTCGTCTGGCGGCGCAGGCTCTCGAGCGTCCGCGGCAGCATCGCCTCCGCGTCGAGGCTCGGGATGTAGGCGGCGGGCCGTAGCTCAGCCATCGCCGCAGATCCTGAACAGCGGCGCCGCCAGCGGGGCGAGCCGCCGGTGGTGCTTCTCGATGTAGCGGCGCAGCGAGGGCCGCCTGATCGACTGCATCGTCCGCCGGTCGAGCTGGTTGAAGGAGCGGGCCGCCTCGTGGCCGACGCGGGCCGAGCCGACGAGGAGGTTGCGGTAGCCCGCCTCCTGCAGCCGCTTGGCGAGGTCGACGTCCTCGTACCAGAGGAAGAAGTCGTCGTCGAAGCCGCCGACCGCCTCCCAGGTCTCGCGCCGCATCAGGAAGCAGGCGCCCGACGGCTGGCCGACCTCGCGGACCTCCCCCGACGCCGGGCTCGCGACCGGCCTGCGCATGAACGAGCCGGCCACGATCTGGCCGAGCAGCGCGATCCGGCCCGGCAGCTCGGCGTGGTAGATGTCGTCGTCGCCGACGAGCGCCGGCCCGACCATTCCCGCATCGGGGTTCGCCGCGGCGACGGCCGCCAACTCGGCCAGCGCGCCCGGCTCGGGCCGGACGTCGGCGTTGCTGACGCAGACCATCTCGCCCGAGCCGCTGGAGAGCGCCCGGTTCGCGGCCCTCCCGTAGCCCAGGTTCGATTCCGCGAGGTCGAGGGAGACCCCCGCCGGCAGCCCCTCCTCGAGCGTCCGGCGGTCGGCCTCGGCCGACCGGTTGTCGACGATCGTCACCGCCGACTCGACCCCGGCGGAGACAAGGAAGGCGCGGGCGGCGTCGAGCGCGGCGCCGGCGGTGTTCCAGTTGACGATCGCGACGTCGATGGGTTCAGAGGGCATCGGACAACCCCCCGCGCACGCCTGGCAGCGGCGGACCATCGCGGGGCGGCGTCCTCGGTCGGCCGAATGGCACTCGACCATTCGGTCTCCCTGCGTCCTGGCCCCGCTCGGTCCGGCGCGTGCCAGGCGTACACCCGGAATTGTCCGAAGTCCTCTGGGCGCCGCCCGTCATTCGCGACCCGACGATAGCCTTCCGGCGCGTGCAGGAGCTAAAGGGATTGATTCTCTCGGGCGGCGCGGGCACCCGGCTGCGGCCGATCACGCACACCTCGGCGAAGCAGCTCGTGCCGGTCGCCAACAAACCGGTTCTCTTCTACGGAATCGAGGCCCTGGTCGAGGCCGGGATCGAGGAGATCGGGATCATCATCGCCCCCGAGACCGGGGGCGAGATCCGGGAGGCCGCCGGCGACGGCTCGCGCTTCGGCGCCCGGATCACCTACATCCTCCAGGACGAGCCGGCCGGGCTCGCCCACGCGGTGCTGACGGCCCGCCCGTTCCTCGGCGACTCGCCGTTCGTGATGTACCTCGGCGACAACCTCCTCGCCGACGGGCTCGGCGGCCTCGTCGACACCTTCCGCACCGAGGAACCGGACGCGCTGATCCTCCTCACCCCCGTGTCCGACCCACAGTCCTACGGGGTTGCCGAGCTCGACGGCGAGCAGGTGGTACGACTCGTCGAGAAGCCGAAGGATCCGCCCTCGAACCTGGCGCTGGTCGGCGTCTACCTGTTCTCGCCGGCGATCTTCGCCGCCGCCGAGGCGCTCGAGCCGTCCTGGCGGGGCGAGCTCGAGATCACCGAGGCGATCCAGGGCCTGATCGACGAGGGCCGCCCGGTGCGCTCGGAGGTCGTCACCGGCTGGTGGAAGGACACCGGCCAGCTCGCCGACATGCTCGAGGCCAACCGCCTCGTCCTCGAGGAGATCGAGGGCAGCCTCGAGGGCGAGATCGACGAGGAGTCGCGGGTCGAGGGCCGGGTCGTCCTCGCCGCCGGCGCGAAGCTGCGCCGCTCGGTCGTCCGCGGCCCGGCGGTGATCGGCGCCGGCGCCGACATCGAGGACGCCTACATCGGCCCCTACACCTCGATCGGCTCCGAGGTCCACATCCGCCGCTCGGAGGTCGAGCACTCGATCCTCCTCGCCGGCGCGGTGGTCGAGGATCTCGGGACCCGGATGGAGGCGAGCCTGCTCGGCCGCAACGTGAAGCTGACCCGCAGCGAGGGGATGCCGAAGACCCTCCGCTTCCTGGTCGGCGACAACTGCGAGATCAAGCTGATCTGAAAATCCCACCAAGTTTTCCATGTGATGGATGTAAAACTTGGTGGGGTTCGCCTCGGGGCGAAGCTTCGTGAACGCCGTTTCACGCCGAAGTTTCCGATAGTCACTTAGCCTGTCCGCCTCATGCGTGTTGCAGCAACGGGAAACGCCTGATGAAGGTGGTGGTGACGGGCGCGGCGGGAATGCTGGGCCGCGACGTGATGCTCGCCGCCGGCAACGCCGGTCACGACGTCGTCGGCTTCGGCCGCGCCGAGCTCGACGTGACCGATCCCGCCGCGCTGCAGAAGAAGTTCGACCTCGAGCGGCCCGACGTCGTCATCAACTGCGCCGCCTGGACCGACGTCGACGGCGCCGAGGCCTCGGAGGAGGCGGCGATGGCAATCAACCGCGATGGGGCCGGCAACGTCGCCGTCGCCGCCGGCGCCCACGGCGCCAGCGTCGTCTACCTCTCCACCGACTACGTCTTCGACGGCGCCAAGGGCGAGCCGTACGTCGAGACCGACCAGCCGGCGCCGCTGTCCGCCTACGGACGCACCAAGCTGGCGGGTGAGGACGCGACGGCGGCCGCCAACAAGCGCCACTTCATCGTCCGCTCCTCCTGGCTGTTCGGGATCGGCGGCCCCAACTTCGTCGAGACGATGCTGCGCCTCGCCGCCGATCACGGGGAGGTCCTGGTCGTCCGCGACCAGGTCGGGTCCCCGACCTACACCTGGCACCTCGCCTACGGCCTCGTCCGCCTGATCGAGGGGGTCGAGTTCGGGATCCACCACATGGCGGCCGACGGCTCCTGCTCCTGGTACGAGTTCGCGCGCGAGATCTTCGAGCAGGCCAAGATCGAGTGCCAGGTGATGTCGGCGACGACCGAGATGCTCGGCCGGCCGGCGCCGCGCCCCGCCTTCTCGGCGCTCGTCAGCCAGCGTCAGCACGCGATCCGTCTGCCCCCCTGGGAGGACGGTCTCGCCGGCTATATCGCCCAGCGCGCCTCCGCAAGGGAGGAAGCGGCATGAGGGTCCTGGTGACGGGGGCCGCCGGCTTCATCGGCTCGACCTACGTGCGGCAGATCGAAGGCGAGCACGAGGTCCGGGTGCTCGACAAGCTCACCTACGCGGGCCGGCGCGAGAACCTGCCCGAGGGGACCGATCTCGTCGTCGGCGGGATCGAGGATCCGAGGGCCGTCCGCGAGGCGATGGAGGGCTGCGACGCGGTCGTCAACTTCGCCGCCGAGTCCCACGTCGACCGCTCGATCGACGACCAGGATGCCTTCGCGCGGACCCACGTGATCGGAACCGGGACCCTGCTCGACGCCGCCCGCGAGCTCGGCGTCGGGCGCTACCTGCAGGTCTCGACCGACGAGGTCTACGGCTCGATCGAGTCGGGCTCGTTCACCGAGACCTCCCCCCTCGACCCCTCCTCGCCCTACTCGGCGACGAAGGCGGCCGGCGACCTGCTGGTCTCCGCCCACGTCCACACCTACGGGATCGAGGCCTCGATCGTCCGCGGCTCGAACAACTACGGCCCGCGGCAGTACCCGGAGAAGCTGATCCCGCTGATGGTCCTGAACGCGCTCCATGGCGACCCGCTGCCGGTCTACGGGGATGGCCGTCAGGTCCGCAACTGGCTCTACGTCGAGGACTTCTGCCGTGGGATCCACGCGGTGCTGATCGGAGGCCGCCCCGGCGAGGCCTACAACGTCGGCGGTCCCGACGAGTGCGAGAACATCGAGGTCGTCCGCCGGGTGATCGAGCTGACCGGCGCTGAGGAGTCGCTGATCGAGCACGTCACCGACCGTCCCGGCCACGACCGCCGCTACTCGCTCGCCTCCGACAGGCTCCGCGACGAGCTCGGCTGGGAGGCGCAGGTCCACTTCGACGAGGGCCTCGAGCGGACCGTCGCCTGGTACCGCGATAACGAGGAGTGGTGGGCCCCGATTCGCTCCGGCGAGTACCGCGCCTACTACGAGAAGCAGTACGGCAGGGCCCTCGGCTGATGCCCGAGCGCCTCGAGACCGAGCTCGAGGGGGTCGTGCTGCTCGAGCCGGAGGTCCACGGAGACGACCGCGGCTTCATGGTCGAGACCTACCGGCGCGGCGCCTGGGCCGAGCTCGGCGTCGACGTCGAGTTCGTCCAGCACAACCACTCGCGCTCCGCGCAGGGCACCCTGCGCGGCCTCCACTTCCAGACCGAGCCCGGCCAGGCGAAGCTCGTCCGCTGCCCGCGCGGGGCGATCCTCGACGTCGCCGTCGACCTCCGGCGCGGCTCGCCGACCTTCGGCCGCTGGGAAGGGCAGGTCCTCGACGACGAGCGTCATCGCCAGCTCTTCGTCCCGGTCGGCTTCGGCCATGGCTTCGTGGTGCTGAGCGAGGTCGCCGACGTCACCTATCTCCTCTCGAGCTTCTACGACCCGGCGACCGAGTCGGGCATCGCCTGGGACGACCCCGACATCGGCGTCGAGTGGGGCATCGAGGACCCACTGCTCTCCGAGCGGGACAGATCGGCGCCGCGGCTCGCCGAGGCCGGCGACGAGCTGCCGTTCGAGTACCGGTGAGGGCGAAGGCGGTCTACCTGGCGAAGGCGCTCGCCCGCCGGTTCCTCTTCGCCCCTTCCGACCTCGCCCGCCGCCTCCGCCGCGGCGACGGCGACCCGATCCCGCCACGCGGCCTCTCGTTCGTCGGCGAGGGGGACTTCCTCGCCACCGGCCGCGAGTTCCTCGGCCACTTCACCGAGCTCGGCGGCCTCGAGCCGGGTGACCGGGTGCTCGACATCGGCTGCGGGATCGGCCGGATGGCGATCCCGCTCACCGGTTACCTCGAGGGCGGGTCCTACGCCGGGTTTGACGTCGGCAGGGCGATGATCCGCTGGTGCCGCCGCAACATCACCCCGCGGCACCCCGAGTTCGAGTTCGACTGGGCGCCGATCCACAACGCCAAGTACAACCCGTTCGGGACGCTCTCGGCGACCGAGTTCAGGTTCCCCTATCCCGACTCCTCCTTCGACTTCGCCTTCGCGACATCGCTCTTCACCCACCTCGTCCGCGGCGAGGTGGGTCACTACCTCGCCGAGACCGCCCGGGTGCTCAGGCCCGGCGGCGCCTGCCTCCTCACCTTCTTCCTGTTGACGCCGCGGGCGGAGGCCGAGATCGCGGCGGGAAGCGCGGCCCTGTCGTTCATCCATCGCGTCGAGGGGGGCGCGACCACCGACCCCCACCAGCCCGAGGAGGCGATCGCCTTCGACGTCGACGCGGTCCGCTCGATGCTCGACGAAGCCGGGCTCGCGATCCGGGAGCCGATTCACTTCGGCGGGTGGGCGAACGAGCCCGGTGCCGCCAGCTACCAGGACATGGTCATTGCCCGCCGCGCCTGATCTGGGCTTCCGACCGGCCCCACTCAGGTGTGGTCAAAGTCGGACTGGCGAGCGTCTGACTCGGTCGGATGTCGCAGTTATTCGCACCCCGCGGAAACAACTGCGACATCCATAGGTC
The DNA here is from genome assembly GCA_036557525.1 of Solirubrobacterales bacterium. GTDB lineage: Bacteria > Actinomycetota > Thermoleophilia > Solirubrobacterales > 70-9 > VRUE01. The sequence goes on along the minus strand of DATBHH010000025.1, from coordinate 19,757 downwards.
GAGGCGCACTAGCGGCCGCGCAGCGCGGTGACGGCGAGGCTGGCGGCGAGTTTGGCGCCGATCCCGGCGTAGACGAGCGCGTTAAGCAGCGGGTTGTGCCGCGGCGCCTCAAAGCGGCGGTAGAAGCGCCCCATGCCGCGGTGGAAGGCGACCTCCTGGCGGAATGCCCGGCGGCCGCCGCTGGAGCCCCCCTTGACGTGGAGCGCGACGGCGCCGGGCTCGTAGAAGACCTTCCATCCCGCCTCCCAGAACCGCCGGCACCAGTCGAGGTCCTCCATGTAGAGCCAGTAGCCCTCGTCGAGCAGGCCGACGTCGCGAACCGCCTCGCCGCGGCAGAGCATGAAGGCCCCGTTGACCGCGTCGACCTCACCCGGCTCGTCCTCGGCGAGGTGGGTGGCGCGGTACTGGGCGAGGGCGGCGGGGGCGTCGCCGCGGCGACCGATCCCGGTGAAGTGGGCGAGGGCGGAGAGCGGCGTCGGGAACGAGCGCTTGGCCGCGTGGTCGAGCTCGCCCGTCTCGGTCATCAGCTTGCACCCGACCATCCCCACGCGCGGATCCGAGCGCAGCCTGGCGAGGGCGGCGTCGAGGGTGCCGGCGTAGACCTCGGTGTCGGGGTTGAGGAGCAGGACGGCGTCGGCGGCTCCCTCGCGGAGGACGAGGTTGTTGGCGGCCGAGAAGCCGATGTTTCCGCAGCGGATCAGCCGGACGCGGGGGAACTCGCGCTCGACCATGTCGGGGGTCGAGTCGGTGCTGCCGCTGTCGACCACGGTCACCCGGGTCTCGCCGCTCGCCGGGTGCTCCTCGAGCGAGCGCAGCGTTCGCCGCAGCAGGGCTTCGGCGTCGTGGCTGACGACGATCGTCTCGAGGTCCATCTACTCAGTAGGCGCCTTCGCCGCGGACGATCGCCCGCGGGGTCCGCAGCAGGATCGCCAGGTCGCCGGCGATCGAGAGGTTGTCGAGGTAGTCGCGCTCCATCGCCAGCCGCTCCTCGAAGGTCAGGTCGCCCCGCCCGTAGACCTGCATCGGCCCGGTGATCCCGGGCTTGATCGCGAGCCGGACCCGCTGGCGCTCGTCATAGAGGGCCACGACCGCCTCCTCCTCCGGGCGCGGCCCGACCAGCGACATGTCGCCGCGGAGGACGTTGATCAGCTGCGGCAGCTCGTCGACGCTGGTGCGCCGCAGGAACCGCCCCGAACGCGTCACACGCGGGTCGGCGGCGATCTTGAACGCCGGCTCCTCGAGGCGCTCGAGGTCGACGAGCTCGCCGAGGCGCTCCTCGGCATCGGCGGTCATCGTCCGGAACTTCAGCATCGTGAACGGCTCGCCTTCGAGGCCGGCCCGACGCTGGCGGAAGAAGACCGGCCGTCCGGTGTCGATCAGGATCGCCACCGCGCTCGCCAGCAGCAGCGGCGAGAGCAGGACCAGGAACGCGGCGGAGATGCCGACGTCCATCGCCCGCTTCATCGCCATCGTCGAGCGCGGCGGGTCGGAGAAGCGGAAGTCGAGGACCGGCAGCTCGGCGAGGCGATTGAGCTCGATCCCCGGGCCGAGCAGGCCGAAGTGGTGAGGCAGGAAGGTCAGCCCCAGGCCCTCCGCCTTGCACTCCTCGATCAGCGCCTCGGCGGCCTGCTCGCTCATTCCCTGCTCGGTGACGACGACGCGCTCGACCGCGTGCTCGCGGGCGACCTTAGAGATGTCGGCGACCGAGCCGAGCCGCGGCAGCTCCTTCGCCGGCGGGGCGTCGGCCGGGGCGAGGTAACCGACCAGGCGCAGCCGGGCCTCGGGATGGGTGGACAGCCGGCGGGCGACGAGGTCGGCGGCCTCCGGCGGGCCGATCATCAGCCCGGGCGAGTCCCCGGTCAGACGGCGCCAGAGGAAGCGCAGGGTCGCCCGCGCGGCGAAGCTCCCGGCGAGGGCGCCGACCCCGACGATGATCGCGCTCGCCGCCGACAGCGGCCCAACCGGGCTCAGCGCCAGCAGCCCGTCGATTGCGATCGTCCCGAGCGCGCTCGCCGAGATCAACGACGGGAGCTCGTCGAGGGTGCTGTGGCGGATCCGCCGGTGGTCCTTGTCGTAGAGGCCGTGGAACTTGACGACCAGGATCCAGACCGGGCTGAAGAGCACCGCCCAGAACAGGGTCGCGACGTCGGTCTCGGCGGTCGCCGCGGTGGCGACGCAGAGCGCCGCCATCAGCGCCGCCCAGTCGCCGACGGCGAGCAGCCGCCGCAGCAGCGCCCCGCGGCGGCGCGAGCCGCTCGGCCCGGTCGGCCCGAGTCTCGCGGTGGCGTCCGTCCGACTCTCGGCGCGCCGGCTCCGGGCCTCCTCGGGGGCACGGCTCGCGGCGTCATGGGCGTTCCGGGCCATCGTCCTCACCCCAATGCCCCGCGCTTCGCTCGCTGCCCGCAGAAACAGAGGATGACGCTTGCTCGCTCCGCGCTCATCCGCAGTTCCCCGTTCGCAGGCACGGCTCCAGCGGGTTCAGTTCCCGCGCCTTTTCGAGGTCGGCCTCGGCGGCGGCTTCATCGCCCGCTTCACGCTCGGCAGTGGAGCGCAGGTAGTACCACTGCCAGTTGTCTTCCTCGCGGTCGATCGCGTTCGAGAAGTGGGAGATCGCGGCTTCGTGATCGCCTTCGAGTTGGGCCAGCAGGCCGAGCTGGACGTAGGGGGAGGCGGCGAACGGCTCGATCGACCGCGCGTGTTCGGCGTGGTCGACAGCGCTCGGCAGGTCGTTGGCGGCCGCGGCGTCCTGACTCTGGTCGATTTCGCGTTCGACCAGGAGCGGACCGACGAGTGCGACGGCCGAGATCCAGGCGACCGCCAGCACCGCCGCGGTCAGGCCCCAGCTCCGGCCTTCCTCGCGGCGGCGACCGGCCGCCGGCGCCACCTGGGCGCAGCGGGCTGAGGTCGCGACGGCGGCGTAGATGAAGAAGATCGAGCCCATCGCGAGGATCTGCCAGAACCAGTCGATGGCGAACGCCACCGCCATCGCGACGAGCGCGGCGAGGACGATCGCGTGCAGCTCGCGCCGGTCCTCGCGGGCGTCGCGCCAGGCGCAGAACGCCCACCAGAGCACCCCGCCGACCAGGGCGAGGACGATGATCCCGCCGACCAGGCCCAGCTCCGCGAAGCTCTGCAGATAGAGCGAGTGGGCATCGTGGAGGGGGAGGTAGATCGACCGCTTCTTGTCCCAGTCGAAACGGTAGGTGCCGGCGCCGGTCCCGATTACGGGCTCTTCGCCGAAGCTGTCTATCGCCACCCGCCAGAAGTCGCTGCGGCCGGCGCCGTTGAGGTTCGAGAAGTGTGACGACGGCTGTTCGGGGAACGCTACGTCGGAGCTCTTGAACTGGTCCCAGGCGCGTCCGCCGACGGCGATCGCGACCCCGATCGCGATCACTGCGACGGCCGCCGCCGCCACCTTCAGCGCCGTCGGATGGCGTGACAGCTCGACCGCCCTCCCCGTCAGCTCCCCTTCGCGCCGCTCGAGCGCCCGCAGCCCAGCGAACAGCGCCGCTGCCAGGACGATCCCGGCGAGGAGGATCAGCAGGACCGTGACCCCCTGGTCGACCGCCGCCTGGCCGGCGAGGTTTTCGGCGAGGCTGTCGCGCGCCTGGACCGCGAGAATCGCGGGCAGCGCCCCGAGGGCGCCGATCGCCAGGGTCGCCGTCAGCCAGAGCCGGTCGCGCGAGAGGGCGAGCAGGATCCCGGCCGAGACCAGGAGCGCCAGCAGCCCGCCCCGCGAGTAGGTGAAATAGAGGGCGAGGAGGACCGCCGGGATCGCCGCGGCCGAGAGCCAGCGCAGCGGGGCCCAGGCCGCCCTGCGGCTCATCCAGAGCAGGGTGGTGACGCCGATCCCGAACATCGTGCCGTCGGCGTTCCAGTATTCGAGGGGGTAGTAGAGGCGCGCCCCTTCCCCGAGCGAGCCGATGTCGATGACATGGGGGAGGAGCCGACTTCCCAGGGCCAGGAGCGCGACCGCGAGGAAGGCGATTGCAAGCCCTTCAGCGAAACGTTCGCGCCTCTGATCGGTTTGGACGATTAGGAAAGCGGCTAGGTAGATGCCGAGATAGGCGAGAACCCGGTCCGCCTCGATCACGCTGAGCTCGACAGAGCCCGACCAGAGGGATGAAATTGCCGAAAAGAGCGCCAGCCCCCCAAGCAGTCCGGCACTCCAGTAGATCGGACGCCCGAGCGTCGCTGCCGCCCCTGCTCCGAAGACCAGCAGGCCGACCACGACGAGCCACACCGCGAGCGCCGCGATGTGCCTCGTCGTCACGTCGTAGCCTCCTCCGCTTGCGGCAACCGCAACTATCAGGGCAAGGGGCGCTAGCAACGCCGCCGTTTGCTCTAACCTTGCGCCCGATGCATGGGATGCGCCTCCACCGAAACGCGGCCCCGGCCGCGCTGTTCTCACTGCTGGCTCTGCTGGCATTGGCCTGCCTTCCGGCGCTGGCGCGCGCCTACACCCCGCCGCAGTACACGGACTCCCCGCCGACCGCGATCGGCGGCGGCGGCGGCTCCGGCGGCGGCGGCTCCGGCGGTACTAGCGGCGGCAGCCACGCCGAACCCCCGGCGAGCAAGTCGACCTCCCCCGGCGGCGGGGCAAACTCGCCGCACTCCGGCGGCGGCGGCGGTGGTGGTGGGAACAACGGCATCTCGGGCTCAGGCGGGAACAATCCATCTCCGAAGTCTCCTGCCCCTGGCAACACGGGCAGCGGTGGCGGCTCCGGCCAGCAGGGTAGCCCAGGCAACACCGGCGCCGGCCAGAAGGCCGGCAACCCGCAACAGCCCGCTCAGACGGGCAAACCGGCCCCGCAGAAGAGCGAAGGCGGCGGCTCCTCCCCGTTGGTCCCGATCCTGATCGCGATCGCGGTCCTCGCCGCGATCTCCCTCGCAGTCGTCTTGATCCGCCAGCGGCGCCAGGGCGGGACGCCCGGCGAGCCCGGCGCGCCGGTCTCTCCGAAGGCGGGCTAACAACCGATGCGGGGGCGGGGGAAGCGCCCGACGGGGCTGAGGGCGCGCGCATTCGCCGTGGCGCTGGCGCTGGCCCTGTTCACAGTCGCCGCCGGCGCGGCCGCCGCCGCCGCGGTCCCGGCGACGTTCTGGGGAGTCGTGCCGCAGGCGACGCCGAGCCCTGAAGAGCTCGTGCGCCTGAAGCAGGGCGGTGTCGACAGCATCCGCGTCCCGTTCGTCTGGAGCGCGCTCCAGCCGGCCAGGGGCGGGCCGTTCGAATGGGCCGGGCTCGACGCGTTGATCGAAGGCGCCTCCGATGCCGGGATCGAAGTGCTCCCGTTCCTCACCGGCGCGCCTCGCTGGGCCGTTCCCGCCGACCGTCGCTACCGCAGCCCCGAGAACCTCCCGGTCAGAACGGCGGCGCAGAGGTCGGCCTGGAAGACGTTCGTCCGCGAAGCGGTGCTGCGCTACGGGCCGACCGGCTCCTTCTGGGCCACCCACCCGAGCGTCGCTCGGCGCCCGATCCGGACCTGGCAGATCTGGAACGAGCCGAACTTCATGTACTTCGTCGCCAAGCCGAACCCGGCCGAATACGGGAAGCTGGTCAAGCTCTCCTTCTCGACGATCCGCGGGATCGACCCCGGCGCAAAGCTGATTCTCGCCGGCCTGTTCGCCCGCCCGGCGGAGGCGAACCTGCACCGGAAACCGCCTCTCGCCTACTTCGCCGCCGATTTCCTCGACAAGCTCTACCGCAGCACCCCGGGAATCAAGAGCAAGTTCCAGGGCTACGCGATCCACCCCTACACGGCGACCTACAAGCGGCTCGAACCGTACATCGAAGAAGTCCGCGAGGTCCTCAAGGAAAACCACGACGCCGGCAAGGGATTGTGGCTGACCGAGCTCGGCTGGAGCTCGCAGCCCCCGTCGAAGAAGAACTCGTTCGCCAAGGGCCCGGGCGGCCAGGCGAGCCAGCTCAAGGGCGCCTTCAGGGTGGTCGAGCGCGATGCCGACAAATGGCACCTCAAGCGGGTCTACTGGTTCTCGATCGACGACCAGAAGGGTTCGTGCAATTTCTGCGACGGCTCCGGCCTGTTCGCCAAAGGCTTCAAAGCGAAGCCCGCCTGGCGCCAGTACGTCAACTTCGCCGGCGGCCGGGCCGGCTGAGCCCGCGCCTCCGGTCGGCGTAAGATCGGAGGATTGGCCACCGACCGTAAATCGAGTGCGAAATCTGACCCGCTGGCGCCGTTCAGCGCCCCGGTCAGGCGCTGGTTCGAGTCTTCGTTCGCCGGCCCGACGCCCGCCCAGGCGGGGGGCTGGGAGGCGATCGCCGGCGGCGACAACGCCCTGATCTGCGCTCCGACCGGCTCCGGCAAGACGCTCGCCGCCTTCCTCTGGGGCATCGACAGGCTCTCGCGCGAGCCCGAGCGCGGCGACGGGGTCCGGATCGTCTACGTCTCGCCGCTGAAGGCGCTCTCCTACGACATCGAGCGCAACCTGCGGGCGCCGCTGCAGGGGATCGGCGCCGACCTCGCGGTCGGCCTGCGCACCGGCGACACGCCGCAGTCCGAGCGGCGGGCGATGCGCAAATCGCCGCCCGACATCCTGATCACCACCCCGGAGTCCCTGTACCTGATTCTCTCCTCGGCCGCCCGCGAGATGCTCACCGGCGTCGAGGCGGTGATCGTCGACGAGATTCACGCGGTGGCCGCGAGCAAGCGGGGCGCCCATCTGGCGCTGAGCCTCGAGCGGCTCGAGGCCCTGGTCGGGGACCATGCCCTCCGGGCGGCGGGTCCTGTCGCCGCAGGGGACCCCCCGCCCCCTGCGGTAGCTAAAGCTTCCTCGGGGGCGGGCCCCCCTACGGCGCCACCCGCCGCAGGAGGGGATGGCCCCGGTGTCCAGCGGATCGGGCTGTCGGCGACGCAGCGGCCGCTGGAGCGGATCGCGAGCTTCCTCGTCGGCCCGCGCAGGAGCTGCAAGATCGTCGACGCCGGCCGGGCGAAGGAGCTCGATCTGGAGATCGTGGTGCCGGTCGAGGACATGTCGGACCCCGGCGCGCCCAACTTCCCCAACTCCGAGGGCGCGCCGGCCGAGGGCGAGCCGAACGCCCACGTCCGCTCGATCTGGCCCGCGATCTACCCCGAGCTGCTGAAACTGGTCCGCGAACACAACTCGACGATCATCTTCGTCAATGCCCGCCGCGCCGCCGAGCGCCTCGCCAAGCGTCTGAACGAGCTCGCGGCAGAGGAACCCGAGCAGGAGCTCCCCGCAACGGAGCATGACGGCAGCGCCCGGCCCGCGGGTCCTGTCGCCGCAGGGCACCAGCCGCCCGCCGCGGACGCGGGAGCGAGCGAGCAGGCGGGGTCCGGGGAGGTCTCTCCGGAGCAACAGCGGGGAGGCTCCCTCGAGACCTCCCCAGACCCCGTGGAGATTGCGCGGGCTCATCACGGGTCGTTGAGCCATGAGGAGCGGACGGTGGTCGAGGAGCTGCTGAAGTCGGGGCAGCTGCCGTGTCTGGTGGCGACCTCGAGCCTCGAGCTCGGGATCGACATGGGGGCGGTGGACCTCGTGATCCAGGTCGAGTCGCCGAAGTCGGTCAGCCGCGGGCTGCAGCGGGTCGGCCGCGCCGGCCACTCGCTGGGCGAGGTGTCGCGGGGCCGCATCTTCCCCAAGTTCCGGGCCGACCTGCTCGAGTGCGCGGTGGTCGCGAAGCGGATGCGGGCAGGCGAGATCGAGGAGACGGTGATCCCGCAGAACCCGCTCGACGTCCTCGCCCAGCACCTCGTCTCGATGGCGGCGCTCGACGAGTGGGGGGTCGACGAGGTCGAGCGGCTGGTGACCGGGTCCGAGCCGTTCCGCGAACTCTCGCGAGAGCAGCTCGAGAACGTCCTCGACATGCTCGACGGGCGCTACCCGTCGGACCGGTTCGCCGAGCTGCGGCCGCGGATCGTCTGGGACCGGACCAAGGGCACGATCCACGGCCGCAAGGGCGCCCGCCAGCTGGTCGTCACCAATGCCGGCACGATCCCCGACCGCGGCCTCTACGGCGTCCACCTGCCCGACGGCCGCCGGGTCGGCGAGCTCGACGAGGAGATGGTCTACGAGGCGCGCCCGGGCCAGACCTTCCTGCTCGGCGCGACGACCTGGCGGATCGAGGACATCACCCGCGACCGGGTGATCGTCACCCCGGCCCCGGGCCTGCCCGGGGCGGTGCCGTTCTGGAAGGGCGACGGTATCGGCCGCCCGGCCGAGCTCGGGCGGGCGATCGGCGCCTTCGCCCGCGAGGCGGTCTCGCGCGAGCCCGCCGAGCTGTCGGCCGAGTACGACCTCGACCGGCGCGCCGCCGAGAACCTCGTCGCCTACCTGCGCGAGCAGCAGGCCGCGACCCGCGTCGTCCCCTCCGACGAGACGATCGTCGTCGAGCGCTTCCGTGACGAGATCGGCGATTGGCGCCTCTGCGTCCTCTCGCCCTACGGCGGCCGCGTCCACGCGGCCTGGGGCCTGGCGCTCTCGCAGAAGATCCGCAACGAGCGCGAGCTCGAGGCGGACGCGATCTGGTCCGACGACGGGATCGTCGTCCACCTCCCCGACGCCGATGAGCCGCCGCCGGCCGATCTGGTGATGGTTGAGCCCGACGAGCTCGAAGACCTCGTGGTCGAGGAGCTTTCGGGGTCGGCGCTGTTCGGCTCCCACTTCCGCGAGAGCGCCGCGCGCTCGCTGCTGATCCCCCGCGCCTATCCGGGCAAACGGACGCCGCTCTGGCAGCAGCGGCTGAAGTCGCAGAGCCTGCTCGAAGTCGCCCGCGACTTCCCCCGCTTCCCGGTCGTGCTCGAGACCTACCGCGAGTGCATGCGCGACGTCCTCGACCTGCCGTCGCTGACCGAGCTGTTGGCGAAGCTGCACTCGCGCGAGCTCGGCCTGGTCGAGGTCGAGACGCCGACCGCCTCTCCGTTCGCCTCCTCGCTCCTGTTCGATTACGTCGCGACCTACATGTACGAGGGGGACACGCCGAACGCCGAGCGCCGGGCCGCCGCCCTCGCCCTCGATCGCGACCTCCTGCGCGAGCTGCTCGGCCAGGACGAGCTGCGCGAGCTGATCGACCCTGAGGCGCTCGAGGAGGTCGAGGCCCAGCTCCAGCACTTGACCGAGGCCGGGCTGGCCGGCGATCGCGACGCGCTCCAACAGATCCTCCGCGGCGTCGGCGACCTCACCGCCGAGGAGTGCGGCGAGCGCGTCGGCGAGGGCTACTCGGCGGCGACGATGCTCGAGAAGCTCGTCGCCGAGCGACGCGCGGCGCTGGTCAGGATCGGAGGCGAGGAGCGCTATATCGCCGCCGAGGACGCCGGGCTCTACCGCGACGCGCTCGGGGTGCCGCCGCCGCCGGGGCTGCCGGAGGCGTTCCTCGAGGCCCACCCCGACGCGATGCGCGCGCTCGTCCGCCGCTACGCGCGGACTCATGGGCCGTTCCCGACCGCCCAGCTCGCCGGCCGCTACGGGGTCGACCCGACGCCGGTCCTGCGCGAGCTCGAGCGTGAGGGCGCGATGGTGCGCGGCGAGCTCCTCCCCGGCGGCAGCGAGCGCGAGTGGTGCGATTCCGAGGTCCTGCGCAGGATCCGCCGCGCGAGCCTCGCCCACCTCCGCCGCGAAGTCGAGCCCGCGGCCCGCGACCGCTTCGCCCGCTTCCTGCCGAGCTGGCAGAACGTCGACGCCCACCGTGCCGCCGGCGCCGGGCCCGACCGCCTCCGCGACGCGCTGCTGCCGCTCCAGGGGGTGGCGTTGACGCCGAAGGTCTGGGAGGGGGATGTCCTCCCACGGCGCCTCGGGGCCTACTCCCCGACCTGGCTCGACGAGCTCTGCACCAGCGGCGAGCTGGTCTGGATCGGCGCCGGCGCCCTCGGGCGCAACGACGGCCGCGTCGCCCTCTACTTCCGCGAGGACGTTCGGCTCGCCGGGCCCCCGCCCGCGAACGCCAAGATCGAGCCGGTCGAGGGGGAGGCGCACGACGCGATCCGCGAGCGGCTCCTGGGCGGCCCCTCGTTCTGGCTCGACCTCCTCGCCGACCTCTCCCACCCGGCGGAGGAGCTCCACTCGGCCCTTTGGGACCTCGCCTGGTCGGGCGAGGTGACGAACGACGCCTTCGCCCCGCTGCGGGCGCCGCGGCTGCGCGCGGTCGCGGCGCAGGAGCGGCAGGGGCGCCGCTTCGCCCGCCGCCGATCGGCCGGCGGGGCCGCCGTCCAGGGCCGCTGGTCGCTGACCGCGCCGCTGTTCGAGAACGCGCCCGGGGCCGGCCCCAAGCTCCGCGCCCAGGCCGAGCTGATGCTCGAGCGCTACGGGATCGTCACCCGCGAGACGGTCCTCGCCGAGGGCGTCCCCGGCGGCTTCTCGACCCTGTACGCGGAGCTCGCCAACCTCGAGCTGCTCGGCACCGCCCGGCGCGGCTACTTCGTCGAGGGGCTCGGCGGCGCGCAGTTCGCCCTCGCCGGCGCGGTCGAGCGGCTGCGCTCCCTGCCGGAAGCGAGCGGCGAGTTCCGGGTCCTGGCCGCCACCGACCCCGCCAACCCCTACGGCGCCGCCCTGCCCTGGCCGAAGCCCGAATCCGGCCGCCGCCCGGCCCGCGCGCCCGGCGCCCACGTCCTCCTCCGCGACGGCGAGCCGCTGGTCTACGTCGAGCGCGGGGGCCGCAGCATCCTCCGCCTCGCCGACCTCGACGAGGCCGCGCTCGGGGAGGCGATGGGCGCCCTGACCGATGCGGTCTCGGCCGGACGCCTGCCCAAACTCTCGATCGAGAAGCTCGACGGCGAGCCGGTGATCGGGTCCGGATACGAGGAGGCGCTGCTTCAGGCGGGCTTCGCCCGCGGCCCCCGAAGGCTGACCGCGGCCGCAAGCTGAGCGCCGATGTGGCGATAATCAAACCGATGGAGCATTCGGTGGGGAGTCCGAGCCCGGTCGAGCTGTTTCGCAGCGTCCCGCTTTTCTCCGACCTCGAGCAGGGCGAGCTCGAGCGCTTCTCGCTGGTCGCGGTCCCCCGCTCGTTCCCGGCCGGCACCCGCGTCTTCCACGAGGGCGATCACTCCGATGCCTGCTACATCATTCGCACCGGCAGCTTCCGGGTCACCCGCGAGCACTCCGACGGCAGGGCGATCACCCTGGCGACGCTCGGCCCCGGAGACATCTTCGGCGAGTTGGCGATGCTCGACGGCGAGGTTCGTTCGGCCAGCGTCGAGGCGCTCGAGGACAGCGAGCTGCTGGCGCTGCCGGCGAACGAGGTGCGGTCCCTGCTCGCCCGCCACCCGGAGATAACGGTCAAGCTCGTCGCCGCCCTCGTCAGGCGCCTGCGGACCGCCAACGAGCGGATCTCGCGCCAGTCCTTCCAGACCGTCCCGAGCCGCGTCGCCGGGGTCCTCAGCCAGCTCGTCGCCGAAGAGGGGCAGGGGGGCGAGGGCGGCGAGGTGACGATCCGGATGAACCAGGCCGACCTCGCCCAGCTCGCCGGCACCTCGCGGGAGAGCGTCAGCCGCTTCCTCGCCGACCTCGAGCGGGCCGGCGTCGTCCGCCCCGGCCGCGGCCGCGTCACCGTGCTCGAGCCGGCGAAGCTCCGCAACTACATCTTCTGATCGCGGTCCGGGGAGAGGAGCGCGGCAGCCCGAGGACTGCCGCGCCCGATCTTCAGCCGATCAAGGTGATGGTCGTGGTCGAGCCGCCTTTGCCTTCCTTGGACCTGACGGTGCCACTTGCTCCCACGTATTTGCCGGTGCCGCCGGTGATCACCCCTTCGACGCCATCCTTGACGGTCGAAGCGCTGGCGTAGAGCGCGTCCTTGCCGAAGGAGAACACGCCTTCGCAGATGAAATGGGCGTTGGCGAACGCATTTTTCCCTTTGGCGTTCGCTGTGGCCGTGCACCTGGCCCGGAGCTTTCCGATCGTCTTACCGCCCTGCGTCAGCGGGTTGGTGACCACGAACTGATCCCCCGGGCTGATGGCGGTCGGAAAGCCGTGCTTCTTGGGGGCCTGCGGCGCGACATCGACAAACTTGAAGGTCGAGCCCTTTTCCGGTTCCTTGAAGGTCAGGGCGGTGTTGGCGCCTGCCAACGGTGCCGAGAAGGCCCCGACGATGCAGAATGCCAACAGTCCGGCAGCGACGGACATGCTGCGGCGATAGGTGGACTCCATCTTGTTCCTCCATTCGGTTTTCGTTGTCCTTTGAATGGACGAGAAGACAAGACCAAGCCACCTTCTCACCGATGCTCGAAATCTGCCAGTCGCCCGGCGCGGGGGGACGGGCGGCAAAGTCCGGGTGCGCCCCGCTCGCCCCACCGGGTAGGCTCGGCTGACCCGAGGAGAGGAGCCAACCATGGCGTACCTGATGTCGCATTTCTGGCCGGACGCAACCGAGGATCAGTACATGGCGACGATCGCGGTCGTACATCCTCCGGGAGCCCTGCCCGAGGGGCAGATCTACCACGCCGCCGGGGTGACCGACGGGGGCATCCTCATCTCCGCCGTGTGGGAGTCGAAGGAGCATGCCGACCGATTCGTCACCGACACGCTGATGCCGAGCATGCCGGTCGAGGGGGGCTTCACCGGCCGGCCGGAAGAGCGCACAGCCGAGGTCATCAACCTGGTCGAGGGTTAGCGGCGCAGCCCGAAGCCCGGACGCTCAGTTGCTGGGGCCGCCGACGTCGTGTTCCTCGCCGCCCGGACCCTCTGGCTTCGTTCCGCCCGCGGGCGAGTTATTGATCAGGAACTGGACCAGCTGTTCGAGTTCGCCCTTCGAGATGCTCTGGCCGTAGCTCGTCGGCATCACGTTGGCCGAATAGCCTTCGGCGATCTCTGAGTTCGGGTCAACGATCATCTCTTCGATCCCGGTCTTGTCGTCGTCGGGGGCCAGGTATTCGTTCAGGTCGGGCCCGGTGGTTCCACTCGAGTCGGCTGCCTTGAAGGTGTGACAGCTGCCGCAGCCGTTGCTCGCGAAGACCTGCGCGCCCGCTTCCTTGGAGGCATTCCCCCCGGCCGCCGCGACGCCGGTCCCTTCTTCGGGTTCCCCGGCTGCAGTTTCTTCGGCTGCATTCGAGGGGGCGGCAACGTAGACGGTTTCGGTCTTCGTCGAGCCAAGGAGACCACCGGCAATCAGGCCTCCGACGAAGGCGACGACCCCTATCACGATGAACGCCCAGCCTTCGATCAGCATCCTTTTCCAACTGGGCTCGCGCATCGCGTTCGATCATATTCGGGCGCTCGACTTCTGGGAAGGGCGTCTGTCCTGCGCCGCTTGGGCCGCAAACCGAGCGCGGTGGACTTTCGCCGCCGGCCCTGAGAGGATTCGAGCCGTTGGCTACGGGAGGTTCGAGATGCAACAGAAGCGCAACCTTGTCTCACTGACCGGCGCGCTCTTTGTCGTCCTGACGCTGATCGCGTTTTTCGCCATCGGCGGCAGCACGCCGGAAGGCGACGACTCGGCGCAGAAGGTGGTCTCGTTCTATTCCGATCACGAATCCAAGGAGATGATCGCCGCGGTGGTGCTCGCCCTTGCCGCGGTCGCGCTGATCTTCTTCGCGGCGACGCTGAAGCAGCGCCTCGATGCGGCGAGTTCGGAGCCGGGCATTCTGCCGACCGTCGCGCTCGGCGCCGGCATCATCGCCTCCGGAGGCTTCGCCACCGCCGCCACCGTGCACTTCGCCCTCGCCGAATACGCGAGCGACATCGAACCCTCCGCGGCCCAGGCGCTGAACGCGCTCGACTCCGACTTCTTCCTTCCTTTCGTGATGGGCCTCGCGACCCTGATTCTCGCCGTCTCGCTGTGGCTGCTGAAGAACAGGCTGCTGCTGCCCACCTGGCTCGGTTGGGCAGGGATCTTCATCTTCGTCATCAGCTTCACGCCGCTCGGGTTCATCGGCTTTGGGCTGGCGGGGATCTGGGTCATCGTCATCAGCATCATGCTCTACCTGCGCGACGAGACGGCTGGAGTCGGAACGCCCGCCCCGGCGGAGCCAAGGGCGGGGTAGCCCGCCGGACTCTCCCCTCCGCGTTGCCGGCGACGACCAGGATCACGCCGAGCGCCCAGAGGAAGCCGTTCGGGGCTACCGGCGCTCGGGGCTGAGATGCCCGACTTCGCCGAGCTTCGCGCGGCGATGGTCGAGCGGCAGCTGCGGCGGCGGGGGATATCCGACGAGCGGGTCCTGGCGGCGATGGGGGCGGTCCCGCGCGAGGAGTTCGTCTCCGAGCGCGACCGGACCCGCGCCTACGCCGACGCCGCCCAGCCGATCGGCGAGGGGCAGACGATTTCGCAGCCGTGGATCGTCGCAGCGATCTGCCAGGCGCTCGAGCTCGAGGGCGGCGAGCGGGTGCTGGAGGTCGGGACCGGCTCCGGATACTCGGCCGCGGTCCTCGCAAGGCTCGCGGCCGAGGTGATCAGCGTCGAGCGCCACCCCTCGCTCGCCGCCGCCGCGCGGTCGAACCTCGACTCGCTCGGCGGCGAGCGGGTCGAGATCCGGGTCGGCGACGGCAGCCGCGGCGTCCCCGAGCTCGCCCCGTTCGAGGCGATCGCGGTTCACGCCACGGCGCCGAGCCCGCCGGCGACCCTGCTCGGCCAGCTGGCCGAGGGCGGCCGGCTGGTGGTCCCGATCGCGGCGCGGGCGGCGGACATGCTCACCGTCTTCCATCGCCGCGGCGACGAGCTCAGCGGCAAGGAGATCGGACCCTGCCGATTCGTGCCGCTGGTCGGCGAGGAGGGGTACTCCGCAGACTAGGGACAGGCGACCGGGGTCGGGTCGACCTTGTCCTTGAGGATGTCGTCGTGGGGCCCGCCGCCGCAGTTGATCGCCTTGTCGTGGCTGCCGTCGAGGGCGTCGATGAAGTCGGACCCCCCCTTGCCGAGGAAGGTGTCGGCGCCCTTGTGGCCGAGGAAGCTGTTCTCGCCGGAATCGCCGATCAGGACGTCGGGGCCGTCGGATCCCTCGAGGCTCTCATTGTTGCCGTTGACGTGGTCGTCGTCGCTGCAGCCGTGGGGCCCGCCGGTGCCTCCGAGCTGGATCTTCAAGGCCGCGTCGGAGCGGCCGTAGGAAACGGTGTCGTCGCCGGGCCCGCCGTCGAAGGTGTGCCCTTGGCAGGTGGCGACGGAGGAGACGAGAAGGTCGTTGCCCGGCCCGCCGTTGAGGACGTCGGCGCCGGGGTCGGCGTAGAGGACATCGCTGCCGCCGTTGCCGTTGAGGACGTCGTTGCCGTCGTCGGGGCTGTTGTAGTTCTCGCCCGCTTCGAGCACGTCGTCGCCGGGGCCGCCGTTGAGGACGTCGGAGCCGGCATTGCCGTTGACGCGGGTCTTGACGCCGAGCGGGACCCCGGGGCCGATGCTGATCTGGTCGTCGCCGGCGCCGCCGGTGATCACCACCAGCCCGGTGGCCGAGATCGAGGGGCAGCTGACCGAGGTGGCGGTGCTCTGAAGGCAGCCGCTGCCGGGGAAGATCGGACCGTCATCGGAGATCGTCCAGCCCCCGGGGCCGAAGTTGACGGCGAGGTTGTCCGGGCCGGGGCCGCCTTGGACGACGAGGCTGGTCCCGTCGAGCCCTTCGTTCAGGATCGCGAACGCGTCGGTCCCCGGCGGGCTCGCTTCCGGCCCGCAGGACTGTTCGGCGACGAAGCCCGAGCAGTTGTCGCTGCCGGCGCCGCCGAAGGCCTGATCGGCGCCGCCGCCGCCGATCAGGTTGTCGTCGCCGACGCCGCCGTCGAGTCGGTTGGCTTCCCCGTCGCCGGTGATCGTGTCGGCCTGGGGGGAGCCGACGACGTCCTCGAACCCGCTCAGCGAGTCGTGCCCGTCGCCTTTCGCCCTGCCGCTGGCGAGGTCGACGGTGACGCCGCCGCGGGTTGCGCTCGCGTAGGAGACGATGTCCTCGACGCCGGGCCCGCCGTTGAGCGTGTCCACGCCGGAATCGCCGCGGACCACGTCGCCGTCGCCGGGGCCGCCGTTCGCATTGTCGATCCCGGTGCCGCCGTAGACGACGTCCGTGCCGGGGCCGCCGTCGACCTGCGGGTCGTCGCCGGGGCCGCCGTCGACCTTGTCGTCGCCGGGGCCGCCGTCGAGGTGGTCGTTGCCCTTGTCGCCGACGAGCTGGTCCACGCCGCCGCCGCCTTCGAGGTCGTCGTCGCCTTTGTCGCCGCTGAGGAAGTCGTCGCCGGCGCGGCCGAAGAGGTTGTCGGGTCCTTTGGCGCCGCGGAGCTTGTCGTCGCCGGGCCCGCCGTCGAGGCCGTCGTTGCCCTGCGCCCCTTCCAGTTCGTCATCGCCCGAGCCGCCGTCGAGCCGGTCGGCGCCGGTTTCCCCGAACAGCCGGTCGTCGCCTTCTTCGCCGAACAGCGAGTCGTAGCCGCGGCCGCCCCGGATCACGTCGTTGCCGGGCCCGCCGCAGATCCGGTCGTTGCCGTTCGGCCCGCCGGTGATCGTGTCGTTGCCGCCGCCGCCGTAGATGACGTCGCTGGCCCGTTTGCCGACGATCACGTCGTCGCCCGGGGTGCCGACGATCGTCGCATGGCGACCGTCGCAGGTCGCCGCGCTCGCCTGCGCCCAGGCGGGCACCAGGATGACGAGCGCCGACGCAAGCAGAAGCCCCGCAACCCTGCGCGGGGTCGATTTGGCCAATTGAGCCATTCCAGACCTCCCAATCGGCTGGAATCGGCGCGCGCTACAGCCTCGCCGTGCCCCTGTCTACTGAAAATGCAGTATAGGCGACGCGGAATAACTCAACAGCTTGTCGGCGCCGGGTCGACGCGGTCGCGGACGACCTCGTCGCCTTCGCCGGGGCCGCAGGCGATCACCCTGTCCGCGGCCCCGTCGACCGCGTCGATGAAGTCGTCGCCGCCGCGGCCGAGGAACGTGTCGGCTCCGAGGTGGCCGAGGAAGCTGTTGTCGCCGTTGTCGCCGATCAGGACGTCGGGGCCGTCGGAGCC
Organism: Solirubrobacterales bacterium; assembly: GCA_036557525.1. Lineage (GTDB taxonomy): Bacteria > Actinomycetota > Thermoleophilia > Solirubrobacterales > 70-9 > VRUE01. The sequence goes on along the minus strand of DATBHH010000025.1, from coordinate 2,876 downwards.
CTCGAGGCTCTCGTTGTCGGCGCCGATCTGGTCCGGGGTCGCGCAGCCCGGTGGTGCGCCGATGCCGCCGATTTCGATCCGGAGGGAGGCGTCAGAGCGGCCGTAGGAGACGGTGTCGTCGCCGCTGCCCCCCGAGAACGTGTGGCCCTGGCAGGTCGGCACCGAGGAGACCAGCAGGTCGTTGCCGCCGCCGCCGAGGAGGCGGTCGGCGCCGGGGTCGGCGTAGAGGACGTCGCCGCCGCCGTTTCCGACCAGTTCGTCATGGCCGTCGTCGGGGTTGTTGTAGTTCTCGCCGGCCTCGAGGACGTCGTCGCCCGGGCCGCCGAACAGCCGGTCGGAGCCGGCGTTGCCGTTGACCCGGACCTTCGTCGTCAGCGGTACGGTCGAGCCGATTTCGATCGCGTCGTCGCCGTTGCCGCCGGTGACGACGAGCAGGCCGGCTGTCAGCGGCGATGAGCAGGCGACCGCGTCGGCGCTGGTGGCGACGCAGCCTTCGCCGGCGAACACCGGCCCGTCGTCGGTCACCTGCCAGGTGCCCGCTTCGAACCCGATCGCGAGCGCGTCCGGGCCGGAGCCGCCCTGGACGACGAAGCTGATCCCGTCGAGCCCCTGGTTGAGGATCGCGTAGGCACCGTGGCCGCGGGGTTCGGCTTCCGGGCCGCAGGAGTACTCGACCGAGAACTGTTCGCATTCGTCGCTGCCGGCGCCGCCGAACGCTTCGTCGCTGCCGGGGCCGCCGTCGAGCTCGTCATCGCCGACGCCGCCGTCGAGGCGGTTGACGGAGCCGTCGCCCTCGAGCTGGTCGTCCTGCGGCGAGCCGACCACGTCCTCGAATCCACTGAGAGTGTCGTGGCCGTCACCCTTGGCGCGGCCCGTTTCGAGATCCACTACGACCCCCTGGCGGGTGGCGCTGGCGTAGGAGACGATGTCGCGTTCCCCTTCGCCGCCGCTCAGGTAGTCGACCCCGCTGTCGCCGCGGACGACGTCGCCGTCGCCCGGACCGCCGTCGGCATGGTCGATCCCGGTCCCGCCGAGGACCGTGTCGCTGCCCGGCCCGCCCTCGAGGACCGGCTCGTCGCCGGCGCCGCCGTCGAGGAGGTCGTTCCCCGAGCCGCCTTCAAGGCGGTCGTTGCCCTTGTCGCCGCTGATCCTGTCGTCGCCACCGCCTCCTTCGGCTTCGTCGCTGCCCCTTTCGCCGTCCAGGAGGTCGTCGCCGGGGCCGCCCAGCATCCGATCCGGGCCTTTTTCCCCGAACAGTTCGTCTTCGCCGGCGCCTCCCTGCAGCAAGTCGTTCCCCTCGGCGCCTTCAAGGCGGTCATCGCCGCTGCCGCCGTCGAGCCGGTCGGCGCCGGTTTCGCCCTCGAGCCTGTCGTCGCCGCCTTCGCCGTAGAGGGCGTCGTAGCCGCGGCCGCCGACCAGTTCGTCGTCGCCCGGCCCGCCGCAGATCCGGTCGTTGCCGTTCGGCCCGCCGACGATCCGGTCGTCGCCGCCGCCGCCGTAGATCACGTCGCTGGCGCGCCGGCCGACGATCAGGTCGTTGCCCGGAGTGCCGACGATCGTCGCCTGCTTTCCGCCGCAGCTGACGGCGGCCGCCCTGCCGGCCAGGGGGAGCAGGAGGAAGAGTCCGCAAACTGCGGCAACCGCGGCACCGCGCACGACGTCTCCCATCAACCTCTCCATACCCGCCCTTTGCGAGAGAAACCCAATTCGAATTACTAACACGAACCGGACTGCGCGCGTCACGCGGGGTCGGGGTGTCAGATACCCTCGCTGCGCATGCGCGGCGGGATCTACGTACTCAACTTCTATTCCGCGGTGTTCGTCGACCAGCTGAAGCGGGCCCGGAAGACGGCGACGATCAGGCTCGGCGACAAGACGTCGAAGTACGAGCGAGGGCAGGTGGTCTGGATCACGGTGGGCTTCCGCCACAGCCCGCGCGAGAAAATCTTCGCCGCCGTGATCGACGACGTCGAGGTGAAGAAGGTCGGCGACCTCTCCCCACGGGACATCGAGCACGACAATCCCGAGTTCCGCCGGCTCGAGGAGGAGGTCAAGTTCCTCGAGCAGATCTACGGGGTCCCGATCTCCAACGACGACATCGTCACCGTGATCCGCTTCTCGCAGATCGTCGAGCCCCCGGGCGCCCACTTCGGCAACGGCGAGACCCCTCACCACAACTGAAGTGGCCCGCTACGAGTTCCTGACGACCTGGCTGCTGGACGCGCCGCGGGAGTCAGTCTGGGAGGCGATCCACGCCCAGGAGCACTGGCCCGAGTGGTGGCGGGGCGTCGAAGAGGTCGAGGAACTGCGCTCGGGCGACGGCGACCGGCTCGGATCGGTATCGCGGATGGTCTGGCGCAGCCTGCTGCCCTACCGGGTCGAGTTCGAGGTGACGACGACCAGGGTCGAGCGGCCGCTGCTGCTCGAGGCCGACGCGGTCGGCGAGCTGAAGGGGATCGGCCGCTGGCGGCTGTTCGAGCAGGACGGCGCCACCGCGGTCCTCTACGAGTGGAACGTCGCGACCACGAGGCCCTGGATGAACCTTCTCGCCCCGGTCGCCAGGCCGGTCTTCGAGTGGAACCACAATTGGGTCATGGCCCGCGGCGGCGAGGGGATCGCGCGCCTGCTCGGCTGCCGCCTGCTGGCGGGCGGTTGAGCGCGAAGAGTAGGTGAGCGCGCAGAGTCGCTATCTTTTCCTCGTTGACCTGTTGGCACTCTCAACCACTGAGTGCCAAGACCAGTTCGAAACTTCTGACCGCACAAACGGAGGTACACGGATGAAGCTGAAGCCCCTCGGGGACCGGCTGATCGTCAAGCCGATCGAGGAGGAGGAGACGACCGCGAGTGGGATCGTCCTTCCCGACACGGCCAAAGAG
>DATBHH010000024.1:0-25366 GCA_036557525.1 Solirubrobacterales bacterium | reverse complement strand
CACGATCGGCGCCCATCGGGGGCGGGTCGCGGCGGGGGTGACGACCGAGCCGATCGCGCTGCTGGCGATCCGGATCGGCGTCGTCGCAGTGGTCACGATCGTCGCCGTCGCGATCCTCAACTCCGACCGCGGCCTGCCGCTGGCCCTTCTGATCCTTTTCGCCTTCGTCATCGGATTCCAGCTGCTGACGACGAGAACCATCTTCGGGCGCCATCTGTTCGCGGTCGGCGGCAGCGCCGAGGCTGCCCGCCGGGCCGGGATCTCGGTCACCCGGATCCGGGTCCTCGCGCTCACGCTCTGCTCGTCGATGTCGGCGGTCGGCGGGATCCTCGCCGCCTCGCGCCTGCTGGCCGTCAACCAGAGCTCGGGCGGCAGCAACCTGCTGCTGGAAGCGATCGCGGGCCCGGTCATCGCCGGGACCAGCCTCTTCGGCGGTCGCGGCACGGTCTGGTCGGCGCTTCTCGGCGCGACCGTGATCGGCTCGATCGCCAACGGCATGAACCTGCTCGCGCTCGAATCGTCGGTCAAGTACATGATCACCGGCGGCGTCCTCCTGGCCGCCGTGGTCGTCGACGCGGTCGCCCGCTCCCGGCGCCAGGCCGAGGGCCGGGTCTGAGCTAAACGCCGCCTCCTCTGCTCCAGCGGGGGCGCGCGCATGATCACCGGAAATCTCGCGCCCCCGCTTCCGCGTCCGGGGGCGGCTTGGCGGCGCACCTCTTCCGCGTCCGGGCGTGCTATCGCGCTACGAGGAGCGAGGCGCCGATCGCCCCGCCGAGGTCGCCGAGCGAAGCAACCCGAACCGCCGGCGGTCGTTCGTCGACGAAGAGGTGCTTCGCCATCTCTTTCGTCAGCGGGTCCATCAGCCGCGCCCCGAACCTGATTCCCAGCCCCCCTCCGAGGACCACGGCCTCGGGGTCGATCAGGTTGACCGCCGAGGCGATCCCGGTTCCGAGCGCCTCGATCGCGCGCTCGATGAGCTTTTCGGCGAGGTGGTCGCCGTGGTCGAGGGCGCGCTCCCAGATGCCGCTGGTGAGGCGCTCTTTTCCGTGCTTTTCCATCAGTTTGAAGAGGTCGGTTTTGACGCCCTCGGAGTGCTGGCGCCTTGCCTCCGCTTCCATCGGACCCCGGCCGGCGTAGGCCTCCACGCAGCCCTTGCGCCCGCATGGGCACTTGGCGCCGCCTCTCTTGATGACCATGTGGCCGATCTCGCCGGCAGCGCCACGGCCGAGCCATGGTTTTCCGTCGAGGATCAGGCCGCCGCCCACGCCGGTCCCCCAGAAGACGCCGAGCAGGCTCGAGAACTCGCGCGCCGCGCCGAGGTGGAACTCGGCTTCGGTCGCGACCTGGACGTCGTTGCCGACCCTGACCGTTGTGTCGAGCGCCTCGGCGAGCGTTTCGCCGAGCGGGAAGCTCCCGTTCCACCCGGGCAGGTTGCGCGCGCCCGAGACGATGCCGGTCCTCTCGTCGGCGTCGCCCGGCGAGCCGACGCCGACCCCGTCAAGGCTCGACGGCTCGATGCCGGCCGCCCCCGCGGCTTGACGCAGCGCGGCGGCCATCGCCGTGGCGACGTCGGCCGGGCCGCCCGCGGTCGGAGTCGGCTGGCGGGCTTCGCCGAGCACCTTGCCGCCGCCGTCGACGATCGCGGTCTGGATCTTCGTACCGCCGAGGTCTATGCCACCTCGCAGCTTGGCCACTCCCGCCCTTTCGCGCTTCGCTCGCAGCGCGAGGATTCAGATATGGACGCTTGCTCACTCCGCACTCAGCGCGCAGTCTATGCCCGCCGGTCTGGAAAGCTTCCAGCCATGAGCGATCCGACGGGCTGGCGCCTGTGGTGGGCGAAGCGCCGCTGGTACGAGCGCAACAGGCGCCCGCTGCGGCGGCTGCGGATCGCTCGCCACGCGGCCCGCGGGGGCTTCTTCGTCCGGATGCCGGTCGAGGGCGAGGTGCTGGAAGCGCTCGACGAGGGCCGGCTGACGATCGGAGAGGGAACCCTGCTCGAGCCCGGCTGCTGGCTGACGCTCGCCCCGGAGGCACGGATCGAGATCGGCTCCGGCTGCTTCCTCAACCGCAACACGATGTTCGCCGCGCTCGAGAGGATCGAGGTGGGCGACCACGTGATGTTCGCCAACGGCTGCTTCGTCGGCGACGCCGACCACCGTTTCGACGACCCCGACGTCCCCGTCCCATGGCAGGGCTTCACCAGCAAGGGACCGGTCAGGATCGGCGCCAACTGCTGGTTCGGCGTCAATTGCGTCGTCACCAGCGGGGTGACGATCGGCGAGCGCTGCGTGATCGGCGCCAACTCGGTCGTGACCGGGGATCTGGCGCCCGGCACGATCGCCGCCGGGGCGCCGGCGCGGGAGGTGGGCTCCGTCCCGCTGCGGGGCTGAGCGACGCATCTCCGTCCCCGTCGGCCGGTATACGTCACAGAGCCGGAGCGTCCGGCACCTATAATTCCTCGCAAGTGGCCGTGACCCGAAGGGCATGGACCCCGGATGACCCTGACGATCAGCATTCCCGATAGCGCAGAGAGAGGCGTCGTGGTCGCCCGCAGCAAGGGTGAGCTTCGCGATGCGCTGCTGGAAGCCCGCGAGTCCGGGCAATCGATCGGCCTGGTGCCGACGATGGGGTGCCTGCACGGCGGCCACGTCTCGCTGCTGCGCGCGGCCCGTGCCGAGTGCGATGTCGTCGTCATGAGCCTGTTCGTCAACCCGGCCCAATTCGGCCCCGGCGAGGACCTCGATCGCTACCCGCGCGACGAGGAGCGCGACCTCGATCTCGCGGGGGAGGCCGGCGTCGACGTCGTATACGCGCCTTCCGTCGATGAGGTCTACCCGGAGGGCTTCGCGACCGGCGTCGAGGTCGAGGGTCTGACCGACGTCCTCTGTGGACACCCGGAGCGCCGCGGACGCGGCCACTTCCGCGGCGTCACCACCGTCGTCGCCAAGCTCTTCAACTCGGTCGGCCCCGACATCGCCTATTTCGGCCAGAAGGACGCCCAGCAGGTCGCGGTGATCCGCCGGATGGCCCGCGACCTCGACTTCCCGGTCCGGATCGAGGCCCTGCCGACGGTGCGCGAGCCGGACGGCCTCGCGATGAGCTCGCGGAACGCCTACCTCGAGCCCACCGAGCGGGAGAGGGCGACGGCGATCCATCGCGCCCTGCGGGCGGTCGAGGAGATTGCGCGCGCCGACTCGCTCGCGGCCGGCCTCGAGGCGGGGATGAGGGAGCTTCAGCTTGCGGGGATCGACCCCGAGTACCTCGAGGCCCGCGATGCGGAGAGCCTCGCGCCGATCGAGGAGATCGGCAAACGCAAGGTCCTGGTCGCGATAGCCGCCCGGGTGGGCGGCGCACGGCTGATCGACAACGTCTTGATAGAGCCCTAGGCAGGAACTTCAACCAGGGAGAACGATGCAGAGGCAGATGCTCAAGTCCAAGATCCACCGGGCGACGGTGACCGATTGCGACGTCGACTACGTCGGCAGCATCACCATCGACACCGAGCTGATGACCGCCGCCGACCTGCTGACCAACGAGCAGGTCCACGTCTGGGACATCGACAACGGCGCCCGGTTCGTGACCTACGCCATCGCCGGCGAGCCGGGCTCGGGGACGATCCAGGTGAACGGCGCCGCCGCCCACCTGACCAGGCCCGGCCACAGGGTGATCGTCGCCTCGTTCGCGGCCTACGATGAGAGCGACGTCGCGGCCTACTCGCCGGTCGTCGTCCACGTCGACGAGGCCAACCGCGCGGTGGCGGTCGACAGCAACCCGGAGGTGCTTCTGTCATGAAATTCCGCCCGCCTGCTCTGCTCCCGCTCGCTCGCGCTTGCCATCGCCGGAAATCCCCCTCGCTCGCTCCCGCGTCCGCGGCGGCCGGGTGGTCCGCACCATGAGGGAGCTCAGGGTCGAAGTCGGCAGGGGTGGCGAGTCCGAGCGCAAGCCGACGACGCTGCCGCGGCTGGCCGAGATGAAGGCCAAAGGCGAACCGATCGTGATGGTCACCGCCTACGACTACCCGTCGGCCCGGGTCGCCGAGGAGGCCGGCGTCGACATCGTCCTCGTCGGCGACACCGCGGCGATGGTCGTGCTCGGCTACCCCGGCACCGAGCCGGTCTCGATGGACGAGATGGTCATGCTCGGCAGGGCGGTCCGCCGCGGCCTCAAGACGCCGCTGATGGTCGGCGACATGCCGATGGGCAGCTACGAGGCGAGCAACGAGCTCGCGGTCCAGAACGCCCAGCGGCTGGTCAAGGAGACCGGGTGCCAGGTCGTCAAGCTCGAGGCGGGGGGGACCTCGGTCGAGCGCGCGCGGGCGATCGTTCGCTCCGGGATCCCGGTGATGGGCCACGTCGGCCTGACCCCGCAGACCGCGACCGCGCTCGGCGGCTACAGGACCCAGGGCAAGGACCTGAAGGGCGCGATCAAACTCTGCGAGGACGCCCTGGCCCTGCAGTCGGTGGGCTGCTTCGCGATCGTCTTCGAGGCCGTGCCGGCGGCGATCACCGAGGCGATCGTCGAGCGCCTCGAGATCCCGGCGATCGGGATCGGCGCCGGCCCCGCGACCGACGGCCAGGTGCTCGTCTTCCACGATCTGCTCGGAATCACCACCGGCAGGGCGCCGAAATTCGTCAAGCGCTACGCCGGCGTTCACGACCAGATGGTCGAGGGGGTGGGGCGCTATGCGGCCGAGGTCCGCTCCCGCCGGTTCCCCGAAGCCGAGCACGTCTACGGCATCGACCCGGCCGAGCTCTCGGAGTTCAGGGACTACCTCGAGCGCGAGAGCCTGGCGGCTCCGGGCGGCTGGGACTGGGAGCCGCTCTCCTAGCCCGGTTTAGCATTGGTCGGCGCGATGCCGATCTATGAGTTCGAGTGCGACGAGTGCGGGAACCGTTTCGAGGAGCTCGTTCCGAGCGAGGCCGCCGAGGTCGCCTGCCCGAGCTGCGGATCGACCCGAGCGAGGCGCCTGATGTCGGCCGTCTCGCCGCCGGGCCGCCAGCCGCGCGGCGCCGCCGTCAGGTCCGACGAATCGAGACGACGCGAGCGCGAAGCGGGGCACCGGGAGCGGCTGGCCGCCGACAAGCGCAAACGGGCCGCCGGGGAACCGCCTCCGCCGCGGAAGAAGGGGCCGGGGCCGGCGTGAGCGGTGCCGATGCCAAGGCGCGGCGCGAGGAGCTGGTCGAGCTGTTCCATCAGGTCGAGTCGTGCCGGAGGTGCCCGCTGCACGAGACCCGCACAAAGGCAGTGTTCGGCGCCGGGGACGCCGACGCCGAGCTGATGTTCGTCGGCGAGGCGCCGGGCGCCGAGGAGGATCGCCAGGGCCTCCCGTTCGTCGGGCGCGCCGGCCAGCTCCTGAATGAGTTGCTGGAAGGGATCGGAATGACCCGCGAGGACGTCTTCATCGCAAACGTCCTCAAGAGCCGGCCTCCGGGAAACAGGGACCCGCAGCCGGAGGAGGTCGAGGCCTGCCGTCCCTACCTGTTCGAGCAGGTGCGTCTGATCGAGCCGAAGGTCGTCTGCACCCTGGGCAACTTCGCGACGAAGCTGCTCAGCGGAAACCCGGCGGGGATCACACGGGTTCGCGGAACGCCCCAGGTGCACTCGCTCGGAGGTCGCGCCGTCTTCCTGCTGCCGCTGTTTCATCCGGCGGCGGGCCTGCGGACCCCGGCGGTGAAGGAGACGCTGCGTGGCGACTTCGAGACCCTCCCGGCGCTGCTGGCGGGGCCGCCACCGGACGTGCCCGAGCTCGACGAGGAGATCGAGGAGGCGCCGGTTCCCGGCCCGCCGCAGCCGCCCGCCGACCAACTCGACCTCTTCGGCTAGCCGCCCGTGATTTCCGACTCCGCAGCGGAGACCGAGGCGCTCGGCGCCCGCATCGCCGCCGACCTCGAACCGGGCGACGTCGTTCTCGTTGCCGGCGACGTCGGGACGGGCAAGACGACGCTGATCCGCGGCGCCTGCCGTGCGCTCGGCGTCGTTGAGCCGGTGGTCTCGCCGACCTTCACCATCGGCCGCCGCTACCGCGGCCGGGTCCCGATCTCCCACCTCGACCTCTACCGACTCGCCGACCTCGACGTCGAGGAACCTGCGCTGCTGGAGGACTACCTGGACCCCGGCACCGTGACCTTCGTCGAGTGGCCGGCGGTCGCCGAGCCGCGCCTCGCAGCGGGGGCCAGGCTCGGGCTCCACCTCGCCCATGAGGGGGGCGATCGGCGCCGGATCGAGCTGGTCAGCGCATCCAGCCGCAAATAGCCGTGTTTCGGGAGCGGGCGGGCCGTGTAGCATCGGCGACACAACCCAAAATCGAGGAGGAGGAAGGGCTTCAGATGAAGCGAGTCAAGAGGCTGGCGGCGATATCGATCGGGGGAGTTGCGCTGTTGGCAAGCCTCGCGCCTGCGTTGGCCCAGGGGGCCGCGTACCGGCATTACGTCGCCTGCGGACTCTCCGAGAACGCGAAGCCGGCGCACATGTGCCAGAAGAAACGCGACAAGGGCGCCTTCTTCCGCAGCACCAAGAACGACGTCTTCTACACGGTCTGCGTCAAATTCCCGACCAAACGCCGGCTCTGCGCACCAAAACAGGAAGCGAAAGCCGGCACTCTCTACGTCAACAAGATCACCTCGAACATTCCCGGCAAGCACAAGGTGACCTGGTTCGTCGAGGGGAAAAAAGTCGGCACCTTCGTGTTCAAGGTCGAGGGGTAGCCGGCAGCTGGCGACGCTCGGCTTCGACACGGCGACGGAGGACACCGCCGTCGCCGCGGTGAATCGGGAGCGGGTCCTCTACGAGTCGCTGCTCGGGCTCTCCGAGAAGGGAAGCCCGCAGCACACCACCGCCCTGCTCGGGGAGATCGAGCGTGCGGTCGAGGCGGCCGGCGGCTGGGCGCAGATCGACGCGATCGGCGTCGGCGTCGGGCCGGGCTCGTTCACGGGGCTGCGGGTGGGTGTGGCGACGGCGCGGGCGCTCGGCCTGAGCCGCGGCCTCGAGGTTCGCGGGGTCGGCACCCTAGCCGCGCTCGGGCGGGGGCTCGACGGCGGCGCCTCGATCCGGGTCCCGGTGCTCGACGCCCGTCGTGGCGAGGTCTTTGCGGCGGCCTTCGCGGCCCGCGGAGATACCCTCCTGGAGCCCTTCGTCTGCCCTCCCGCGGGGCTCGCCGATCGGATCGCGGGGCTCGGCGGGCCGTTTCTTTGCGCCGGATCGGGAGCGGTACGATTTCGCCAGGAGCTGGCGGGCCCCGGCGTCGAGATTCCGGATGACGCCGATCCCGCCCACCGGATCGCCGCCCGGCAAGTCTGCGCGCTGGCGGCGGCCGGGGTTGGAGCCGAGGCCGAGCCCGCCGCCCCGAACTATCTGAGGCCTCCCGACGCGGAACGGTGGCGTGAGCGAGACACTATCCAGACACCCGAATAGCGCCGGCGGCGAACTGCTCGTGCGCCGGCTCGCCTACAGCGACCTGCCGTCGGTGATCTCGATCGAGCGCCGCTCGTTCCCCTCGCCCTGGTCGCTGGCGATGTTCGTCCTCGAGCTCTCGAAGCCGTCCGGGATCTGCCTGGCGGCGACCGACGGCGAGGAGCTGCTCGGGTACCTCGTCTGCTCGCGCTACGACCGTGTCTGGCACCTGATGAACGTCGCCGTCGCGCCCGAGCGGCGCCGCCTCGGGATTGCGACGCGGCTGATCACGCGGCTGTTCGAGACCTCCGCCGGCGAGCTGCCGATGACCCTCGAGGTGCGGGTCTCCAACCGCGAGGCGATCGCGATGTACGAGGGCCTCGGCTTCCGCTCCGCCGGCGTCCGCCCCCGCTACTACCAGGACAACGGCGAGGACGCGCTGATCATGTGGCTGGATTGATCAATTCCGCCCGCGTGCTCTGCTCCCGCTCGCTCGCGCTCATCACCACCGGCGATCTCGCTCGCTCGCTCCCGCGTCCGCCGGGGGCGGGTTCGGGCTCGGGGCGGGTCCGAGTGGGACGGCTCTGCTTGGGACGCTGAACCTTGATCCTGGCAATTGAGACTTCGTGCGACGACACCTGCGCGGCGGTGCTCGACGGGCCGCGGATCCTCGCCAACACGATCTCCTCGCAGGCGCAGGAGCACGCGCGCTTCGGCGGTGTCGTGCCCGAGGTCGCCTCGCGCCGCCACCTCGATCTCGCCGTGCCCGTCGTCGAGGCGGCGCTCGCCGACGCGGATGCCACGCTCGACGACGTCGACGCGGTCGCGGTCACCGTCGGCCCGGGCCTGATCGGCGCGCTGCTGGTCGGGGTCAGCACCGCGAAGGCGATCGCGGCCCCGCGGCGCCTGCCGCTGATCCCGGTCGACCATCTCCAGGGTCACGTCGCCGCCAACTTCCTCGAGCCCGACGCGCTCGAGCCGCCGTTCCTCTGCCTCGTCGCCAGCGGCGGCCACACCCTGCTCGCCGCCGTCCGCGACCATCGGTGCCACGAGGTGCTCGGCCAGACCCTCGACGACGCCGCCGGCGAGGCGTTCGACAAGGTTGCGCGGATGCTCGGGCTCGGCTACCCGGGCGGGCCGGCGCTCGAGCGGCTCGCCGCCGAGGGGGATCCCGACGCCTTCGAGCTTCCGGTCGCGATGAGCCGCGGCCCGGGACTCGACTTCAGCTTCAGCGGCCTCAAGACCGCGCTCGCCTACCTCTGCCGCGACCTCGGCGAGGACGAGGTCGAGCGGCGCCGGGCCGACCTCGCGGCGAGCTTCCAGGCGGCGGCGGTCCGGCAGCTGACCGCGAAGCTCGACCGGGCGCTGCGGTCGGGCGAGTGGTCCGCGGTCGCGCTCGGCGGCGGGGTCGCCGCCAACGGCGCCCTCCGGCGCGCGACGGCGGCCCTCTGCGAGAAGCACGGCGTCCACCTCAAGCTCGTCCCGCGCGAGCTCTGCACCGACAACGCCGCGATGATCGGCTCGGCCGCCCGCTTCGCTGAGCCCCGGGCCTACCCCGAGTACCTCGACTACGACGCCTTCCCGACGGGTTGACCGAGGTCGTCGTGTATTCCAGGCCGGGCTGCCACCTCTGCGGGGAGGCGGTCGCCGAGATCGCCGCGATCCACGGCGAAGGCTACGAGTTCGAGCTGCGGGAGATCGACATCGAGAGCGAGGAGCTGCTGCTGAAGCGACTGCTGGAGCGGATCCCCGTCGTCGAGGTCGACGGCGAGGTCGTCTCCGAGCTTCGACTCGACATGGACGCGGTTCGCGCCCGGCTCGATACTGTGGGGTAGATGGAGCGGGCGGTAGAGGGGATCGATATGTCAGACGACCTGATCGTCGACGGCGAGCGTCTCTCGCTGGGCGTGGCCGCCCGTCTCTCGCGCTACCTCCAGGTTCTCACCCAGGCCCGGAAGATGGGGCGAGAGACGATCTCATCGCAGGAACTCTCCGACTACACGCACATCAACCCGACGCAGATCCGGCGTGATCTCTCCGGCTTCGGCAAGTTCGGAAAGCGGGGGGTCGGCTATAACGTCGACTCGCTCGTCGCCCAGATCCGCAAGATCCTGCGGACCGCGGGCCAGCACAACATCGCCCTGTTCGGCGCCGGGAACCTCGGCCAGGCGATCGCCAGCTCCGACATCTTCGCCGACCACGGTTTCCGGATCGTCGCGATGTTCGACGTCGACCCCGATCTCGTCGGCACCGAGGTCGGCGGCCTGCCCGTGCGCGACTTCGGCGAGCTCGAGCAGGTCGTCTCCGAGCAGGACGTCGTCGTCGGCGTCCTCGCGGTCCCGGCCTCCGCCGCCCAGGCCGTCGCCGATCGCCTGGTCGAGGCGGGGGTCAAGATCATCTTCAACTACTCCGAGCAACTGCTCCAGGTCCCGCCCGAGGTGACGGTCCACACCTCTAGCCCCGCGGTCGACCTCCTCTATGCGCTGTACTTCTACCTGACCTGAGCTCGCTGAACCCAATGGACCTCGACCTCGCTAGGGAGAGATTCGAGTCCTCGGTCGACTTCACGATCGGCCTCGAGGAGGAGTTCGCGATCGTCGACCCGCGGACACTCGAGCTCGAGCACCGCTTCGAGGACGTCTACGCCGCCTGCCTGGAGGACGACGTGCTGGCGGAGTCGGCGGCCGGCGAGCTGATCGCCTCGGAGATCGAGATCCGCTCGGGCCGCGCCGAGAGCTTCGCCGAGGCGGTCGCGATGCAGCGTGACCGCCGCGACCGGCTGTTTGCGCTGGTCGAATCGATGGGGCTGGCGCTGGCCGCGACCGGGACCCACCCATGGGCCGACTACCGCGACCAGCGGATCATCGACACCCCCCACTACAACCATCTCCGCCGCGAACTCGGCTGGGTCGCCCAGCGCAACAACACCTGGAGCCTGCACCTGCACATGGGAATCCGCGGCGCCGACCGGGCGATCGCGGTCTGCGACCGGCTCCGCGAGCAGCTGCCGCTTCTGCTCGCGGTCTCGGCCAACTCGCTCTTCCTCGACCGCCGCGACAGCGGCCTTCACTCGGTGCGGACCGAGATCTTCACCAGGACGTTTCCGCGCTGCGGCGTCCCGAGCCCGTTCGGCGACTGGAGGGCCTACTCCGAGTTCGTCGAGCTGCTGATGAGGACGAACACCGTGATGGAGTCGACCCAGCTGTGGTGGAGCGTGCGCCCCCACCACGCGTTCGGGACGATCGAGGTCAGGATCTGCGACGCCCAGACCCGCGGCGACGAGTCGTTCGGGCTCGCCGCGCTGATCGCGGCCTGCATCGCCCAGGCGGCGATCGAGTACGACGAAGGGGGAGGCGACCCGCCGCTGGCCGACCGTGAGATCGAGGAGAACCTCTGGCGGGCGATCCGGCACGGGATGAGCGGACGCCAGATCGACTTCCGGGCCGGAGTCGAGGTCGAGGCGAGGGCGACGCTCGATGCCCTCCTCACCCGCACCGGGCCCGCCCGGGCGCAGCTCGGCCTCGAGATCGAGCTTCCGGAGCGAAACGGCGCCCAGCGCGCGCGCGAGGCGCTCGACGCCGGCGCCTCGATCGAGGACATCTACCGCGACGCCGTCGCCGAGACCAGGCGCACGTACACGGGAGCGAAACAGGCCGCATAGAGCAAAACAACGGATAGCGCCTAGCTCGCTCAGCGCTGCCGTCGGAGGCGGCGCTCCCCGCTCCGTGAGTCCTTATAGACTCTCGCGCCGCTAAACCCAGCCGGAGGACTACGAACTTGACCGACTTCCTGACCGAATACGGAGTCGTCGTCGCGCTCGTCTGCGCGGGGGCGGCCGTGATCTACGGACTGCTGATCACCAAAAGCCTGCTCTCGCGCTCGCCGGGGAACGAGCGGATGCAGGAAATCTCGGGCGCCGTCCAGGAGGGGGCCCGCGCATACCTGAACCGCCAGTACACGATCATCGCCACGGTCGCGATCCCGATCGCGATCCTGCTCCTGATCCTCCAGAACTGGGAGACCGCGCTCGGGTTCGTGGTCGGCGGCATCCTCTCCGGCTCGGCGGGTTTCATCGGGATGAACCTCTCGGTCAGGGCCAACGCCCGCGTCGCCGAGGCCGCTCGCGGCGGCGTCCCGCCGGCGCTCGACGTCGCCTTCAAAGGAGGCTCGGTGACCGGTCTGCTGGTCGTCGGGCTTGCCCTCTTCGGGGTCGCCGGGTACTTCGGGTTCCTGATCATCACCGGAGCCGTGAATACCGACAAGGAGGCGGTCGACGCCCTCGTCGGGCTCGGCTTCGGCGGTTCGCTGATCTCCGTCTTCGCCCGTCTCGGCGGCGGGATCTTCACCAAGGCCGCCGACGTCGGCGCCGACCTGGTCGGCAAGGTCGAGGCGGGGATCCCGGAGGACGACCCCCGCAACCCCGCCGTGATCGCCGACAACGTCGGCGACAACGTCGGCGACTGCGCCGGGATGGCGGCCGATCTGTTCGAGACCTACGCCGTGACCTCGGTCGCGGTGATGCTGCTCGGGGTGCTGACGTTCACCGGGGCCGGTGGCGACTTCACCCGCGAGGTCGCGATCTATCCACTGGTGATCGGCGGCGTCGCGATCATCGCCTCGATCATCGGCGCGCTCACCGTGCGGACAAAATCCGACCGTGTCGAGGGCGCCCTATACCAGGGCCTGATCATCTCCGGGATCCTCTCGATCGCGGCCTTCTACCCGGTCACCCACTGGCTGATGAGCGACCCGGTCCGGCTCGGCCTCAAGGCCGGGGCCGACACGATCACCGTCACTGACCTCTGGCTCTGCGCCGTGATCGGCGTCGCCGTGACCGCACTGCTCTTTGCGATCACGGAATTCTATACGTCGACCCGCTTCCGGCCGGTGAAGACGATCGCCGACGCGTCGGAGACCGGACACGCGACGAACATCATCCAGGGCCTGGCGCAGGGCTACCAGTCGACGGCCGCGCCGGCGATCGTGATCGCGCTCGCGATCCTCGCCGCAAACGAGCTGGCCGGGGTCTACGGTATCGGCGTCGCCGTGATGGCGCAGCTCTCGCTCTGCGGCCTGATCGTCGCCCTCGACGCGTTCGGGCCGATCACCGACAACGCCGGCGGCATCGCCGAGATGGCCGATCTGCCCGAGGACGTCCGCAACGTCACCGACCCGCTCGACGCGGTCGGCAACACGACCAAGGCGGTCACGAAGGGCTATGCGATCGGGTCCGCGGCGCTTGCCGCGCTCGTCCTTTTCGCGGCGTTCAAGAGCGAACTCGCCGAAGAAGCGCCGGCCGGGTTCGACCTCAACAGCCTCTTCCACCTGACCACGCCCGACGTGCTGATCGGGCTGATCATCGGCGGGATGATGG
This sequence comes from Solirubrobacterales bacterium, assembly GCA_036557525.1. Classification (GTDB taxonomy): domain Bacteria; phylum Actinomycetota; class Thermoleophilia; order Solirubrobacterales; family 70-9; genus VRUE01. Next base: position 12,603 of record DATBHH010000024.1, on the reverse strand, counting down.
TCTACCTGTTCGCGGCGCTCGCGATCGAGGCGGTCGGGCGCGCCGGGGGCCAGGTGGTCGAGGAGGTCCGCAAACAGTTCCGTGAGCACCCCGGGATCATGGAGGGGACCGAGAAGCCCGAGTACGGGAAAACGGTCGCGATCGTGACCGCGGCGGCGCAGAAGGAGATGATCCTGCCGTCGCTGATCCCGATCGTCGTCCCGGTGATCGTCGGCCTCCTCAGCGTCGACGCGCTGGGCGGCCTGCTGATCGGCGTGATCGTGGTCGGGCTCTTCGCCGCGGTCTCGATGACCGCCGGCGGCGGCGCCTGGGACAACGCGAAGAAGCTGATCGAGGACGGCGCCCACGGCGGCAAGGGCTCAGAGGCCCATGCCGCCTCGGTCACCGGCGACACCGTCGGAGATCCCTACAAGGACACCGCCGGGCCGGCGATCAACCCGATGATCAAGGTCGCCAACATCGTCGCGATCCTGATCATCCCGATCGTCCACTTCTAGGAGCTCGGCGGCCTCACTCTGCGGGCACCACCCGGATCGTGCCGTGCATGCCCGGGTGGATCTGGCAGAAGTAGGTGAATTCACCGGGTTCCTTGAAGGTCTCGGACTTGAGCTTCCCTTCGTCGATCACGCCGGTGTCGAAGCTGCCGTCGTCGGCGGTCGCCGTGTGCGGGGACGAGTCGCGATTGATCCAGATCACCTTCCCGCCTTCCTGGATGGTGACGGGGTCGGGGTGGTAGGAGAAGTTCACGATTTCGACCTTTTCGGCGCGCGGCGCGTTCCCGCTCGGCGGCGGCGCGCTCTCCTTCGGTTCCGGTTCGAGTTCGGCTTCGGCGCTCGTCGCACCGTCTTCGGCGCCTGCCGATTCGCCTCCGGCCGTCGTTTCGTCGCCTCCGCCGCAGGACGCTATTCCCAGCGCGATGGCGATCAGGGTGGCTGTGATCGGGCCCATTCGGGCAATGATTCTTTGCATTCGCAGCAACTACCCCGATTGCCGTCCGCGCACACCGGTTCCGGGCGGAGGTCGGCTAGGGTCGCGGCTCTGTGGGCGACGATTTGATCAACGTCTTCGATTTCGAGCGCGCCGCCGCCGAGAGGCTCGAGCCCGGGGTGCACGGGTACTTCGCCGGCGGCGCCGGCGACGAGCTGACGCTGCGCGAGAACGTCTCCGCCTGGAGAGGGTGGCGGCTGCGCCCCCGAGCGCTGGCTGGGATCGGCGTTTGGGAGACATCGGCCGAGGTCCTCGGCGGCCGGGTGGCAGCCCCGATCCTCGTCGCCCCGGTGGCCTACCAGGGGCTCGTCGACCCCGAGGGCGAGGCGGCGATGGCGCGGGCCGCGGCGGCGGCCGGGACCGTGATGTGCCTATCGACGCTGGCGACTATGGGGCCCTCCCAGGTCGCCGAGGCCGCGCCCGGCGGCCGGCGCTGGTTCCAGCTCTACCGGTTCCGCGACGCCGGCGTCACCACGGCGCTTGTCGATGAGGCCGTCGCGACCGGGTACGAGGCGATCGTCCTGACCGTCGACGCCGCGCGCGGTGGCAACCGCGAGCGCGATCTCCGGACCGGGTTCCAGATCCCCGAGGAGCTCGGCGTGCCGAGCGTGGAAGCGGCGCTCGGATCGAGCCGGGCGCTGACGATCTCCGAAACGTTCGACCTGATGGAACCGGCGATGGACTGGTCCCAGCTCGAGGAGCTCGCCGCCGAGGCGGGCGTCCCGGTCCTCGTAAAGGGGGTTCTCACCGCCGAGGACGGCGCCCTCGCGGTCGAGCACGGCGCCGCGGGTGTCGTCGTATCCAACCACGGGGGCCGCCAGCTCGACCGCTGCCCGGCCACCGCCGACGCGCTCGCAGAGGTGGTCGACGCCGTCGCCGGGAGGGCGCTCGTCCTCGTCGACGGCGGTGTCCGGCGCGGGGTCGACGTCGCGATCGCGCTCGCCCTCGGCGCCGACGCCGTCCTGATCGGCAGGCCGGCGCTCTGGGGCCTCGCCGTCGGCGGCGAGGCGGGCGCGCTGCGGGTCCTCGAGCTGCTGCGCGAGGAGCTCGAGCTGACCCTCGCCCTCTGCGGCTGTCCGACCCCGGCCGCGCTCGGCGCCTCCCACCTGCGGCGGGCATCTGAGGCAGACGTATATTCGGTCTGAATGGACGAACGAATCGGCGCCTAGATGGCCCGGCGCATCCCCAGAGACGAATCGCTGAGCCGCGTCCACGGCGTCGGGGCGCTGTTCTCCGCGGCCTACGGCAACGTCGGCTCCTCGATCTACTACGCGCTCGGCGTGACCGCGTCGTTCGCGCTCGGGCTGACGCCGATCGCGTTCGTGATCTCAGGCCTGATCTTCGCCGCGACCGCGGCAACCTACGCGGAGGCGACCGTGATGTACCCCGAGGCCGGCGGGTCCTCGAGCTTCGCCCGCCACGCGTTCAACGAGCTGGTCAGCTTCATCGCCGCCTGGGGGCAGATGCTCAACTACACGATCACGGTCGCGATCTCGGCCTACTTCGTGCCCCATTACATGGCCGTCTTCTGGGAGCCGCTCCGCCACGGGCCCGGGGACATCATCGCCGGCGCGATCCTGATAGCCGGCCTGGCGCTGCTCAACATCCGCGGCTCGCAGGAGTCGGCGCGGCTGAACCTGATCCTCGCGGTGGCCGACATCGCGACCCAGATCGTGCTCGTCGGGATCGGGCTGTTCCTCGTCTTCAACCCCCAGGTCCTCGTCGACAACATCCATCTCGGCGTCGCCCCGACCTGGAGCGACTTCGCGCTCGGGATCGCGGTGGGGATGATCGCCTACACCGGGATCGAGACGATCTCGAACATGGCCGAGGAGGCCCGCGAGGCGCCGCAGACGATCCCGCGCAGCGTCGGGGTCACCGTCGCCGCGGTGCTCGGCCTCTATCTCTTCATCCCGATGGTCGCCCTCTCGGCGATGCCGGTCACCCACGATGCCGCCGGCCACTACTCGACCAGCCTCGGCAGCGAGTTCGCCAACGACCCGATGCTCGGCATCGTCGAGAACCTCGGGCTGGGTGCCGGCATGACCGAAATCCTCCGCTTCTACGTCGGCGTCCTCGCGGCGGTGATCCTTCTGATCGCGACCAACGCGGGCCTGATCGGGGTCTCGCGCCTCACCTACTCGATGGGACAGCACCGGCAGCTGCCGGAGAAGCTGCGACAGGTTCACCCGCGCTACCGCACCCCCTACATCGCGATCGTGATCTTCGCCGGGGTCGCGACGATCACGCTGCTGCCGGGCAAGACCGACTTCCTGGCGACGATGTACTCGTTCGGCGCGATGCTCTCGTTCACGATCGCCCACCTTGCGGTGATCCAGCTGCGGCGGCGAAAGTCCTACGAGGAACGGCCCTGGAAGCCGCCGCTGAACTTCCGGGCGTTCGGCGTCGAGCTGCCGCTGACCGCGGTCCTCGGCGGGCTCGGAACCTTCGGGGCGTGGATAGTCGTGATGGCGCTCAACCCGACCACCCTGATCGTCGGAACCGGCTGGATGATCCTCGGCATCGCCGTCTACATGCTCTACCGCCGCAATCAGAATCTGCCGCTGACCGAGACGGTCAAGGTCGTCACGCCGGAGCCGCTCGGGGTCGAGGAGATCGAGTACCGGAGCGTTCTCGTCGCCTTCGAGGACGGCGACCCGTTCTCGGAGGAGGTGGTCGGCACCGCCGTCAAGCTGGCCTCCAAACGCCTGCGGGGGATCCACGTCCACTCGATGCTGACCGTCCCGACCAACCTCCCGCTGGACGCCGAGATGCGCAGCGAGGAAGCCGTCGCCCAGAGCAAGGTCGAGCAGGCGAAGCTGATCGGGGGCCAGCGGGTCACGGGTCACGTCGAGCGCGTGCGCCCGGGCCAGGCCGGCTACTCGATCGCCGACGAGGCGAAGATGATCAACGCCGCCGCGGTGGTCGTCCCGCTTCGCTTTCGCAACGGGACCCCGATCTACGACAAGACGCTCGAAACCGTCCTCGCCGAGCGCCCCTGCCGGGTGATCGTCGTCTCCGACCACGGGGTCCAGCAGGCGGCGGAGGCGCAGCCGGCGCCCGCCTAGAATCGTCAGAGTCGTGATGGCCTCTCCCGAGCGGATCTACCGCGGCTCCGTCCGCGTCTTCTCCTTCGTGCTGATCGCGCTCGGGCTGGGGATTCTGATCACCGCCCTCGTCAGCGGCGGCGGGCCGCTGTCGGTCGGCGTCGTGCTGGGGATCGCCTTCCTGGCGGTCGGCGCCGGGCGGCTCTGGGCGTCGGCGCGGATCGGCTCGCAGAGGTGAGCGAGCCGGAACAGAAGGCTCAGGGCTCGCGCCTCGAGCCCCTGTTTCAGCGCGGGCTGGGGGTGCCCGGGCTGTTCGTCGCCGTCTACTCGGCGATCGGGTTCTCGATCTACTTCGCGCTCGGGGTCGTCGCCGATCGCGGCCTCGGCCTGACGCCGCTGATCTTCCTCGTCGCCGGGCTGCTGTTCGTCCTCGCGACCCTGACCTACGTCGAGGGCGGCGCGATGATCCGCGAACGCGGCGGCTCCTCGAGCTTCGCCCGCCATGGGTTCAACGAGCTGGTCGCCTTCATCGCCGGCTGGGCGATCCTGATCGACTACCTGATCGTCGCCGCCCTGGCGGCGATCTCGGTTCCGCACTACCTGACACCGGTCTCCTCCGATCTCGGCGAGTCCGGATGGGAGATCGGGATCGCCGCGGCGGTGATCGTCATCGCCTGCGTCCTCAACGTCCTCAACGTCACCGGCCGCGGCGTTCGCGAACGCTGGCTCGTCGTCCTCGCGCTCGCCGACATCGCCCTGCAGCTGGCGGTGATCGTCGTCGGCGTCCTCGCCGTCTTCCACCCCGACCGACTCACCGACCAGCTCGACCTGTTCACCAACCCGAGCCTGAAGGACGTCATCTACGCCGCGGTGGTCGCGATGCTCGCCTACGCGGGGATCGAGGCCGCCTCCGACCTCGCGCCCGACATCGAGGTCGAACCACGCGACCTGAAGCGGATCGTCTCGGTCGGGGCCGTCGCGGTGCCGCTGATCTACGCCGGGATGGCAGCGGTAGCCCTGATGGCGGTGCCCGTCGTCGCCGGCCCCGGTGGGCCCCACACTGCCCTCGGCGGTGAGTTCGTCGAGGAGCCGGTCCTGGGGGTGGTCTCGGCCTTCGAACCGCGCTGGGTGGCCGACTCGATGCGCTGGATCGTCGCGATCGTCGCGACCCCGGTCCTGTTCTGGGCCTCGACGACAGCGATGCTCGGGGTGTCCCGCCACATCTACACGCTCGCGATCAACCGCCAGATCCCGAGCTGGCTCGGAAAACTGAACGCACGCCACGCCACGCCCCACATCGCGATCGCGATCTCGGGCCTGATCGCGATCGGCCTGGTGGTGCCGACCGACGTCAAGCTCCTCGCCGGCATCTACGCCTTCGGCGCGACCCTGGCGATCACGATCGCGCACCTCTCGATCCTGCGTCTGCGGGTGACCGAACCCGACCGGCCGCGACCGTTCCGGGTGCCGGGCAACGTCGACTGGCGCGGCGCGAGCATCCCGATCCCGGTCGTGGTCGCCGCGGTCCTCACCGGCCTGGCGTTCATCAGCGTCCTCGCCATCCACGAAACGGCCCGCTGGGTCGGCCTCGGCTGGATTGCCTTCGGCCTCCTCTTCTACGTCGTCTACCGCAAGGTGGTCGAGGGGACCTCGCTGACGAGGCGGGTCTCGGTCACCGAGCGGGCGCTGACCAAGCAGGTCCGCGAGGTTTCCTACCGCAACATCCTCGTCCCGGTCTTCGGGACCGAGCTCGACGACGACATCGTCTCGACCGCAGGCCGGCTCGCCGCGGCCAGCGCCGAGGAGTCCGACGGGAGCGGTCAGGACACCCGGCTCGAGGTCGTCTACGTCCTCGAGGTGCCGCTGACGCTGCCGCTCGACGCCGACCTCCCGAACGAGCGCGAGGAGGAGGCCCGGCGGGTGCTCGAGCGCGCCCGCGACGTCGGCGAGGAGTACGAGAACGTCGCGGTGTCGGCCGAGCTGCTGCGGGCACGGGACGTCGGCAAGGGGATCGTCGAAGAGGCGATGCGCACCCAGGCCGAGGCGATCATCGTCGGCGGCGAGCCGCCGACGAAGGTCCGCGGCGGGGCCGTGCTGGGCGGGATCGGAGCGGCGAGGCCGGCCGAGATCGGCTCGGCGACACAGTATGTGCTGAAGAAGGCCCCGTGCCGGGTCCTTCTCACCGCCCCGCCCGAATTGACCGCCTGACGCGTAGTATCTCGGCCGTGTTCATCCTGATTGTGGGCTGCGGGCGGGTCGGCTCGTCCGTCGCCCGGACGATGTTGCGAGAAGGGCACGAGGTCTCCTGCCTCGACGAGGACCCGGAGTCCCACACCCGGCTGGAGGTCGGCCTCGAGAAGGGCTGGGAGGACCTCGGCGGCATGTTCACGGTCGGCGCCGGGCTCGAGATCGACGCCCTGGTCGCGGCCGGGATCGAGCGGGCCGACGCCTTCATCGCCTCGACCGACGGCGACAACACCAACATCGTCATCGCCCAGATCGCCCAGCGCCGCTACGAGGTCCCGACCGTCATCGCCCGCATCCTCGACCCCCTCCGCGCCGAGTGGTACCAGCGCCAGGGCCTGCACACGATCTGCCCGACGCGGGTCGCGATCGAGATGCTCGAGAGCGCGGTCCTCGATGGAGCTCCGGGCGGAGACGGCGGCCCGACCTCCTCGGAGGAGGCCGCCTGATGTACATCGTCATCGTCGGCGCCGGCAAGGTGGGCTGGAACCTCGCGCGCGAGCTGCTTGAAAAGGAGCACGAGGTGACGGTGATCGAGAGCAACCGCCGCCGCTACCTGACGGTCGAGCAGGAGCTCGAGCACAACGTCCTCTACGGCGACGCATCCGAGCTCTGGGTGCTGGAGCGCGCGGGCGTCCAGCGGGCCGACATGGTGATCGCCGTCACCGGCGACGACGAGGACAACATCCTGATCTGCCAGGTCGCGCGCGAGAAGTACGAGGTCGGCCAGATCATCGCCCGCGTCAACAACCCGCGCAATCGCCAGCACTTCGACCTGCTCGGGATCAAGCCCTCGATCTCGGCGACCGACCTGATCCTGCGACTGCTCGAGCACGAGGTGCCCGAGTACGGCCTGGTCCATCTCCTCGACCTCCAGGAGGAGCAGCTCGAGATCATCGAGATGCTGCTGGGCAAGGACTCGCGGGTGACCGGGCGCCGGGTCGGCGACCTGGCGATGCCCGACGGCAGCCTGCTGATCTCGGTCCTCCGCGACGGCAAAGGATTCGTGCCGGGGCCCGACACCGTCCTCGAGGCGGGCGACGAGGTCCTCGCCGTCCTCGACCCCGGCCGTGAGGACGAACTCAAGGACCTGTTCGGCCCGGGGGAAAACGGCTCCGGCTGATGGCTTCCCGCTCGGCAGACTTCCTGCTGATCGGGGGAGGCCTGGCGTCGGCGAACTGCGCCTCGGAGCTGCGCGGGCGCGGCGCCGACGGGTCGATCCTGCTGGTCGGCCGCGAGCCCGAACCACCCTACGAACGACCGCCTCTCTCGAAGGAGTACATGCGCGGCGAGGCGGAGCGCGAGGACGCCTACGTCAACCCCGTTTCCTGGTACGAGGAGAACGACGTCGAGCTGCTCAGTGGGGTCAACGTGATGTCGATCGACCCCGACGCCCGCACGGCGAAGCTTCAGGGCGGCGAGGAGATCGGGTTCCGAAAGGCGCTGCTGGGGACCGGGGCGATGGTCAACATCCTCCGCGTCGAGGGCGCCGAGAACGAGGGGATCCATTACCTGCGGGCGTTCGGCAACTCGGACGCGATCCGCGCCGACGCCGAGGCGGCCGAGCACGTGGTCCTGATCGGCGGCAGCTACATCGGGACCGAGGTCGCGGCGTCGCTCACCGCGAGGGGCGTCAGGTGCACGATCGTGATGATCGAGGACGTCGTTCTCTCGCGGACCTTCGGCGAGGATGCCGGGCGCTGGTTCCAGGAGACGATCGAAGGCCACGGGATCACCGTCCTCGGCGGCGAGGAGCTCGAGGCGTTCGAGGGCGACGGCCGGGTCCGTGCGGTTTTGACGAAGAGCGGCCGGGCGATCGAGTGCGACGCGGTGGTGGTCGGCGCCGGCGTCCGGCCCGACGCGATGCTCGCCCAGCGCGCAGGGCTCGAGGTCGACGACGGAATCGTCTGCGACTCGAAGCTGCAGACCTCGCTCGAGGGCGTCTATGCCGCCGGCGACTGCTGCTCCTACGAGAGCGTCATCCACGGCAGCCGGCTCCGGGTCGAGCACTGGGACGTCGCGCTGCAGCAGGGGATGCACGTCGCGAAGAACATGCTCGGCGACGACAGCGACTACGACGTCGTCCCCTATTTCTTCAGCGACCTCGCCGACTGGACCGGCCTCGAGTACGTCGGCCCCGCCTATGAGTGGGATCGGGAGATCTGGCGCGGGGATGCGGATTCGGGAGAGTTCTTGGTCTGGTATCTGAAGGACGGCCGGGTCGCCGGCGCCCTCAGCGTCGGTCGCCCCGAAGACCTCGCCGAGGCGCGGCGGATGCTCGCCGACGGCGTCGATGTCTCCGGCTCGGAGCAGGCGCTGGGCGACGCCGACACCGATCTCGCCGCGATCGGCGCCTGAGCCCGCTGCCGTCGGCGCGGGTATCCTCCGGTCTCTCCCTTGCGGCCTGGTGTAATGGCAGCACGCCTCGCTCTGGACGAGGTAGTCGGGGTTCGAGTCCCTGGGCCGCAGCTTCCTGATTTAGCTATTCAGAGCCGAAGAGGTCGAGGAAGTGACGCCCCCGCACCGATGAGTTCAACGCCCTCTCAGTCGTTGATGAGGATCGCGTTCGGGCTAGGCTGAGGACGTGCGCCCCCTTCTCGCTGTCCTGCTCGTGTTTGCGGTGGCGCCGGCGTCTTCGGCCCTCGCTCGCGGCATCTACGTCACCAGCACCGGTTTTGCTACCGATGACGTCTCCGTCATCGATAGCCAGACCGACCAAGTCGTCGGTCCTCCGGTTGACGTCGGCTCCCGCCCACGGGCCATCGCGATCACTCCCGACGGCGAGCTCGCCTACGTGGCCAACTTCAACGACGACACCGTTTCGGTCATCGACACCAGGACCAGGAAAACCGTGGGCGCGCCGATCGGCGTCGGCGTCAATCCGCGGTCGATTGCAATCGCACCCAACGGGCAGTTCGCATACGTCGCCAACCAGGGTGGGGGCACTGTCTCGGTGATCGAAACGACGACGAATCAGAGTGTGGGCACACCGATCACGGTGGGGTCGGGGCCGATCTCGATAGCGATCACTCCCGACGGCCTGTTCGCCTACGTCGTCGTCAACGGCACCAAAAGCGTTTCGGTAATCGACACTCGGACGAATCAGGTCGTGGGATCTCCGGTCCCGGTCGGCCTCGATCCCCACGGGATCGCGATCACTCCGGATGGGAGGCTGGCCTACGTCGCCAACGACGGCTCGAATAGCGTCTCGGTGATCGATCTCCAGACCAACCAGGGGGTCGGAAGCCCGATCCCCGTCGGCGCCAGTCCCATCGCCGTTGCGGTCACCCCCGACAGCAGGACCGCCTACGTCGCCAACTTCAGCTCGATGAGTGTCTCTGCGATCGACACAGGGACCAACAAAGTGGTCGGCGTTCCGACTCTCGTCGGCACCGCCCCGGACGCGATCGCGATCACCCCCGATGGCCGGCGGGCCTATGTGGTGAACAACGCTGGGCCCAGCGTCTCGGTGATCGACACGGCGACCAACCAGACCCTGGGCTCGGCTATCCCCGTTCCCTCCGAACCGGAAGGAATTGCGATCTCCCCCGACCAACCGCCGCTGGCCCAGTTCACCGCCCCCCGAGCGCGGCCCGGAGTGCCGGCCTCCTTCAGCTCCACCTCAAGTGACCCGGACGGCACCATCGCCCGCTACGAATGGTCGTTCGGCGATGGCGCGCACCTGATCGGGGCCCCTGACCCCAGCCACGTCTACAGCTCCCCAGGCACTTACACGGCGACCCTGACCCTGACCGACGGCGAGGGCTGCTCGACCAACTTCGTCTCGGCCGGGCAGACGGCATTCTGCAACGGCTCGGCTTTGGCGAGCAGAACGGAGACCGTCACGGTCGCCTTTCCCGGAGTTCGCCTCAGGTGCCCGAAGCGCGCCAAGCCCGGCGGTTGCAGGTTCAAGCTTCAGGCTGTGACCAGGAGGCGCAAGGGGAGGCCCCAGACGAAGGTTGCCAGGGCCAGGGCGAAGGCGGGGCACCTGGCGCTGATAACCCTGAAGCCAAAGCAGGCGTTCGCGGCTAAGCTGGCTAGCGCCAAAAAGGTCTTCGTAAGGGAGACGCTGACGATCCACGGGTCCAGTCAGGTTCTCTTCAAGAAGTTGCCGATCGTTCGGTAGCCGGCTCACGGGATCCGGTCCGGCGGCTGGCGGCCGTCGAGAGCCCGACAGGACGCTAGCGGTGCGCCAGCCGTGCGCCAGTCGCCAGCGTCGCTGAGCATCTTCCTGCGTTTAGGGGAGACGCCGGGACCGCCGCAAACCGGCATTCTTGGGCGCGTGAAGGCGCAGGGGGACGCAGGGGCGCAGGCGTATGGCGGGTTCGAGTCCCTGGGCCGCAGCTGTCCGATGTCTCGTTTTCTCTCACTTGCCGCGGTGCTGGCGGCCGTTCCGCTTCTCATTCCCGCCTCGTCGTCGGCTCAGGTTCTCCCCGCGGAAGATTCAGCCAGCTTTTTGCTCGGTCATGGATTGAATCTCTTGACCACCACCGCTACTCAGGCCTCGGCGATCTCCTTCAAAGGTCGCACGATCACGAGCTACTCCACCGGCGCGCGCACCAAGCGCACCGGGGTGGTGGCCAGCTTCGGCAATCTCGGACGAATCGATTTGGACTTCGAGCCATCCGGGCCTCCCTCCAAGCGGCCGGTCGTCTCTTTTTGCCACGGCGATAAGCAGCTCACCTGGGTAGGTGTCTTCACCGGAACGGTCGTGCTTCGCGGGCGTTACGGCTTCCCATCGTTCCGGGATCGGTCGTTCCGGAAGAAGGGAACCCTCTCGCATCGACCGCGCTGGGTTTGCCACCTACCCACTGAATTCGGGCCTCCTCCGCCTCGGCACGGCAAAGGCATACGGCTCTGGGCCGGGGCCTGCGACGGTCGCGGGTTCAGTGTGGAAAGCGAACGTCCGCGGGCGGCGCGCGATGGGGACAAACCTCACTCGATCACATATTCCGCCTCTGCGAGCTTGAGAGTGGGCCGGGTTCGGGTCGAACAGTCCATCACCCGCTCGGCAGCCCCGCAGACGTTCACGTTCGACGAAGCGCTGACCACGGCGACGGTCGGCCCGCCGGCTCCCTTCAACGGCAACGCGACGCTGGTCAGGGCCGCCGATGGTTCGACCACCTGGTCGGGCACGCTCTCGGCGAGGATGCTTGGTAGGAAGATCGCCCTCGCGGGGCCCGCCTTCCAGAGCGGGCTCGAATCGTTCCCGAAGTCATCGGGTGTCTTCTACGTCTTCAGTTCCAAAATTGACTGCTCCAATGGCTGAAATTCCGCTGCGTAGAGCGCATCTGGGCGCTCTGCTACCTTCAAGCGCTCGATGAGGAAGAGCTACCCTTTCGCAGCAATTGTGCCCGTTGCCGCGCTCCTGATCGTGGGTTGCGGCGGTGGCGGCGGCGAAACGACAGAAACGACCGCCGCCGCACCGGTTGCGACGACTCCGACGCTGACCAAGGCGGATCTGCTGAAACAGGGCGACGCGATCTGCGCCGAGGTAAACGCCGCGATCGGGACGCTGTCGGAGGGCTCGAGCGAAGGCGCAAGCCGGGTGGCTCAGGAAGCGGACCTCTACAAAGGGATGGTCGAACGCCTGAAAGGCCTCGGCACCCCGGAAGAACCGGAAGGCTACGAACAGTTCATGGCCGCCGCCGACGAACTGGCTCAGGCGCAGAGCAACGCCGCGCTCGCCGCTGCGCGCGGCGAAGCGGAAAGCCTCGAAACAGCGCAGACCGAAGCCGGGACGGCGCTGTCCTCGTTCCAGTCGGCCGCCTCCGAATACGGATTCGAAGACTGCTCGGAAGCGCCGAGCGCGCCGGTGCCGCAGGCTGCGTCCGGCGAACCCGAATCGGAAGCCACCGGCGGGATCGAAGAAGGCGTCGAAGAAGAAGAAGCGGAAGAACCGGCCCCCGAAGCGGTTGAAGAACCGGCACCCGAAACCGAAACCGGCGGCGCCGGCAGCACCGAAGCGGGCGGCGGGACCGCCGGCGGCGGCGAAGAAGCGGGTGGCGGATCCAGCTCGGGCGGAATCGGCCCCGGCTAGGCTGCTGAGGACTCCTCCCAGGCTCCGTAGAGGCGAGCGTAGGCGCCGCCGGAGGCAATCAGCTCCTCGTGAGTTCCGGCCTCGGCGACACGGCCGCCGTCGAGGACGACGATCTTGCCGGCCCGCCGGATCGTCGAGAGGCGATGGGCGATGACGATCGCCGTGCGGCCGGCGAGCAGCCGCTCGAGGCCGCGCTCGATCGTCTTCTCGGTCCGCACGTCGACGTTCGAGGTCGCCTCGTCGAGGATCAGTATCCGTGGCTCCGCCAGCAGCGCCCTGGCGAAG
>DATBHH010000023.1:0-24284 GCA_036557525.1 Solirubrobacterales bacterium | reverse complement strand
GTCGACGCGGCGAAGGAAGCGATCGCGACCTTCAACCTCGAACAGCACCTGCTGAAGGTGAGCCTGAACGGCACCGGGACCGGCACGGTGACCAGCGCGCCCTCGGGAATCAGCTGCACGAGCGGGACCTGCCAGTCCAACTTCGACCATGGCACCCTGGTCAAGCTGAGCGGCGCGCCGGGCCCCAACTCGAAAGCGGTCGCCTGGACCACATGCCCGGGAACGGTCAACGGCTCCAACCAGTGCGAAGTGACGCTGAACGAAGCGAAGGAAGCGATCGCGACCTTCAACCTCAGCCGCGCCCGGCTGACGGTGATCAAAGCGGGGACGGGCAGCGGGACCGTGACGAGCTCGCCCTCCGGAATCGATTGTGGAGCTGAATCCGGATGTGCAGCGGAATTCGAAGAAGGAGAAATCGTCACCCTGACCGGTGTTTCGGAAGGAGGCTCGGGGCCGGTCTCGTGGAGCGGCTGCGACAGCATCGTCGGCGCCAATCAGTGCGAACTGACGATCAACGAAGACAAGACCGTGACCGCGACCTTCGGACCCGAACAGCACCTGCTCAAGGTGACGAGGAACGGCGCGGGCCCGGGCGCCGTGACCAGCACGCCGTCGGGCATCAACTGCGGCGGCGGCGGCGCCTGTCAGGCCAGCTTCGATCACGGCGCGACAGTGACCCTCTCGGGCGTCCCCGGGGCCAACTCTCAGCCGGTGGTCTGGGAAAGCTGCCCGGGCACCGTGAACGGCGCAGACGAATGCGAAGTCAAGGTTGACGAAGCGAAGGAAGCGAGAGCATTGTTCAACCTCGTCCAACGCAAGCTGACCGTGACCACGGACGGCAACGGGTCGGGCAACGTCACCAGCACGCCGGTCGGGATCGCATGTACCGCGAATACGACCTGTGAAGCCGGCTTCAGTCACGGCACCCTGGTCAGGCTGACCGGCACCCCGGACGCCGGCACCAGCCCGGTCGTCTGGGAGAGCTGCCCCGGCACGGTGAACGGTTCGAACGAATGCGAAGTGACGATGGACGCTGCGAAGGCGGCGACCGCGACGTTCTCCCTCGGCGAGCAGCATCTCCTCGTGACCAAGGTCGGCAGCGGCACGGGTACGGTCACCAGCTCCCCCGGAGGCATCGAATGCGGCGAAGACTGCGATGCGGAATATGAAGGGGGGGCGGATGTGACGCTCGCGGGCTCATCCGGTCCCAACACCAAGCCGGTTGTGTGGCTCGGCTGCGGAACCATCGTCGGCGAAAACGAATGCCGGGTCACGATGAGCAGCGCGAAGGAAGTTCGGGCCAGCTTCGGGCTCGAACAACATCTGCTCAAGGTGACGAAAAGCGGAGCCGGCCTGGGCCATGTTTCGAGTGCGCCGGCCGGGATCGGCTGCGGCGGCACCTGCCAGGCGAGCTTCGACCACGAAGCGGTCGTCAGGCTGACCGGCACCTCCGGCACCGGCACGGAACCGGTGGTGTGGTCGGCCTGTCCTGGAACGGTCGACGGTACGAACCACTGCATCGTGACGATGAACACGACGCACGAAGTCATCGCCACGTTCAACCGGGTCTCAACCGAAGGTGAAGCCCAGGTCTCCGAAGCGGTCGAAGTCGGGGAAACGACGCCGAAGCCGAAATCGAAAAAGTCAGCGAAGGCGCGGGCGCTCGCGAAATGCAAGAAGCTGAAGAGGAAGAAAGCGCGGGGAAGGTGCGTGCGCCGGGTCAAGTCCCAGTTCAAGCGCCGCCGACAGAAGCGCGAGTTCCGCGGATCCTGGCTCGGAAACCGGCATCGATGGGGTTGGCGCTGAGCCGCAGGGGGCCCGCCTTGTGGGTGATTGTCGCCGTCGCCGGCGCCCTGCTCGGCGGCGCAGCGCCTGCCGGGGCGGTGATCACCGCCCCGGTGACGATCGACGGCCCCAGCTCCGAAGTGGCCGAATTCGGCGGCGTCGCAATGGCTCAGGACGGGTCCGGAGGGATCGTCTGGGTCAAAGCTGTGGACGGCGTTCCCCACGTTTTCGCCGCGCGCTTCGTCGGCGGTCGCTGGAGTGGCCCGATCCGAGTCGATTGGGACAAGCCGTATCCGGCGACCGAACCGAGGATTGCCGCCGGAACGAGGGGCGAACTGCTGGTCGTCTGGGACACGGAGATCGCGACCGTCGGGGGCAAGATCCAGTACGGCCTCTTCTCGGCGAAGATCGAGCGCGGCGCGGAAAGCTTCGGCCCGTCGCTGCCGATCGATCCCAACGTCGGTCGGGCAATCGGCGTCGATCCCTCGGTTGCCGGCACGCTCCCGGGGCAGGCGATCGTCGCCTACCGGGCGATCAACTACGGATTCGAAGGGCTGACCACGATCGACAAAGAAAGCCCTTTCAGGACCGCGGTGCAGCTCCGACCGGGCGACATCATGGCCGAATTCCGCCTCGCCCGCTGGCGGGGCGACCGCTGGGCCCGCCTCGGGGCGGTCAATCGCAACCCCGAAAGCTCGGTGCGCTCGCCCACCCCGACGAACGGCCCGGTGGTCGACATCGCCGAGGACGGCAGTGCCGCAGTCGCCTGGCAGGAGCCCGACCAGACCCGCACCGACCGGATCTGGCTGCGCCGTGTGTTCGGCACGACGCCGGGACCTGTGTTGGAAGCGAGCCCCGCCACCTGGAACGGCAGGCCGGTCACGGCGGATGCCAACGCGGTCTCGATCGCGGTCAGCGAATTCGCCCAGGTCCGGGTCGCTTTCAGGATGGCGAACGCGCCCAACTCGCCGCTGAGTGGCCGGGTACTGGTCAACTCGCTGCAATCGAGCGATTCCCTCACCGCGGGGACGCTGACGGGCCCCGTGGTCGCCAACGCCTCCCAGGCGTCCCTTCCCCCCGGCGGTCTGGGGCCGCCGGACGTGGCGGTGACCGACGGCGGAGGCGCCGAAGGCTCGATGCGCCTCGCGTACATGGCGGGCTCCCAGCTGCAGCAGGTGGGGCTCAATGACCAGGGCGCGATCGTCGGCGTGAAAACCCCGGCGGGGTCCCCCGGCGAGCCGGGGGACAGGGCGGTGGTCGCGGTCGACCCGAAGGGCGGGGGGGTGGTCGCCTACCAGTCCCATGATCCGGCGGGGAACGAAGTGGTCGCGGTGCGACAGGAATCTTCCTCGGGCGCGGCCCAGACGGCGCTGGTCTCGGGCGCCCTCGCCGGGCCGGTCGAAGGGCTCGCGATCGGAGGATCGGGACAGGGCGACGCCCTCGTCGCGTTCCGCCAGGGCGAGCCGGGCCGGTACGAGATCGTCGTCGATCGTGTCGGGAGCAAGCCCGCATCGTTCCTGCTGCGGTCGGCCGGCGGCTGGGTCAAGCCGAGGCAGGTGAAGCTCCGCTGGCAGCCACCGGTCACCGGGGTGGGCGACCTCTCATACTCGGTGCTGCTCGATGGCAGGGTCGTCAGGGCGGGTCTCGGCCGGCGCTGGTTCCGACCCCGTCCGTCGCAGCTCGGCAACGGAGTCATTCGGGCCCAGGTCCTCGCCTCCGACAGGCTCGGCCAGCAGACGCTGAGCAAACGGGCGAGGCTGATGGTCGACGGCCAGCCGCCGAGCGTCAGGCTCAGGGTGCGCCGCGGTCGGGCGCTGATCCGGATCAGGGATCCCGACTCCGGCCTGAAGGCGAAGAGTACGAAGGTCAGGTTCGGCGACGGGAAGAGCGCCCACGGCGGCTCACGGTTCAGCCACCGCTACCAGCACGCCGGTCGCTTCCGGATACTCGTCAGCGCCGAGGACCGCGCCGGCAACCGCGTCCTCCGCCGCTTCAAGGGGGTGCGGGTTCGATGAGAAGGCGGCGGTCGATCGCGACGGTGGGCCTCCTTGCCCTGATCACGGCCCTCGCCACCGCTCCTGCGGCCGACGCGGCCTTCGGCCCGATCCGCCTGATCTCGAGGACGGTCCCCGAACAGGCCGAATGGGCTGCCGCCCCCGCGATCTCCGCCGACGGCCGCTACGTCGCGTTCGAGGGAACGCTCGAAGAAGGCCGGTCCGGCATCTTCAAAGCCGATCTCGAAACCGAAACCATCTCGCGGGTCGCGACCGGAGACCCGTTCCAGCCGGTAACTCAGGAACAGCAGAAAAACGCCCCGCACGACCCCTCGATATCCGCCGACGGCCGCTACGTGAGCTTCACGACCAAAGCGCCGCTCGATCCGGCCCACGACACCGTCCCGAACTCCGAAGACGTCTATGTCGCGGACACCTCGACCGAGCCGCCGACATACGAGCTGGCGTCGGCGCAGGACGACTCTCTCGCCGCCCTTCCGGGTCAGTCGCTCGCGTCCCCTCGCGTCGCCCTCAGCGCCGACGGGCGCCGGGTCGCCTTCGTCAACGGCGGCCAGGTCTACCTGCGCGACCTCGACACCGAGCAGACCATGCTCGTCAGTGCCCGCCGCAACCCGGAAACCGGCGAGATGGAACCCGGTGTGCCGGTCCCGGGGGGCGCGGTTCTGAGCCAGCCCGCCCTGGAACTGCTCGTCGGGGCGGCGATCAGCGGCGACGGCACGACCGTCGCCTGGATCGGAGCCCATCTGCCCGAGCAGGTGCCGCTGCTCAGCGACGAGGCCGCCGCGATCGAAGCCCTCGACGAAAGAAACCTTCAGCCCTACGACGAGCCGCTCTGGCGGCGGGTCGCCGACGGGCCCGGCGCCCCGACCCGGCGGATCGTCGGCGGCGGTGACCCCCTGGCCCCGGGCTGCCCCGCCGACGGGGTGCTCTCCGACCCGCCCTGTCAGGGCCCCTTCCCGGGAATCATCAGCAATCACACCCATAACAACAACTCCGCAACCGGATGGCTGGGTCTCCAACGCATCGACGGCATCCCTCAGCTCAGCGAGGACGGGCGCACCGTCGCCCTTATCGGAAATCCTGACGAGGCCGCCAACGTCTTCCTCGTGAACATGTCGCCCGGGTTGACCAGGGACGCGGCGATCCGCCGGCTGACCCGGCAGGTCCCGATCGACCCCCTGGACGAAGGGGAGGTGGTGAATAAACCCAACTACATCCGGTACAACGGCCATATCTGGGACCTGGCGATCTCGCCCGACGCCGACCGGATCGCATTCACCACCGGGCGTCAGCTGTTCCCGCTCGCCCCCCCGAACCTGCTGACCCAGCCGCCGGCCCAGCTCGGCCTCACCGAGCTCTACCTGATCGATCTCGAAACCGAGTCCCTCCAGCGCCTCACGCACGGGATCGGCGGCGACGCGGAAGCCTCGCTGCCGGCGCCGGCCAAGGCAGAAACTGAAAGAGCCGAAAACGGGAACGGAACGGTCTCCCCGGGTCTCGACCGCGACGGCCACGTGGTCGCCTTCGCCTCGACCGCCGCGAACCTGGTCGCAGGGGACGGAAACGACAGCAGTGACGTCTTCACGATCAGCGACGACGCGGGTCCGCCGGCGCCCGGAACCGTCGCGATCCCGCCCACGGGCAGAAGGAAGGTGAAGGCGCGGCGGCGCCTGGTCCTAAGCGCCCAATCCCTACCGAACGGCGGGGTGAGACTGGTCGTCATCGCGCCCTCCCGCGGGAAGCTCAGCGCCAGCGCCAGGGCCCCGGTCGCGGTCGGTCGCCGGCCAAGCCGCCTTGCGGCAGCGCAGGCCCCGGCGAAGGCCGGCCGGCCGGTGAAGATGACCCTCGGCCTCCGAGGCCCCTTCCGCCGCCTGGCCCACAGTCGGGAAGGCCTTTACGCGACGGCGTTCGTCTCCTTCCACGCCCGCAGGGGGAGAACCCTCCACGGCAAGCTCGAGGTTCGGTTCCGCGCCCACCCGGGGAGGCGCCGGTGATCCGGCTTGCACTCGTCCTCGCCGTCCTCGCACTCGCGCCGGCGGCGGCTCCGGCCGACGCCGCGGAATGGCGCTCCGAGCAGCCGCTCGGCCCGGAAGGGCGGACCGCCCTCGGCGCGATCGGCGACATCCAGTGCTGGCAGCCGAACCGGTGCGTGCTGATCAGCGGCGGCAACGGCGGGATGCCGGCCGGGGTCTACGCCTACGACGGCACCGGGTGGTACCTCTACTCGACGGTATGCGGCGGTGCCCAGGGTCGGATTGCCTGGGCCGGCCCGACGGACTTCTGGACCGTGTCGGACCAGCAGCTCGGCCAGGAAACGGAAGTGAAGGCGAATCCTTCGATCTCGCTCTGTCACTTCTCCGGCGACGAAATCATCGCCTCCTACGCGCAGCCGATCGGAGTTGCCGGCTCCTACCTGACGATGAACGCGGCCGCCTGCCTCGGCCCGGACGAATGCTGGTTCGCCGGGAAACGGCTTCCCGGGACCGTCAACGTCGGCGCCTTCCACCTCTACTGGAACGGGCTGTCGCTGACCGATTTCCCCTCGCTGACCGAACCGCAGCCGGAACTGATCGAAGACCCGGGCCGAGAAGTGGTCAGCCTCGCCTATCACCGGGGAGCCCTCTACGAGGGGGTTCGAGCTCGCGAAGACGACGTCGCCCCCGGAGAGCCTCCCGGCCAGCCGTACTTCATCCACCGGATCCTCCCCGGCACCGTTCCCGCCTTCCTTCCCCAGGTCCCGACCGCACCGATCTCCTACGGCGGCCCGGGGGCAAAGCCGACACAGCTCGGAGGCTTCCTCCTCGCCGGCGACGATCAGGCGCTGTGGGGGGTCTCGGGGTCGGAAGCCGCCCCCGCGGGGATCACCGTGCTGCGCCTGGGAGATCCTGGATTCGAACAGGTCCATCTGAGCGACGCCTCCAGCACCTTCAGCCCCGGCGACAGGGTCGGCGACATCGCGGTGGAACCGGGCAGCAACGCCGTCTGGGTCGGGTTCCGGCACTCCACCGATTTGGGCACCCCGCCGGCCAGGCTCGCGCTGGTCCACTCCGACGGGACGGTCGATCCGGCGGTGACGCTTCCCCCTGAAGGCGAAGGCGTCGGGCCGAAAGGCGAAACCACGGCGATCGAGTGCGCCGCGGCCGAACAGTGCTGGGTGGGGACGAAAGCGGGATGGCTGTTTCACCTCGGCCCCGACCTGCCGCAGGACACCGAGCCCGCGATGCACACCCTGATCAGCATCCGTCCTCCCGACGCGAGCCTGCCCAGCGTGCCCCCCGTCTCGCTGCCCGAGGACAACTCCGGCGCCTACCTGGCGCCGGAAATTCCGCTCCGGCCGGAAGAAGGGGGGATCAGGACCGGGCCGCGCACGCCCCCGCTCTACTCGAAGGTCACCCAGCACCTGATCGGCGGCCGCATCATCGAGCTCAGCTTCACCCTGCGGGAAAAGTCGAAGGTCAAACTCGTCGCCAAGCGCCGGGGCCATACCGTCGCCGCGACCAGGCGCTACACGATGGCGAAGGGACGCCAGAGGATCAGGCTTCGCCTCGACCCCGATCGGTGGCCGACCAAGCTCGACCTCCAGGTCCACCCGGTGACGAAGGCGGGGGCGAAATGAGGGCGCTGTTCGCGATCTGCTGCGGCGCTGTACTCGTCGTCGTCGCTCTGATGAGCGCGGTCGGGGCCGGCGCTGCACCGGGCGAACTCGTTGCCCAACCATCCTTCGGGGCGCCGACGAAAGCCTTCCTCGGCGGCTCCCCTCTGGAGTCACCGGGTGAGGTTTGGGCGACGACGAAAACCGGGTCGACCCTCGCGAAATACACCGATGCCGGCGCCTGGGAAACGCTGCCCCAGCCCCTCAGCGCGGCGAACCAGCCGATCGAGAGCCTTGTGTTGGCCGAAGGCCCCGACGCCGGCAGGACGACGCCGCGCGGGGGCATCGTCCTTTTCGCCAGGGGGGAAAGACCGATAGAAGAAGAAGAAGACGAACGATATGGGCTGTTGATCGTTCGGGATCCCGGCGGGACGCCGCGCGAAGTGGCGGAACCTCCCGAAGAACTGTTCGGCCCGGGCGAATTCTTCCTTCCCGGACCGTTCAGCTCAGGGGCGCCGTTGCTGTCTGCCCAGGAAGCCTCCGGCGGCGCGACCCGGGCGCTGGTGGTTCCGACGACCGCGCCCGGTTCCCCCCCCAAAGCCATCCTCTCCGGGGTCGATGGCGTCTGGGCGCGCGAGAGCATCTGCGTCGGGGTCGAACCGGGTCCCTGCCAGCCGCCGCCGCCGGGCTTCACGGTGCTCGCGATCGACGCGGCCGGCGGCGACGCGTGGCTTCTGGCTCGGGGGGCGGCGCCCGAAGAGGGAATCGAGCTCTTCCGCCGCGAGACCGGCGGCTCGGAAACGGTCTGGCGGCAGCAATCGCTGGGGCCCGACGGCTCGCTCGGGTCTCGGTTCGCGCAGGCCGAACCGGCGGGCGTCCTGGTCGCCGCCAGCGCCAACGGCCAGGCGCTCACGGTCAGCGGCGCCGGAGTCTGGTTCGACGCCCGGCTCTCGGTCGGCGGCGAAAGCTATGACGCCACGGCCTACTACGACCTCGCAAAAGGCGAAGTCGTCGCATCGTGGTGCGACCTCGCGACCCCGTCCGGGTTCTGCACCTATCCGCTTGCCGGCTCCGAACTCCCCGCGGGGCCCGGCCGCAGTTTCGCCTGGCCGCCGAACGGCTCCTCGGAACCCTATGGCCGCAGGGTCGTGACCGGCGTCGGCGAGGGCGCGATCCTCAGCCTCGAAGGCAACTCCCTCGTCCGGATCCCGCTCGCCGGAGGCGAAAGCGGGACCCTGGAAGGCGCGGCCTTCGATGCCCCCGACGACGGCTGGCTCGGCGACCTCCCGCCGCTCCACGTGACGCGGAATCCCGAACCCGACAATCTCCAACCCTGGCCGGTGCCGTTCCGACGCCCGCTCACGGCGATCGCGCCGGAGCCGGGTGCCGCGGTCGGAGCGCTCGGCTCCGAAGCGCTCGCGGTCGGCGAACTCGGCCAGGTTGCGCGCTATACCCCGGGAGTCGGCTGGGAACCCGAATTCCTCCTCACCGGCTCGGGCAAACGGGCCAAACCGACCCTCCGCGGCGTCGCCTGGCCCACCCCCGACGAAGCGTATGCGGTCGGCGACGAAGCCGAAATGTGGCTCTGGCGGCGGGCTACGCAGCTCTGGGAACCCGACCCGGGCGAGCCGCCCGATCTGGTTACCGGCAACTTCACCGGGATCGCGTTCGATCCGGGCAACCCCAATCGCGGCTACGCGATCGGCAAGCAGGGACTGCTGCTGAGCTACTCGCGAACCTGGGTCAGGGAATCGCTGCCGCCGGGCGTACCGCCGGAAGCGAACCTGACATCGATCGCGTTCGCCGGCGGCGAAGCCTTCATCACCTGGAAATACCCCGTCAATGAACTCTTCTACACCGGTGGCGTCCTCGTCAACGACGGCTCCGGCTGGAGGGTCGAACAATCCGCCGATCAGGCGCTTCGAGCGGTCGTGAACGAAGCCGGGGAAGTCGCCGTGCCCCAGCTGGTCGCCGGGCTCCCGGACGGGGGCGCGGTGATCGCCCTCCTCTCGCACGAAAGCGCGACCGCGGCGATCGAGCGCCAGGGCCCCGGAGCGCCGTGGCAGCCGGCGGCCGGGGGCACGCTCGGGCAGCAGCCGGTCGCGCTCGCCGCGGTGCGCGAAGGCGGGCAGGTCCGGGCGCTGATCTCGGTCGGCCCCGAAGTCGGCATCGAAACCGACAGAGAACAGATCGAAAACCAACCTCCGCCCGGCCAGGCGCCGCTGCTGACCCATCCCTACCGCCTTCCTGAATCGAGCAACCTCGCGCGCCAGACCGCGACGGGGTGGCGCGACGAACAGCACGGCCGATTCCCGATTCCCAGGTCAGCGGGCGGTTGGAATGCATACGACTTGCCCACGCGTCCGTCCCCGACCCTCGCGATGCTCGTCAGTCCCGACGGCAGCGGCGGCTGGATGGTCGGCGGCGAAACTGGAACGAACATCGAACACTCGGGCAAGGCGGTGCAGACGGCGGACGTGATGCGCTACGGAACGGCGGCGGCGGCTCCTGCGAACGCCGCGACGACGCCGATCGGGGTCCCCGCCGGGACCGTCAACTTCGCTGTCGGCGGCCACGTCCAGTGTGCGGGACCATGCGCGGACCTCGCCGCCACCGGCATCGCGCCCGATCGCTGGCTCCGTACCACCGTCGGAACGGCGGCCGGGATCACCGGCCTCCGCGCCTTCCTCTATACCGGCGCCAGCGTCGCCCCCGGCGGCCCGACCTTCGCGGAACGGCTCGCTGCGACCCTCTCCCCGACAGCGTTCGGGCGCGAGGAGTCCGCCTACGCGCGGCGGCTCGCCTCGGCGGCCGGCTCGCTGCCCGTCTACGCGGCTGCCGACTCGAGCGACCTCGACCGCTCGGGTTCGCTCTCGACCTTCCTCAGCGCCTTCTCGGGCTACGGGGCCCCGCTCGGGACCTCGTCCCCCGGCCCCGGCGTCGTCCCCGTCTCCCAGGCGGGGCTCGGGACCGCCTATTACTCGTTCGCGTCGGCGGGAGCGGGGGGGACGGTCCGCGTCATCGTCCTCGACTACTCCGCGCCGACGCTCGGCGGGGCCCAACGCTGCTGGCTCGCGGACCAGCTCGACGCCGCCGGCGCCCAGGGAACCCCGGCGATCGTGGTCGGCGCCCGCGACCTCGGCGGCATCGCGCCGAACTCTGCCGAAGACGCCGCCCAGGTGAAGCCGATCATCACCCGCGGGATCGCCCCCGCCGGCTGCCCCCAGCCCGCCGGGCCGCCGACCGGGGCCTCCGCGTACTTCTTCGACTATCCGGAACAGAACCGGACCTACTCGCTGACCGCCGCCGGGCGCTCGGTGCCGGCATTCGGCAACGGCGCTCTCGGGTACGTCGCACCCAAATTCGCCAACGAATTCGACTACGTCGGCGCCGCCGGCTTCCTGCTCGGCTCGATCGACGTCTCGCAACGGAATCCGAGCACCAACGTCGCGCCGGTCAGCGTCCGCCTGATCCCGAACATAGGCAGCCTCGCGCTCGACGCGACGGACGGGACCCTGCTGCGGCGCAGCCAGCCGGCGCTGTTCGACGCGCTCGCCCGCCGGCCGCGGGCCGGCGCAGAGTGCATCGGCACCGGGGCTCCCAGCGACTGTGAGGAAATCAGGCCCGACCCGTACGTCCCGATCCCGACCGAATGCCATGGTGCTCGCTGCGCGACCGGGCTCTTCCCGGAGTACACGTTCACCTCCTCGGAGCCCGACATCGCCGACTTCGTCGAGCAGGATCCCGCCTCGCCGAACCCGCGCAACGTCCTCCTGGTCGACGGCCACCCGGTGCTGAGCAACACCTCTGGCCTGCTCTGCACCTTCAACGCCGGGACTACGACGGTCACTGTTTCTTCGGGCGGCCTCAGCTACTCGGAGAAGGTGAGGGTTTTCGCCGGCACCGCCGAGCGCCCGTGCGGAACCGTGCCCCTGCGTCACCCGCCGACCAGAGCCGCCCATACACCTCCGCCGCCCCCGCCGCCGCCCAGTCCAGCGCCGGCGCCCGCGCCGGCGCCGCTGCCGCCGGTTCCGCCGCCGCCCGCAATCCCGCCGCCGGCGGCTTCCCCGGCCGCCAAGCCGACGCCGCCGCCGGTGGTGACCCCGCTCGCCTTCACCCCGTTCTTCGCCCCCCAGCCGGAGCCGAGTGCGCCGGTGCCGATCGTGCCGCCACCGCCGCCCGCGGTTCTGCAGCCGACGCCGCCGAGCGGCACGGCGCAGGTGACTCAGGAAGAAGAGGAGGAGGAGGAGGCCTACGAGCAGCAGCACAGCATGACGGCGCTGGTCCCCGGCGAGGGGGCGGGCGGCGGCGGCCACAACTACTTCTACGGGCCGGTGCTCGCGGTGATCCTCGCGATCGCCGCGGCCGCGATCGGAAGCTCACGCCCGCGCCGCAGCAGGCGCCGGCTCGCATACAACTCGAACACGTCAGGGAGGTATCGCTGATGAATCCCGCACGACCTGAAGGATCTGTCGGACTGCAGGACCCGGTTGCCCGGCTGCTGGCGGCGGGCGCGCTTGTGGCCTCGATCCTCGCCCTCGTCTTCTCGATGGGCGGGAGCGCCCCCGCCGGCCAGCGGCACGCGCTGCTCAAGGTCAAGCGCCAGCTACACGCCCAGAAGCTGAAGATCAGCAAGCTCCAGGTGAGCTGCCCGATCCCGAACGCGGTGGACTTCGGCACCTGGTGCCTGGAAAGCGCCCCGTTCCCGATCCCGCCCCAGGACAAAGGGAAAAACAACTACCTCTACGCGACGCAGATGTGCGCGCGGGAAGGGGGCTGGCTGCCGAGCGCGGCGCAGCTGATCGGCGCCGCGAAACGGGCGAAGCTGGAGAGCACCATCGACGACAACTACGTCACCTCGGCGGCCGACGAAGTTCCCGAACCCAAATACGGGATCAAGGACAGGCGCGAGATGACCTCCGACCTGTTCACGGTGACCGCCGGCTCCGCCGCCGCCGGCTCGGAGGGGGTGACGGTCGGGTCGCGCGGCAACGCCTCACTCGGCGAACCGGACCCGGTCCCCTACCCGGCCGACCCGCTGCCGGCCACCCTCGACTACGTCACCATCTACGACAACCACAACATCGGCGGGTTCGCCGGAGGGGAGCCCGTCGGCCAGCCGGAGATCTTCCGCTGCGCCTACGCCAAAGGCCACCAGGGCAAGAAATTCGACCAGTGAGGAAGGGGCAGCGCGCGCCGCGGCGGTCCTAGGCGGGGACCGCCGCGAGCCGCTCCTCGACCCATTTGGTCGAGGCGATGTGGCGCTTCATGCCGAGCTCCTTGGGCTCGGCGCCGAGCGCCAGCCCGACCAGCTGCGGCAGGTGGAGGACGGCGAGGCCGAGGTCGCGGTTGACGATCTTGGCCGCCTCCGGCTGCTGCATGTCGAGGTTCAGGTGGCAGAGCGGGCAGGGGGTGACGAGGCAGTCGGCGCCGGCATCGAGGGCGTCGCCGACGTGGGTGCCCGACTGCCGCAGCGAGGTCTCGCGGTTCATCGTGATCACCGGGAAGCCGCAGCACCTGCGCGCGCCGTCGTACTCGACGACCTCTCCGCCGAGGACCTCGATCACCTTCTCGAGGTAGATGTCGCGGTCGGGGTACTCGTCGTACCCGAGCCGGTCCTTGGGCCGGACCACATAGCAGCCGTAGAACGGGCCGACCCGCAGGCCCGAGAGCGGCCGCACCACCTGGTCGCGCAGCCTGTCGAGCCCGTAATCCTCGACCAGCAGCCAGAGGAAGTTCTTGTTGGTCCAGCCGTCCCTGTCCTTCTCGTAGGAGAGGCCCTGGCCGCTCAGCACCTCGTTGATGTGGGCGCGGTAGGCGGAGTCGGCGTCGAGCCGCTGCTGGCACTCCGACTGGGCGCCCTGGCAGGTCGAGCAGATGTTCATCATCGCCAGGCCGGTCTGCTGGGCGAGCGCGAAGGTGCGCGCGTTGAGCGTGTCGGCGAGCTCCTGGTTGTGCTCGGCGATGATCCCGGCGCCGCAGCAGTTGGCGCGGTCGAGTTCGACCAGCTCGATCCCGAGCCGCTCGGCGACGATCGCCATCGAGCCGTGGAGCTCGGTCGTGAAGCCGCGCGAGACGCAGCCGGGCCAGTAGGCGAGCTTCATGCGATCTCCTCCGCTCTGGTCTCGTCGGGCTCCGGCTCGACGTCCTCCTCGCCCGTGATGTAGATGTTGAATTCATCCCGGTGGTCCTCGGCGTGCGCGTAGATCGCCTTGACCTCGTCCTGGGCGCCGTCGGGGAGCTTCGGGTGGATGCCCGGAATCAGCTTCGACAGCGAGCGGGCCTTGCCGCTCCTGATCGCCCGCAGCACCGTCGGCAGCGAGTTGAGCAGGCCTTTGATCGCCTCTTTGCTCGGTTTCAGCTTGCCCTTGATGCCCGGCGCGTAGGACTCCTGGATCAGCAGCGCCTCGTCGTTCGTCCCCTTCTTTTCGATCATCTTGACGAAGGCGTGGACGTGGTTGGCGCCGTTGTTCGGGTCCTGGATCTGGTCCTCGTCCGCAAGGCGGCGCAGACGCATGATCTGGTCCATCGGCGCCACCCCCTTCGGGCATGCGTCGATGCAGCTGAAGCAGTGGGTGCAGTCGTAGATCCCGTGCGGATCCTCGGCGAGGTCGTGGAGGCGCTCCTTGGTCTCAGCGTCGCGCGGGTCGCCGACGAAGCGGTAGGCCTTGGCCAGGGCGGCCGGGCCGATGAAGTCGGGGTCGGCTTCCATCGAGAGGCAGGATGAGACGCAGGCCCCGCACTGGATGCAGGCCATCGACTGGGTGATGTCGATCATCGACTCCGGCTCGACCACGTACTCGCGCTCGGGCGGGTCGCCGTGGGGCAGGAGCCACGGGGTGACGCGGCGGATCTTGGTCCAGTGCGTCGACTCCATGTCGGTGATCAGGTCCTTGATCACCGGCATGTTCCCCATCGGCTCGATGACAATGGGCGCCGCCTCCTCTGCTCCCGCGAGGGCGGAGGAATCAGATATGGATCCGCCCTCGCTCCCGCGTCCGGGGGCGGCGCCGACCGCCTCGCGTCCGGGCGTGCCGGGGAGGACCTCACCGGCCTCGCTCCCGCGTCCGGGCGTGCCGCCGCTTGCCTCGCGTCCGGGCGTGTCCTCGCCGGCCTCCTGCGTCCGGGGGCCGCTTCCCGCACCGTTGGCTGCGCCGGCCATCTTGTTTGCCAACTGTTGGGCCTCGCCGATCTGGGTTTTGCAGCCGAGGCCGGACTGGCCGTTGATCTTCATCCCGCAGGAGCCGCAGATCGCCGCCCGGCACGAGCAGCGGACCGAGAGCGAGCCGTCGTCGCGGTCCTTCGCCTGGAGCAGCCCGTCGAGAACCGATAGCGAGGGGTCGAGCTCGACGTCGAACTCCTCCCAGTAGGGGCCCTCGCCGCTCTCGGGCTGAAACCGGCGGACCTTCAGCGTGTACTCGGCCATCTTCCTAGATCACCGCCTCTTCGCGCATGCTCCGCTCGCAGGGAATCAGATATGGATGCTCGCTTCGCATGCGCTCAGTACGTCCTCTCTTCGGGTTCCCACTGGGTGATCGTCACCTCTGAGTATGAGATCTCCGGCCCGTCGTCGCCGAGCTGAAGGTCGATGTGCTTCAGCCACTCGTCGTCGTTGCGCTCGGGGAAGTCGGTCCGGTACTGGGCGCCGCGGCTCTCCCTGCGCTCGAGCGCGCCGACGCAGGTGCACTCGGCGTTGTCGAGCATGTAGCCGAGCTCGATCGCGCCGAGCAGATCCTGGTTGAAGACGCTGCCCCTGTCGTCGATGTAGGCGGTCTCGGCCTCCTCCTTGAGGCGGCGCACGGTGTCGAGCGCCTCCTGGATCCCGGCCTCGTCGCGGAAGACGGCGACCTTGGCGTCCATCTCCGTCCCGAGCTCGAGCTTGATCTCCGAAACCCGCCGGCCGGATCCCTTCTCGCGCGAGGAGATCGCGGCGATCGCCTCCTCCTCGGTCTCGAGCGCGCCGCGGGAGGGCCGCGGGGCGTCCATCCGCTTCGCCCGCCCGGCGGCGTCGACGCCGGAGCGGCGGCCGAAGATCAGGGTGTCGAGCAGCGAGTTGGCGCCGAGCCGGTTGCCGCCGTGAACGGAGACGCAGGCGACCTCGCCGGCCGCGTAGAGGCCGGGTATGTCGGTGCGGCCGTCGACGTCGGTCTTGACCCCGCCCATCGTGTAGTGGTTGCCGGGCTTGATGTGGATCGGTTCGCGGGTGATGTCGACCCCGGCGAAGTCGCGGCCGACGAGGACGATCTCGCGCAGAGCCTCGTGGATCCGCTTTTTCGGCACCACCGTGATATCGAGGGCGACCGTCCCGTCGGGGAAGCCGCGCCCCTCGTTGATCTCGGTCTGCTCGGCGCGGGAGACGACGTCGCGCGAGGCGAGCTCCATCTTGTTCGGGGCGTAGCGCTCCATGAACCGCTCGCCCCTGGCGTTGAGCAGGTGGG
The DNA here is from genome assembly GCA_036557525.1 of Solirubrobacterales bacterium. Classification (GTDB taxonomy): domain Bacteria; phylum Actinomycetota; class Thermoleophilia; order Solirubrobacterales; family 70-9; genus VRUE01. Next base: position 8,454 of record DATBHH010000023.1, on the reverse strand, counting down.
CGCCCTCGCCGCGGGCCCCCTCGGTGATCAGGAAGCCCTTGCCCGCGAGCGTCGTCGGGTGGTACTGGATCATCTCCATGTCCATCAGCTTCGCGCCGACGCGGTAGGCCATCGCGATCCCGTCGCCGGTGCAGATCAGGGCGTTCGTCGTCGGCTTCCAGACCTGGCCGTTGCCGCCCGAGGCGAGGATCACGGCCTTCGCCCGGAACAGCTCCATCGAGCCGTCGGCGATGTTGCGGGTGACGACGCCGCAGCACTCGCCCTCCTCGTCCATCGCCAGCGCCGTGCAGAACCACTCCTCATAGCGGGCGACCGAGTCGGCGTGTTTCATCAGCTGCTCGTAGAGGACGTGCATGATCGCCTGGCCGGTGATGTCGGCGACGTAGTACGTCCGGGCGGCCGAGGCGCCGCCGAAGGCGCGGGTCCCGAGTTTGCCCTCCTCGTTGCGGTGGAAGGTGACCCCGAGGTGCTCGAGGTGGAGGATCTCCTCCGGCGCCTCCCGGCACATCACCTCGATCGCGTCCTGGTCGCCGAGGTAGTCGGACCCCTTGACCGTGTCGAACGCGTGCGACTCCCAGGAGTCGCCCGGGTTGAGCGCCGCGTTGATCCCGCCCTGGGCGGCGTTCGAGTGCGAGCGGACGGGGTGCACCTTGCTCAGAATCCCCACCGAGACCCCCTGCTCGGCGGCGGCGAGAGCCGCGCGCTGGCCGGCGAGGCCGGCGCCGATGACCAGGACGTCGTGTGTGGGCACGAGGCCGGACTCTATAGAGCGTAAATCCGACTTTGCGGTCGGACTTCGCTCTCGCCGGTGAGGACGCTGCCGGACCCTGTTCCGGGGCGCCGCCTGGGCATCTGATCGGGTGCATCGTGCCGACGCTCAGCGGGTGTGATCGCCATTTCTCCCGCTATGCGGACAAATGGCGATCACCCCTCGAGGATCGCTGCTCATCGCCACCTCGCCGGCGACCAAAGGCGCTTTCCCAAAGCACAGATTGCGGAAAGCGCCTTGCGCGCTCACAGCCAGCGCTCGTCGAGGCGGCGGACCGCGGCCTCGGTCAGGCGGACGGCATCGGCGATCGTCCCGAACTCGACGTGCTCGGAGACGTCGTTCGGCCAGTGGTAGTTGCCCGGCTGCTTGAGATCGTTGCAGCCGCACAGCGAGGCGGTCTCATAGCCGGCCGCGGCGGGCTCCAGCCCGTCGGTCCCGTTGTGGATGCGGAGGTTCGGGTAGAGCTCGATGCCGAGCTCACCGGCGAGCCCGTCCATCAGCTTCAGCGCCCGCGGCGGGTACTCGTGCATCGTCAGGAACCCCTCGCCGCGGAGAACAAGGAGGTGGCGGCCGGACCCGACCTGGTCGATCGAGAGGAAGAAGGTGCTGTCGCGGGGCAGCTCGCCGAAATGGCGCTCGCCGAAGGCCCTGATGCCCTCGCTGAACGACTCCTCGGCGCCGGCCGAGAGCAGGATCACGCGGATGTCGCGCGGCGGCTCGGCGACCAGCCGCCGGGCGACGGCGAGGAGGGTGACGACCCCGCTGGCGTTGTCGTTGGCGCCGGGAACCGCGCGCCGGGCGCCGATGTCGACCATCGCCGCCGCCGATCCGAGGCCGAACAGGACGCCGAGCTTCGACAGCAGCCTGTTCCCGGTCAGCGCCCCGAGGGCCGCCATGATCGGCCCGCCGACCACCGGTGCCATCAGCGGCGGGCTGGTGTCCATCCCCTCGATCAGCCCGAGGCGCTCGGCGACGTGCGGCAGGGCCGGGTGGAAGACGAGGCCCGGATGGGCGGCGTCGTGGTGGGCGAGGATCACCATCGTTCGCTCGGCGTCCGCCGGCCCGAGCTCGCAGACGACGTTGTAGGCGGTGCGTTTCGGCAGCAGCCGCCGCAAGGGCCGCTTCCCCGGCGGGAAGTCGGCCGCGATCCCGGCCGCGCCGGCGGCGCCCAGGAGGGCCCCGAGCGGACGGCGCCCGCGCAGCGCGGCGATGCCCCCGAGCGCCCCGAGCGCGGCCCCGATCCCCAGCGGCCACCAGTAGGTCCCGTGCGCGGCCTCGGCCTCGATCCGTGGCTCGGCTCCGAGCTCGCGCAGCTTCGCGACGACCCACTCGGCCGCGCGCCGTTCGCCATCTGAAGCGGAGGGCCGCTCGATCCGCTCGAGCTCTTCGACCAGCCCCCGCAGCCAGTCCTGGTCCGCCGACATCGTGCGCGACCCTACCGGGGACCTACCATTTGAGCATGAGTGCGGAGCAAGCAAGCGTGCATCTCTGGATCTTCGCGCCGCGAGCGGAGCGCGAGGGTTTGTGATGTTCGGCGGCAGCTCGATAACCCTGTTCCGGGTCCGCGGGATCCCGATCTCGGTCGATTGGTCGTGGTTCTTCGTCCTTTTTCTCGTCATCTTCTGGCTCTCGCAGCTGTTCGGCGACGTCCTCGGCGAGAGCGGCTCGGCGGCGGCGCCGTTCCTGCTCGCGCTGGTCAGCGCCTTCGGCTTCTTCGCCTCGATCGTCCTCCACGAGCTCGGCCACGCGTTCGTCGCGATGCGCCACGGGATCGGGATCACCAACATCCAGCTCTGGATATTCGGCGGCGTTGCCCAGCTCGACCGCGAGTCCGACCGACCCTCGACCGAGTTCAAGGTCGCGATCGGCGGACCGGTGGTGACGCTCGCGATCGTCGTCATCCTCGGGATCGTCGGCCTCGCGATCGGCGGCTCCCACGAGTTCGGCAAGGCGATGGTGCTGGAACGCGACTCCGAAACCTCGGGGGCGCTGGCCGCCGTCGCCTGGCTCGCCTCGATCAACGCCCTCGTCCTCGTCTTCAACCTGCTGCCGGCCTTCCCGATGGACGGCGGCAGGATCGTCCGCTCGATCGCCTGGTGGCGGACCGGCGACCGCACCGCCGCGACCCGCTTCGCCGCCAACCTCGGTCGGGTGTTCGCCTACCTCTTCATCGCCGGCGGCGCCGCGCTGGCGGTCTCCGGGCGGGTCTTCACCGGCGTCTGGCTGGCGCTGATCGGGTTCGTGATCAACGGCTCGGCCCGCGGCGCGGCGATGCAGACGCGTGTCTCGGGACGGATCGAGGGGGTCAGCGTCGCTGACGTCATGGACCGCGATCCGGTCGCGATCCCGAGCGAGATCAGCGTCGAGCGGGCGCTCGACGAGTACTTCCTCCGCTACCGCTGGGGCTGGTTCCCGGTAGTCGACGCGGCGCACAGGTTCCTCGGCCTCGTCGTCCGCGACCGCGCCGACGAGGTGCCCGAGACGTCGCGCGCCACCTCGCTCGTCTCCGAACTGCTCGAGCAGAACGACGGCACCTTCCAGGTGCGCGACGACGCGCCGCTCGACTCGCTGCTCTCGAACCGCGCTCTGCGCCGATTCGGCGCGCTGATGGCCGTCGACGCCGATGGCCGCCTCTCCGGCGTGATCACGATCGAGCAGGTCGGGCGAGCGCTTCGGGACGCGAACGGCTGATCGGCCAGAGCTAGCGGATCTCCGCTGCCGTCCTCGACGGCGGGAGCTCGCCATCGGGTTGCGCCTCATGATGCGGCAGCATGATCTCGGAGGCCTCCTCCGGGGTGATGTCGGGATATAGGGCGCGAATGACCCCGAGCGCGACCGCGGCGCCCGCCAGCTGCGCGATGACGAAGGTCGGGACCGAAGCGGGGGCGATGCCGGCGAACGTGTCTGAGAACATGCGCCCGATGTCGATCGCCGGGTTGGCGAAGCTGGTCGAGCTGGTGAAGAAGTAGGCGGCCCCGATGTAGGCGCCGACCGCCGCGGCAGCGAGGTTCCCGCGGCGGGTGCGGGCCAGCGAGAAGATCACGAGGAGCAGCCCGAGGGTCGCGATCACCTCGGCGAAAAGATGGGCGGGAGAGGCCCGGTGGTTGTTCGACACGCTGACCGCCGGGAGCGCAAACATCGTGTTGGCGACGATCGCCCCCGCCACGCAACCGGCGACCTGGACCGGTATGTACGACGCTGCGTGGCGCCACCTCAGGCCCCCGAATGCGGCGTCGAGGAGGGACACGACCGGGTTGAAGTGGGCACCGGACACCGGGCCGAACATGAGGATGAAGGTCGCGAGACCCGCCGCGGTCGCGGCGGCGTTCTCGAACAGCTGCAGGCCGGTGTCGCCCGGTGAGAGTTCGGCCGCCGCGATCCCGGACCCGATCACGGTGGCCGCCAGGAAGGCCGAGCCGAGAAACTCGGCGAAGAGTCGGCGTCGCAGCGGCGCACCGGTCATGCGGAGCGCGCCAGCTCCCGACAGGCGTCCTCGCTCAGGCATTCGCGGGTGCGGCGCTGCGCGATCACCTGGATGTGGCCGCGAACCGGGACGTCGTCGTAGCGCGAGAGCACGGCGTCGGCACAGGCCCGGATCTCGCCGTCCGAGCGGATGCCGGCAAACTCGTCGATCAGCGCCGGCAGGATCGCCATCAGGCGGAGGCGATGCGCGGTCGGATCGGTCCGGATCGCGTCCAGTCTGGTCTCGATCAGATCGCGAACCCGAGCCTCGACGGCGTCGCGGATCGGCCGCACCTGCTCGAGCGGCAGGCCGGCCGGGTCGGGGATGTCCCAGTTCTCGACGGTTGTCGGTACGTACGGGCAGGCGTCACCGCAGCCCATCGTCACCGCCCAGTCGGCGTGCAGCTGCATCTCGCGGATGAGCTTTCGGGGGCGGCGATGAGTGAGGTCGATACCGATCTCCGCCATCGCCTCGACCACCCCGGGCCAGAGCTGGGCGGCCGGTTTGGAGCCGGCCGACTCGGCCCGAACGTCCTCGGGCCCCAGCCGTTCGAAGAAGGCCGCGGCCATCTGCGAGCGGCCGGCGTTGTGGTTGCAGACGAAGAGGACGTATCTCATCAGGCCGCGACCAGCAGCTTCTCCGCGAACTCGCCGGGCAGCCCCGCTGCCGCGACTTCGCGAGACGCGAGCTCGGCGTCGTACTCAAAGCGCTCGATACGGGCGATGACACCCGTGTCGCCCTCTTCCAGCAGCGCGAACGCGCCGCGACGGTCTCCGTCCTTGGGCTTGCCGACCGAGCCGCAGTTGACGAATAGAACGCCGCCATAGGTGGAGATCCATGGCCTGTGGGTGTGGCCGAAGACGAGCACGTCGCAATCGGAGCCGGCGGCGATTCGCTCGAAGGTCCGCGCCGGCTTGTCCTCGAACAGGTACTCATTGACCTTGCGCGGCGAGCCGTGGACGAGGCGGACCTGCCGGCCGCCGAGCTCGAATCGCAGGTCGAAGGGAAGGCTCCGCATGAACTCCTTCGAGTGCCGGTCGGTGTGGGCGAGTGTCCACTCGACGGAGCGCTGCCCGAGCTCACGGTCATGGGGGGTGACATATGCGCAGCCGCAGTCCTCTTCGTCGCGGGCTATCGCGTAGTCGTAGTTGCCGTAGATCGTCGGGATCGCACGATCCTCGATCAGGTGGCAGACCTCATTCGGCCATGGGCCGTAGCCGACTAGATCGCCACCGCAGTAGATCTCTTCGGTTCCCAGCTCCTCGATCCGGGCGAGCGCCGACTCCAGGGCCGGCAGGTTGCCGTGGATGTCGGTGATGACCGCGACGCTCGGCATCGTGTGCGCAATCGTAAGGATTGACAGATACAAGTTCAATAGATAAATATAAATAGATGGCTGTCGATCTGGAATTGACTCCGAAGACCAAGCGGCCCCCGGGGGAGCCCTGCTGCGAGCCGGTCGTCTATCCCGACGTCGAGCGCCAGAAGGCGGAATCGATGGCGGCCGTCGCCAAAGCTCTCGGCGACCCGGTGCGACTTCAGCTCGTCGACGTCCTGAGGAAGCACGCCGGCAAGGTCTGCGTCTGCGAGCTGGTTCCCCTCTTCGACCTCTCCCAGCCGACCGTCTCCCATCATCTGCGGGTGCTTCGCGAGGCCGGCATCGTCGGGTCGGAGCGGAGAGGCCTCTGGGCCTACTACTACGTCATCCCCGGCGCCCTGGAGGAAATCGGCGCCTGGCTGAGATGAGCGCGTTGACCGAGGGCGGCGCGAGTTCGGATTGCTGCTCCCCGGAGCGGCAGGGGCGCTGCTGCGAGCCCGACGAGAAGACGGTCTGCTGCTCGCCCGCGTTTTCGAGCTGCGGGTGCTCGGCCGGGAGCAGCGGTGAGGAAATTCGCGAGGCTGTGCGCGCTCGCTACTCAGACGCCGCCAAGGCTCTCCTGAAATCCGACCCCGCGCCCGCTGGATCCACCTCGCTCGGCTGCGGCAACCCGATCGCCATCGCCGAGCTTCGCCCGGGAGAGACGGTGCTCGATCTCGGCTCCGGCGGCGGGATCGACGTCCTGCTCTCCGCCCGGCGAGTGGGTCCGAATGGCAGGGTCTTCGGGCTCGACATGACCGATGAGATGCTGGAGCTGGCCAGGCGGAACCAGCACGATGCCGGAATAGAGAACGTCGAGTGGCTGCGCGGCGAGATTGAGGCGATCCCGCTGCCGCCTGAATCTGTCGACGTCGTGATTTCGAACTGCGTCGTCAACCTGTCCACAGACAAGCCGCGGGCGCTGGCGGAGGCGGCGCGTGTGCTGAAGCCCGGCGGGAGATTCGCCGTTTCGGACGTGATCGCCGACGAGAACATGGACGAAACGACGCGTGCCGATATCGCGCAGTGGACCGGTTGCATCGCCGGGGCGTTGACCCGGGGGAGATTCGAGCACGAGCTTCGACGGGCGGGGTTCGAGGAGATCGAAATCGTCCCGACCGACCGGGTTCACCGTTCGGCGGCCGCGGCGATTGTCAGGGCCCGCAAGCCGAGCGTGGCGCCTAGGCGTCCGGCCGGTGACGCTCGATGATGCGGCCGTACTCGATCCCGGCGGGGAGGGTGCCGAACGCCTGGCCCCAGTCGCCGGTCAGCCGTGAGGCGCAGAAGGCGTCGGCGACGGTCGGGTCGCCGTGGCGCAGCAGGAGCGAGGCCTGGAGCGCGATCGCCATCCGCTCGACGACGCGGCGGGCGCGGGCCTGGATCGTCTCCACGTCCCCGGGCACCTCCTCGCGGAGTGCGGCGACGTAGGCGTCGAGGCGGGGCTCGGCACCGCCGGCCTGCAACACCTCGTCGAAGAAGACCTCGACCGAGCCGGGGCTCTTGACCATCGCCCGCAGGACGTCGAGGCACTGGACGTTGCCGGAGCCCTCCCAGATCGACGCCAGCGGGCTCTCGCGGAACAGCCGCGGCATCCCCGATTCCTCGACATAGCCGTTGCCGCCGAGGCACTCGAGGCACTCGACCGCGTGCGCGGGCGCCCGCTTGCACATCCAGTACTTGAGGACCGCGTTGGAGAGCCGGCGGAACTCGAAGGCCTGCTCGTCGCCGGCCGCGACCTCGTCGTAGGAGCGGGCGAGCCGCAACGCCGAGATCGTCGCCGCCTCGGACTCGACGCAGAGGTCGGCGAGGACGTTCCGCATCAGTGGCTGGTCGATCAGCTCGGCGCCGAAGGCGGCACGGTGGGCGGTGTGGTGGAGGGCCTGGACGACGCCCGCGCGGTAGCCGCTGGCGGCGCCGATCACGCAGTCGAGGCGGGTGTGGTTGACCATCTCGATGATCGTCGGCACGCCACGTCCCTCCTCGCCGATCATCCGCGCCCAGGCGCCCCGGAACTCGACCTCGCTGGAGGCGTTGGAGCGGTTCCCGAGCTTGTCCTTGAGGCGCTGGATGTGGAATGCGTTGCGCTCGCCGTCGGGCGTCCAGCGCGGCATCAGGAAGCAGGAGATGCCGGAGTCGGTCTGGGCGAGGACGAGGAAGGCGTCGCACATCGGCGCCGAGCAGAACCACTTGTGGCCGACGATCTCGTACTCGGCGCCCGGGCCGCCGCCGTTCAGCGGCGTCGCGGTGGTCGTGTTGGCGCGGACGTCGGACCCGCCCTGCTTCTCGGTCATCGCCATCCCGCAGAGCGAGCCCCGCTTGCGGTCGGCCGGCATCGAGCGCTCGTCGTAGTCGAGCGAGAGGAAGCGCGATTCCCACTCCTCGGCGACGTCGGGCTGCTTGCGGATCGCCGGGATCGCCGAGTAGGTCATCGAGATCGGGCAGCCGACGCCGCTCTCGGCCTGCATCAGCAGCATGAACATCGCGGCGCGGGCGACGTGGGCGCCGGGCCCGGGATCGCGCCACGGCGAGGCGTGCAGGCCGTGGTCGATCCCGATCCGCATCAGTTCATGCCAGGAGCTGTCGAACTCGACCTCGTCGACCCGGTTGCCGTAGCGGTCGTGGGTTCGAAGGACGGGCTTCTTCTCGTTCGCCTCGAAGCCCCAGCGAATTGTCTGATGGGACCCGGTGATCGCCGCGAGCTCGCGCGCGCGACCCTCGGCCCAATCGGCTCCCTCGCGCCTCAGCGCCTCGACCAGGGGCCGGTCGGCGTCGAAGGGGTTGTAGTCCTCGAGCGGCGGGGGCTGGTTGAAGACCCGGTGGGTCTCCCGCGAGGCTGGGCGCTCGGCAGTTGCCACGCGCGCATTC
>DATBHH010000022.1:0-4579 GCA_036557525.1 Solirubrobacterales bacterium | reverse complement strand
TTCGACTCCGAGAAGCCGGTCCTCTGCAAGGTCCACGGCTACTGCGTCGCCGGCGGCACCGACATGGCGCTCTGCTCGGACCTGCTGGTGATCGGCTCCGACGCCAAGATCGGCTATCCGCCGGCGCGGGTCTGGGGTTCGCCGACGACCGCGCTCTGGGCGGCGAGGATCGGGCCGATGAGGGCCAAGCGCCTGCTCCTGACCGGCGACTCGCTGACCGGCGAGCAGGCGGCCGAGTGGGGGCTCGCGACCGAGGCGGCTCCGCCGGATCGGCTCGACGAGCGCTTCGAGGCGCTGCTCGAGCGGGTCGCGCGGCTGCCGATCAACCAGCTGGTGATGATGAAGGCGCTCGTCAACCAGTCCCTCTACTCCCAGGGCCTGCACCAGACCCAGCTGCTCGGGACCTTCTTCGACGGAATCGCCCGCCACACGGAGGAGGGACACGATTTCGTCCGCCGCGCCGCCGAGGGCGGCTTCAGGGAGGCGGTCCGGGAACGCGACGAGCCGTTCGGCGACCACGGGTTGGAGGGGTTCGGCGTTTGACCGGGGTCCCGCCGCGATGAGCGAGCCCCGCCACCATCCCCCCTCCCTGATCACGCCGGAAAGCGTCCGGGCATTCCTTCCGGGCAGCTTCCCCGGCGATCTCGGGATCGAGCCGATCGAGATCGAGGACGAGCTCGCCCGCGGGCACATCGTCGTCGACAGACGCCACCTGCACCCGGGCGGCTTCGTCCACGGCGGGGTCTGGACCGCACTCGGAGACACCGTCGCCGCCTGGTCGACGTTTCGCAACATCCCCGCCGGCCACAACTTCACGACGATCGAGCTGAAGCTGAACGTGTTCGCGGCAGGCGTGCTCGGCGACGAGATCATCGCCACCGGCGAGCCGCTCCACGTCGGCCGCAGCACGGTCGTGATCGAGGTCAGAATCGAGCGCCGGCGCGACGGCAACGACCCGCGGCTGGCCGCGAACCTGATCGTGACCCAGTTCGTGCTTCCCCCGCAGGGCGGCTCGAGCTAGGCCTCGGCGTCGGCGGGCTCGAGCGGCGGGGACTCCGTCGCCGGGGATTCCAATGCCTCGACCTGGGGCAGGCGCCAGATCAGGCTCGCGACGGTCAGCCCGATCGCGGCCGAGAGCAGCGAGAGGAACCACTGGCTCGAGCTGAGCAGCGTCATGTCGAAGAATTCCCGCAACGGCGCGATCCCGAGGATTCCGGCGTAGATCGCCGCAAGGACGAGGACCATCACCAGCATGTAGCCCTGGACCGCGATCTGCTCGCGGCCGGGGCCGCGCTCGAGCAACAGCACGAAGGCGAGGCCGAGGACGATCAAGGTCGTCGTCGCTGCCGTCCGCCCGGCTTCCAGCGAGCCGCCGAAGACCGTGTCGACGAGGAAGAAGGAGACGATCGACCCGAGTGCGATCCCGAGCCCGGCCGGCACGGCGAATACCGCGAGCGCCTGCAGCAGACGCCCGCGGTAGAGCGGCCCGTCCGACGGTGCCAGGGCGAGCACGAAGGACGGGATCCCGATCGTCAGCAGCGCAGCGAGGGTCAGGTGACGGGGCAGGAACGGAAACGCGAACCCGGGGACGGCGACGAGCAGGATCAGGGCGGCGGCATAGACGGTCTTGGTCAGGTACAGCCGGCCGAGGCGGTGGATGTTGCGGGCGATCCGCCGCCCCTCGGCGACCGCTTCGGGGAGCCGCGAGAACCGGTCCTTGAGCAGGACGACGTCGGCGATTCCCTTCGTCACCTGGGCGCCCGACCCCATCCCGACCGCCAGCCGGGCCTGCTTCAGCGCGGGGACGTCGTTGACGCCGTCGCCGATCATCGCCGTATAGCGGCCCGCGTCGCGGAGCGCCTCGACCAGGGCCCGCTTCTGCTCCGGCTGGATCCGGCAGAAGATCGTGTTCCTCTTGGCAACCTCCGCCAGAGCCTCCGGATCGGTCGGCAGGTCGGGACCGTCGACGATCCCGGCGTCGCGCGGCACCCCGACCGCGTAGGCGACGGCGGTGACCGTCGCCCGGGCGTCGCCGGAGATCAGCTTCAGGTCGATGTCTTCGTCGCGGATGAAGGCGATCGTCTCGGCCGCGTCAGGGCGCAGCGTCTCCTCGAGCACGATCAGCGCCAGCGTCTTCAGCGTCGGCGGCGGGCCGTCGGTGGGGTCGTCGGGCAGCGTCCCTCCCGACTCGCCGAAGGCGACCACCCGCCGGCCGGCTTCGGTCTCCTGCCGGAGCTTCGTCTGCAGGCCGGAGGGCAGGCTCAGCGCCCCCGCCTGCTCGAGGATGTCGGGCGCTCCGAGCACGTAGCTCGTCGCGCCGAACCGCAGCCCGCTCCACTTCCAGACCGAGGAGAACGGGACCTCGCCATTCACCCGCCCCGCCTGGACGGGGTAGCCGGCGGCGATCGCCTCGAGCGTCCGGTTGCGCTCGCCGGCGCTCGAGGCGAAGCGCCCGAGTGCCCTCTCCGCCGCCTCCTGCTCGACCCCGTCGGCGATCTCGATTTCGATCAGCCGCAGCTCGCCGTCGGTCAGCGTCCCGGTCTTGTCGACGCAGATCGTGTCGACAGCGGCGAGGCTCTCGGTCGCGCTGAGCTGCTGGATCAGCGTGTCGCGACGGGCGAGGCGGACCGCGGCGACCGCGAAGGTGACGCTCATCAGCAGCACCAGGCCCTCGGGGATCAGCGTCACCAGGCCGGCGGTCGCGGTCTGCGCGGCTTCAACCAGGTCGACGCTCCGCAGCTGGAAGGTCAGCAGCAGGATGACCGCGAGCGGAATCATCACGTAGGTGCAGACGACGATCACCCGGTTGACCTCGTCCTGCAGCGGCGAGGGCGGGTGGCGGAAGGCGCGCGCCTCTCCCGCAAGCTTGCCGGCGTAGCTGTCGTCACGGACCGCGTCGACCCGGTAGCTGCCCGAACCCGAGAGGCAGAACGAACCTGAGAGCGCCCTGTCGCCGATTCCCTTGCGGATCCCGTCGGCCTCGCCGGTCAGCAATGCCTCATCGAGCGTCAGCCCGCGGCTGCCGACCACCTCGCCGTCGGCGACCAGCTGGTCGCCCGGCTCGACGACGACGACGTCACCGGGAACCACCTGGTCGGAGAGCAGCTCGACGAGCTTGCCGTCGCGGACCACTTTCGCTTTCGGCGCGACCAGCACCGCGAGCTCGTCGAGGGTCCGTTTCGCCTTCAGCTCCTGGCGGATCCCGATGTAGGAGTTGACGATCGCGATCAGGCCGAAGATCGCGTCCGCGAACAGCCCGAGCACGAGCATCAGCACGAAGAAGACGCCGATGATCGCGTTGAAGAGGGTGAAGACGTTGCCGGCGACGATGCTCGACACCGAGCGCGAGGAGATCTCCGGCGGCGGCCCGAGGTCGTGGAGCCGCTTCGACGCCTCCTTGCTCGAGAGGCCCGGGGGAGATTCGGTCTCGACGCTCACAGCAAGTTCTCGCGCTTCGCTCGCTCCGCGAAGAACCAGATATGCACGCTTGCGCGCTCCGCGCTCATGGGTCTATTCAATAGGGTGCGGGTCGATGGCGTTGAAGCTTGGACTGAACCTCGGATACTGGGGGATCGGACCCGCCGGCGAGGAGGCCGTCGAGGTCGTCCAGGCCGCCGAGCGCGCGGGGTTCGAGTCGGTCTGGGCGGCCGAGTCCTACGGATCCGACGTCGTCAGCGTCCTCGCCTGGCTGGCGCCGCAGACGTCGACGATCAATCTCGGCGCCGCGATCCTCCAGGTCCCGGCGCGCCCGCCGGCGACCGCCGCGATGGCGGGCGCGACTATCGACAAGCTATCCGGCGGGCGCTTCATGTTCGGCTTCGGCCCGTCGGGGCCCCAGGTCTCGGAAGGCTGGTACGGCGTGCCCTACGCCAAGCCCTGGGGCAGGACCCGCGAGTACATCGAAGTCGTCCGCGAGATCCTTGCCCGCGAGGGCCCGCTCGACCACCAGGGCGAGCATTTCCGGCTGCCGCTGTCGGGTGGCGAGGGCAAGGCCCTGAAGCTCAACTTCCACCCGCTGCGAAACGAGATCCCGGTCTTTGTCGGCGCGATCGGCCGCAGGTCGGTCGAGATGGCAGCCGAGATCTGCGACGGCTGGATCCCGATCTTCTTCAGCGTCGACGCCTTCGAGGCGACCTGGGGCGAGCACCTCGAGGCCGGCTTCGCCAGGGGCGGGCGCGAGCGCTCGGATCTCGAGGTCTCGCCATCGCTGCAGGTCGCGATCGACGGCGACCTCGAGGCCGCGAAGAGCGTGGTCAAGGCCGGCCTCGTCCTCTACTTCGGCGGCATGGGAAGCCGCAAGACCAACTTCTACGTCGACCTCGCGCACCGCTTCGGCTTCGGCGACGTCGCCGACGAGGTCCAGCGCCGCTACCAGGACGGCGACCAGGGCGGCGCCTTCGAGGCGATGCCCGATGAGATCGTCGAGGCCATCTCGCTCGTCGGCACAGAGGCGGAGGTGGCGCAGCGGGTCGAGCGATTCCGCGGCGCCGGGATCGACCGCCTGATCGTCTCGCCGGTCCACGTCGAGCGCGATCAGCAGATGCACACGCTGGAGCGCCTGGCGGCGATCGCCGGTGTC
>DATBHH010000021.1:0-13007 GCA_036557525.1 Solirubrobacterales bacterium | reverse complement strand
ATCGTCAGCTTGCCTAGCCACAGGATCAGTATCGCGACCAGGCCTCCCGCGAAGCCGACGACCACCCCCTCGATCATGAACGGCCAGCGGATGAACCAGCGGGTCGCGCCGACCAGCCGCATCACCTCGATCTCGCGCCGGCGGGTGTAGATCGAGAGCCTGATCGTGTTGCCGACGAGCATCAGGGAGGCCGCGATCAGCAGCGCCGTGATCACCGTCAGGACGATCTTCAGCGCGCTCGTCACCTGCTCGATTTCCTTCGCCCCCTGCTGCTGCTGGAAGGTCGGTTCTTCGGCGTTGACGATCGGCGAGATCGGCTTCGGCTTGCCGTCAGGCCCGGGCGGGGCGACCGCGGTCCGTGCCGATTCGAGGTTGGCGGCGTCGTCGGGCTTGACCGAGAAGTTCCCCGGCAGGGGGTTGTGCCCGCGCAGCAGGGTGATCGATTGTTCGACCTTGCTCTTGCCGTAGGAGGACTTGAGTTCCTCGAGCGCCTCGGTCTTGGTGATGAAGCGGACCGAGCTGACGTGGGGAATCGCTTCCAGCTTCGTCTGCAGGGAGGCGATTTCGCCCTTCGTCGCGTCGTCGTAGACCGGCACCCGGAATTCGAGGCTCGAGCGCACCGATTCGCTCTTCGCCTGGGTCGTCTGGAAGATCGGGATCAGGACGCCGAGCAGGACGACGGTGACGACGGTGGTGACGATCGCCGCCATGCTCGGCGCACCGTTGCGCCGCAGCGCCCGGAATGCCTCGCGGATGAAGAAGAAGAGCCTCGACATCAGAAGAGGGTGTCGTGGCCGTTGGTCTGTCCCTCGGGCGCGACCCCCATCTCGGCCCGCATCCGCAGGCCGAACTCGCTGGTCGACTCCTCGGTGTAGCCGCCGCTGACCTCGTCGCGGACCACCCGGCCCTCGTAGAGCTCGATCACCCGGCGGCGCATGCTGTCGACCATCTCGCGGTCATGGGTGACGACGAGCACGGTGGTTCCGGTCTTGTTGATCCGGTAGAGGAGCTGCATCACCCCGATCGACGTCACCGGGTCGAGGTTCCCGCTCGGCTCATCGGCGAGCAGCAGCGGCGGGTGGTTGACGAACGCGCGGGCGATCGAGACGCGCTGCTGCTCGCCCCCGGAGAGCTGGTCGGGGTAGTTGTGGAGTTTCGTCGAGAGCCCGACGAGGCGGATGATCTCCGGCACCTGGGTCTTGATCGCGGCGCGGCCGGCGCCGATCACCTGCAGCGCGTAGGCCACGTTGTCGTAGACGGTGCGGTCGGGAAGCAGCTTGAAGTCCTGGAAGACGGTGCCGATGTTGCGCCGCAGCTGCGGGATCTTCTTCTCCGGCATGGTCCCGATGTCCCGGCCCGCGATCCGGACGCTGCCCTCGGTCGCCTCGAGCTCGCGGATCAGGAGCTTGATCAGGGTCGACTTCCCGCACCCGGTCGGGCCGACGAGGAAGACGAACTCGCCGCGGCCGATCGCCAGCGAGACGCGATCGAGGGCCATGTGGCCGCCCGGGTAGACCTTGGTCACGTCGCTGAGCTCGACGATCGGCCTGCCGCCGCGACGCGAGCCGTGGCCCTTGCCGCCGCTTCGATCCTGCCCCCGTTTTCTCGCACGTGCCATTGCCGCGGTCCCTTCTCCGAGCAAAGGTTGACTCCTGCGCGCCTTTACCCGCGCAAGTCCCCGCCCAGATTCAAATTGGCGGAAGCTTAGCGAATGGTGAGCAAACGCTTAAACAGAGCTCGCCGCGACCACGATGCTTGCGGCGTCGATCCCGGCCGCGGCGAGCAGGGCATCCGGCGGACCGCTTCCGGGGCGGCCGCTGACGGCGAGGCTGGTCAGCGGGGTCGAGGATCCGGCGGCGGCGAGGACGCCGGCGACGGTCTCGCCTATCCCCCCCTCCGGCCAGTGGTCCTCGACCGTGATCAGCGCCCGGGTCTCGCCGGCCGCCGCGAGGATCGTCTCGGCATCGACCGGCTTCACCGAGTAGAGATCGACGACCCTCGCGCCGATCCCCTTCGCGGCCAGCTCGTCGGCCGCGGCAAGGCATTCGTGGAGGGTGATGCCGGCGCCGATCAGGGTGATCTCGTCGTCATCGCCGGAGCGGACGATGTGGCTGCCGCCGATCTCGAACCGGTCGTCCGGCTGGTAGAGGGTCGGGGTCGCGCCGCGGGTTGTCCGCATGTAGCTGATCCCGCGGTGCTCGCGCATCGCGTCGAGCAGCGCCACGGCCTGGTTCGGGTCGGAGGGGTAGAGGACGACGCTGCCGAACACCGCCCGCAACGAGGCGATGTCTTCGAGCGCCATCTGCGAGGGCCCGTCGGGGCCGATCGAGACGCCGACGTGGGACCCGCAGAGCTTGAGGTCGGCGTCGGAGATCGCCGCCATCCGGACGAAGTCGTATGCCCGGCTGAGGAACGCCCCGAACGAGGACGCGAACGGTCTCCATCCGCGGGTCTGCATGCCAACCGCGGCGGCGACCATCTGCTGCTCGGCGATGTACATCTCGAAGAAGCGCTCGGGATGCCTGGCGGCGAAGCGTTCCGCGTAGGTCGAGTTGCCGACCTCGCCGTCGAGCGCGACGACCCGCTCGTCGATCGATCCGAGCCAGGCCAGGGCGTCGCCGTAGGCGCCGCGCGTCGCGACCTTCTCGCCGACCTCGTAGACCGGCCGCTCGACCTCTGCCGGTTCGATCTCGTAGGGCGGCGCCTCCGCGGGGGCGCGCACCTCGACCCGCAGCGAACGGACGCCGCCGAGCTCCTCGACCGCCGCCTCGGGGTCCTCGAGCGGCTTACCGTGCCATCCCTCCTTGTCCTCGACCGCGCTGACGCCGGATCCCTTCCTGGTGCGGGCGAAGATGGCCGCGGGCCGATCAGCCGCTTCGGCAGCGGCGTAGGCGGCCTCGATCGCCTCGAGGTCGTGGCCGTCGATCTCCTGCACATCCCAGCCGCAGGCCGCCGCGCGGGCGGCCCACGACGAGGTGTTCCATTCGTGCATCGTCGGGCCGCGCTGGCCGAGCCGGTTGACGTCGACGATCGCGATCAGGTTGTCGAGCCGCTCGTGGCCGGCGTGCTCGAAGGCCTCCCACATCGACCCCTCGGCGAGCTCGGAGTCGCCGCACAGGACCCAGACGGTGAAGTCGGCGTGCTCGAGGCGAGCGCCGGCGAGGGCGATCCCGACCGAGATCGGCAGCCCCTGCCCGAGCGAGCCGGTGGCGACGTCGACCCAGGGGATCTCCGGGGTCGGATGGCCCTGGAGCCGCGAGCCGAACACACGGAAGGTCAGCAGCTCCTCGTCGTCGATCGCCCCGGCCAGCTTGTACATCGAGTAGAGCAGCGGCGAGGCGTGACCCTTGGAGAAGACGAGGTGGTCGTTGGCGGGGTTCTCGGGCGAGGCGTAGTCGTAGCGGAGATGACCGTTGAGCAGGACCGCCATCAGGTCGGCTGCCGACATCGAGGATGTCGGGTGTCCCGAGCCGGCGGCGGCGGCGGCGCGAACCGAGTCGACCCGGAGCTGCTGAGCCAGCTCGTGGAGCCGCTCGCGGTCGATCGCCTGCGCGGGGATTGCCTGGTCCAAAGCGAGGGAGAAGCTACCCGATCGCGACCATCCGCTCGATCGGAGTCCGCGCACGCTCGGCGATTTCCCGCGGAACGGTGACCTCAAACTTCATCTCGCGCAGGGCGTCGCGCAGCTTCGGCAGGGTGATCATCTTCATGTACTTGCAGTAGGCCATCCGGTTCGCCTCGATGAGGCTGACGTTGGGTGCCGCCCTGTGCAGCGGGTGGAGCATCCCGTTCTCGGTCGCGACGATGAATTCTCCGTTGGGATGCCGCTGGACGTAGTCGAGCATCTGGCCGGTCGAGAGCATGTGGACCCCCTCCTCGTCGACTTCCCCGGCGGCGACGTACTCCATGACCTGGGTGACGCACCCGCACTCCGGATGGATCAGGAACTCGGCGCCGGGATGGGCGGCCCGCCGGGCGGCGATGTCGTCGGGTCGGATCCCGGCATGGACGTGGCACTCGCCGGGCCAGACATGCATCGAGTGGCCGGTGACCCGCTCGACGTAGGCGCCGAGCCACATGTCGGGGCCGAACAGGATCTCGGTCTCGGGGCCGTGCTCGCGGAGGATGTGCTCGACGACCTTCACCGCGTTCGACGAGGTGCAGCAGTAGTCGGTCTCGGCCTTGACCTCGGCCGAGGTGTTGACGTACATGACGACGACGGCGTCGGGGCCGTGCTTGGCCTTCCACTCGCGCAGTTCCTCGGCGGTGATCGAGTCCGCGAGCGAGCAGCCGGCCTCGAGGTCTGGGATCAGGACCGTCTTCTGCGGCGAGAGGATCGCCGCGGTCTCGGCCATGAAATGGACGCCGCAAAAGGCGATCGTCGATGCGTCGTCGGCCGCCGCCCGGCGCGAGAGGCCGAGTGAGTCGCCGGTGTAGTGCGCGACATCCTGGACCTCCGGCACCTGGTAGTTGTGGGCGAGGATTACGGCGTCCCGCTCCTCGGCGAGGGCTCGAACCTCGGCGGTCAGATCCCTGATCTCATCGGGCGCGAGGTCGAGCATCGGTACCGGTTCGTTGATCGTCGGTAGCTCTCTCATTGGTTGCCTCCAATCGACCCCGCCGGGGCCGGTTGGTCTTATGTTCGCTGGCATGGCCTCAGGCCTGAGTCCAGTCGAATGAACTTCCCCCAGTCTATCCACCAGGCAGACTTGGGGAGATGCCTGAGCTGCCCGAGGTCGAGATAACGGCGAGACGGCTCGACGCCGCCGTCGCCGGCGCCGAGGTCGAGTCGGCGCTGGCCCCGGGGATGAACGTTATGAAGACCTTCGACCCGGCGCTCGACGAGCTGGCCGAGAAGAGCGTCACCGGCGTCCGCCGGGTCGGCAAGATGCCGATCGTCGAGTTCGGCGACCTGGCGCTGCTGATCCACCTGATGTCGGCCGGGCGGCTGCGGGTCTCCGAGAAGCGCGCCTCGACGAGGGACCGCGCAGCGCGGGTCCTGATCAGGCTCGGCGACGGGCGCGAGCTGCGCCTGCGCGAGTTCGGCACTCGCCAGCGCGCCTGGGCGAAGCTGCTCCCGGCGGCGGCGGTCGATCAGGACGAGGCGGTGGCGGCGCTGGGCCCCGAGGCCTGGCCGCGGCCACCGCTCGAGCAGTTCGCGGAGCTGATCGACCAGCCGCGCCACCTCCACCCCCTGCTCCGCCACCAGCGGGACATCGCCGGGATCGGGCGCTCGTGGGTCGACGAGATCCTCTGGGAGGCGCGGCTCTCGCCGTTCAGGCAGGGCTCCGAGCTGGAGGCGGACGAGGTCGCCCGCCTGCACGAGGCGCTCGGCGTCCTCGGCGCCGCGATCGACCACTACGAGGAGGTGATCGGCGAGGACCTTCCCGACAAGCTGCCGATGCCGCTCAGGGTCCACCGGCGCGAGGGCGAGCCCTGCCCCCGCTGCGGGGCGACGATCGAGGCCGTCTTCTTCTCCGAGCACCAGACCAATTACTGCCCGGCCGAGCAGACCGGCGGCCGGATCCTCAAGGACCGGCGACTCTCGCGTCTGCTGAAGTAGGGCGATTGAACCTTTCGCGAAGAGGCCGCGTACCACTCGGCAGTCACTACAAGGAGGACCTTGGATGCGCATGCCCAGATTCGTCCCCCTGATCGCGATCGCCGGCCTGCTGGCTTTCGCGGCGCTGGCAAGCTCGGCATCGGCGGCGACGATCACGATCGGCGACAACTTCTTCTCCCCCACGAGCAAGACCGTGAGCGTCGGGACCAAGGTCAGGTTCGACTGGACCGGCCGCAAGAAGCACAACGTGACCAAGCAGTCGGGGCCGGGGGCGAGCTTCAACTCGGAGACGACGAAGAGCAACGGCATCAACTTCTCGAAGACCTTCAGCAGGCCGGGCGTCTACAAGCTGATCTGCACCGTCCACCCGAAGGAAATGAAGCTGACGATCAGGGTCCAGCGCTGAGCGGCTCGATCAGCATGCTGAGGTCGAGCCGCGGCGCCGAGTGCGTCAGAGCGCCGACGGAGACGAAGTCCACCCCCGTCGCTGCGATCTCGCGGACGCTCTGAAGGTCGACGCCCCCGGACGCCTCGAGCTCCGGGCCGGGGCCGGCGGCGGCGCGGCGCGCGGCGACCGCCTGGCGCAGCCCGGTGGGCGACATGTTGTCGAGCAGGAGGCGGTCGGCGCCGGCGGCCAGCGCCTCGGCGACCTCGTCGAGGTCGCGGCACTCGACCTCGACGGCGAGGTCGGGCCTCGCGCTCCGCGCGGCGGCGAGCGCCTCGGCGAGCCCGCCGGCGAGGGCGACGTGGTTCTCCTTGATCAGGATCGCGTCGAACAGGCCGAGGCGATGGTTGACGCCTCCCCCGGCCGCCACCGCCTGCTTCTCGAGGGCGCGCAGGCCGGGGGTCGTCTTGCGGGTGTCGAGGATCCGCGCTCCGGTCCCGGCGACCGCCTCGACGAAGCGCGCCGTCAGCGTGGCGATGCCGGAGAGATGGCCGAGCAGGTTGAGTGCGGTGCGCTCCGCCGCCAGCAGCCCGGCCGCGGGCCCGACCGCGAGCGCGACGTCGGTTGGGACGTCGTCGCGCCACCGACCCTCGACGACGAGGTTGTCGACCGAGTCGACCCCGCACTGCCGCATCGTCTCGGCGACGGCGGCGAGGCCGAAGACCACCCCCGGCTGCTTCTGGACGATCCTGGCCCGGCCGCGGGCGCCGTCGGGGACCGTCGCCTCGGTCGTCACGTCGCCCGTCCCGATGTCCTCGGCGAGGGCACGCGCCACCACCGCCGAGAGCGTGTCAGCGTCCTGGGTCGCCACCGGCGCAGCCTAGTTCGTGCAGAGACCCCCAGCCGACAGGCGATGTCGTACTTTCTTCGACCCCCTTGAAGAAAATACGACATCCGGGGCGATCTCACGGGGGTGATCGCGGGCGCGTTTAATCAGTGAGGTGAAACGACTTCCCCCGTTCCAGGAATTGATCGACGAGCACTCCGGGGTGGTGATGGCGACCCTGCGCGGCGCCGTCGGCCGCGCCGACGCCGAGGACTGCTTCCAGGAGACCTTCCTGGCGGCCCTCCGCGCCTACCCGCGGCTGCGCGACACACGCAACCTGCGCGGCTGGCTGCTGACGATCGCCCACCGCAAGGCGATCGACCACCACCGCGCCAACGGTCGCCGGCCGCTGCCGGTGGCCGATCCGGTCGAGGTGGCGCCACCCGATCCCGAGCCGGACGGGGGCATCTGGGAGCTGGTCGGGGCGCTGCCGCCGAAACAGCGCGCCGCCGTCGCCCTCCGCTTCGGGGCCGATCTCCCCCACTCCGAGATCGCCGCCGCGCTCGGGTGCTCGCCGGCGGCCGCCAGGCGCAGCCTGCACGAGGGAATCAAGCGACTGAGAAAGGAGCTGACATGAGGGACGAGCTGAAGAGGCTTACCGAGCGAGCCGCCGACGAGGGCCTGCTCGACGTCGCCTACACGACGACCGACTCGCCGTTCGGCGAGCTGCTGCTGGCGGCCACCCCCCGCGGGCTGGTCAGGATCGGGCTGCCCGAGCAGGAGGCGGACGACCTGCTGGAGGACCTCGCGGCGCGGATCTCGCCGCGCGTGCTCGAGGCGCCGGCGCCGCTCGACGAGGCGAGGCGGGAGCTCGACCTCTACTTCGACGGGCGCCTGACCGATTTCGACCTTCCGCTCGACTGGCGGCTCAGCCGTGACTTCCGGCGCAGGGTCCTGCGCGCGATCAACCGCATCCCCTACGGACAGACCCGCAGCTACATGCAGGTGGCGGCAAGCGCCGGCAACGAGCGCGCGGTCCGCGCCGCCGGATCGGCCTGCGGCGCGAACCCGATCCCGATCGTCGTCCCCTGCCACCGGGTGCTTCGGACCGGCGGGGGGCTCGGCGGCTATGGCGGCGGAGTGCCGATGAAGCGGGCCCTGCTCGAGCTCGAGGGCGCGACCGGCTAAAGCAGGCGCCCGCGGGGGTCGATTACCCGGAGGCGATGACCGATCGACCGCCGAATGCCGAGCGCGCGCTTAACCTGACGCGGGTCGCGTGGCTCGTCTCGATAGCCGCGCCGGCCCTCCTCATCGCCCTCCTCGGCCTGGTCAAGGCGGCGAGCTCGCCGGCGGCCGAGTTCCCGGCCCCGGAGGCGCCGGCCGAATCGACACTCGAGGAAGAATGCATCGAATGGGAAGAAGGAGTGGTCGAATGCGAACCGGCGGAAGAGCCGGCCGAAACCGGCCCCTACCCACCGGAAGAGTGCCTGCTGCGGACCGCCCGGGCCCGGGTGATCTCGAATCCGTCCCGCAACCGCCTCCGCCTCGTGGTCGGGTACTCGACCGTGGTCCCGACCAGGGCCTATCTCGACTTCGAGATGCGGAGCGGCGGCGCCTCGCTGGGGCTCGGCGTCGTCCGGCGCCACCTCGGCCGCAGCGGCGTGCTGAGGCTGCGCGAGAGCCTCGGCGAGGCCCAGATGGAACGCGCGCAGGACGCAACCGACTTCCTCCTCACCGTCGACATCCCCTCGACGCCGAGCTACTGCGAGCGCTATTACACCCGGCGTCTGGCGCTGAAGCGGACGGTCCACGGCCAGGCGGCGTGGTTCCAGTCCGACCCGGCCTTCGGGCCGGCCGCCGAGTAGCGCCTCAGCCTGCGGCCAGCGTCGCGCCGAGCCATTCGGCCGCGAGCGGGATCTGCGCGGGGTCGATCTGGTGCCCGACCGGAAACTCGTGGTAGGAGACCTCGAGGCCGCCCGCTTCGATCAGGTCCCGGGCGCGCCGGCCAAATCCAATTTCGATCACTGGGTCGTTCTCGCCGTGGGCGATGAAGGCCCGGGTCGATTCGCGATCCTCGAGACGCGGCTCCCAGCCGTCGACGATCGGAACGAACCCGCTGAAGGCGAGGATCCCCGCGACCGGCGGGCGATCGGCGCCGAGCCCCATCGCGTAGCTCATCACCGCGCCCATCGAGAAGCCGCCGAGCACGGTCGCCTCAGGGCCGAGGCCCGTCTGCTGCCAGAGGCCGTCGTGGAAATCGGAGAGCGCGGCGCGGGCGGCGTGGAAGGTGTCGTCGTCGGGGTAGCCGACCCGGGGGACGACGTACCAGTGGAATCCGGGCGCGCCGGGCAGGGTGAGCGGCGCGCGGGGGGCGGCGACGTGGAGCCTGCGCTCGGGGTCGAGGAGATCGGCCAGGCCCATCAGGTCCGTCTCGTCGGTGCCACGGCCGTGATGCAGGACCAGCAACCCCTCAGGGTCACCCTCGGAGGGCCGATCAGCGAGGAGGAGGGAGCGGGTCATGGTGCGGTCTTGTTCAGGTAGTCGCGGACGAAGTCGTCGATGTCGCCGTCGAGGACGCGTTCGGCGTCCCCCGCCTCGTGTCCGGTCCGATGGTCCTTGACGCGCTGATCGGGGTGTAGGAAGTAGCTGCGGATCTGCGACCCCCAGGCGACGTCTTTGACCTCGCCCCGCTCCTTCGCGAGCCGCTCGGCCCGTTTCCGCTCCTCGAGCTCGATCAGCTTCGAGCGCAGGAGCTGCATCGCCGCGGCCTTGTTCTGGGTCTGGGAGCGCTCGTTCTGGCACTGGACGACGATTCCGCTCGGAATGTGGGTGATCCGCACGGCCGAGTCGGTCTTGTTGACGTGCTGCCCACCGGCGCCCGAGGCGCGGTAGGTGTCGACCCGCAGGTCGGCGTCGTCGACCTCGACCGCGACGTCCTCGTCGACCAGTGGGCCGACGTCGACCTGGGCGAAGCTGGTGTGCCGTCGTGCCGAGGAGTCGAACGGGGAGATCCGCACCAGGCGGTGGACGCCGCGCTCGGCGGCGAACAGGCCGTAGGCGTTCTCGCCGCGGGCGACGAACGTGGCCGACTTCAGCCCCGCCTCCTCCCCCGGCGAGGCCTCCTTCATCTCGACCTCGAAGCCGCGCCGCTCTGCCCAGCGCAGGTACATCCTCAGCAGCATCTCGGCCCAATCCTGGGAGTCGGTGCCGCCGGCTCCGGCGTGTACGGTGACGACCGCGTCGCCGGCGTCGTACTCGCCGCTGAACAGGCGCGCCTCTTCGAGCTCCGCGAGGCGCCCCTCGATCGAGCCGAGCTGGGTCGAGAGCTCCTCGGCCAGGCCCTCGTCGTCGGCCGTCATCTCGGCCAGCTCGTCGAGGTCGGCGACGTCGACCTCGAGTTCTCGGAATCCGTTCAGCCTTCGCTGGGCGCTTGCGTGGGCGGCGCTTGTCCGCGCCGCCGTCTCCTGGTCGTCCCAGAACCCGGGCCGCTGCATCTCTGCCTCGAGCCGGTCGACCTCGGCCTCGAGCGATACGGGGTCAAAGATAGTCCCCGAGCAGCTTCAACTGGCCGCGGATCGCGGCCAGCCGCGCCGGCACCGATTCCGTCGCTGGGTCAGCCATGCGAGAAGACTATTGGGCCGGCGCCCGGGCGCCGATGATCCAGGTCGAAGCGGGGGCGATGACGCCGCCGGGCCCGTCGAACCCGGCCAGCGCCTCCCGCAGCTCCGCCGCGATCTTCGGCCGGATCTCGTCGATCCGATCTTCCCAGAGGCGCAGCACCTCGCCGGCCGGCCCGAGCGCCATGTTGAATTCGACCGCCTGATCGAGGTCGTTGCCGATCTTGATCGGGAGGTCGCAGCGCTGCAGGGTGATCTCCTCGAACCCAGCGAACTTGAGCTGGTCGCTGACCGTGTCGGCGCCGGCCATCGAGAACGGCCCGGGGCCGCAGGTCGGCTCGTCGGTCTCCTCGGGGTGGTCGAGGTACTTCTCGACGACCTCCTCGGCGCGCCGCACCCAATCGTTGTCGAGCTTGCGCCGCCAGACCACCGCGCACAGCCGCCCGCCCGGCGCCAGCGAGGTCCTGACGTTGCGGAGGGCCTGGACCGGGTTGGCGAAGAACATGATCCCCATCCGCGAGAAGGCGTAGTCGAAGCTCCCGGGGAGCTCGGCGACCTGGACGTCGGCGGCCTCGAAGCTGACGTTGCCTGCGCCGGACTCCTCTGCCTCCCTGCGCGCGACCTCGATGAACGGCTCCGATACGTCGATCCCGAGGGCGCTCCCGCCGCGCCCGATCAGCGCCGCGAGCTGCTGCGTGGTGTCGCCGAACCCGCAGCCGAGGTCGATCACCCGGTCGCCCTCGCGAGGGGGATGCGCCTCCATCGCCGCGCTGCCGTGGGCGCCCAGCCCCTGCGTCGCGAGGTCGCGGAACCTGACGAAGCACTCGAACAGCGAGCCGCTCCAGGCTTCGGCCGCCTCCGAGTTGTTCTCGGCAACGGAGACCACTAGAACAACGCCTCGTGTTTCGCTCGCGGCGCGAAGAGCCAGAAATTCACGGGAAAATCCTACGCCGATCCGATGCCGCGGTCGAATCCGGCGGCGTGGAGCGCCTCGGCGCGGTCGTCGAACGGCCGCCAGCTGCGGACCCGTTGGTCGCGAAGCTCGAACAGCCATGCCATCTCGTCCTCCCCCGCCGCGGACCCGTCCTCTTCCCAGACCCAGACCCGCCGGATCAGTGCCACCGCCGAGCCGCCGCCGGACTCGGTGCCGTCCTCGTAGAGCTCGTCGAGGAGGATCGTCTGCTGGACGCCGCCCGGCGGCCGGGTGGCCCACAGCCGCGCCGCCTCGACGCCCCGGCGCAGGCCCCGCATCGCGTGCAGCTCGACGTCGGGGTCGAGGACGGCGACGAAGCCGTCGAGGTCACGCTCGTTGAAGGCGCGGATGAACTCCCGGACGGGATCGTGGGCGGCCGGTTGGGACACGCTCGACATCTTGCTCGCTGAGGGGCGGGAGTGGAATCTCGAGCAGAGTCCGGGGCCTACGCCCCATGGCACTTCTTGAACTTCTTGCCACTCCCGCACCAGCAGGGGTCGTTGCGACCGATGTCCCGCTCCCGCTCGTCCTTGACCACGGTCTCGACGACTTCAGGCGCGGCGGCGACGTCGCCGCCGTTCGGGGCTGTGCCGGCGCCGACGCTGACGGAGGCGCCGCCGGTGCCGGCGGCCACTTCCTGCAGCGCCGACGGCTGCGCTTCCGGCGTCCCGCCGGAGTAGTCGAGCGCGATCGCGCCGCCTCCGTTACCCGCGAACGAGCCTTCCAGCCGCGAGGGGTCGATTTCGACCTGGGCATGGAAGATCAGCTTGCTGAACTCTTCCCAGACCGAGTGCATCAGCTCCTCGAACATCGAGAAGCCCTCGTTTTTGTAGGCGACCAGGGGGTCGATCTGGGCAAAGCCGCGGAGGTGGATCCCTTCCCGCAGGTAGTCCATGTCGAAGAGGTGCTCGCGCCAGCGGTTGTCGATCACCTCGAGCAGGATCGAGCGCTCGAGGTAGCGCATCAGTTCCCCACCGAGCTCCTCTTCGCGGCGGCCGTAGGCCTCCATCGCGTCGTCGTCGAGAGCGTCCTTGAGCTTTTCGCGGTCGACCGTCTCCGGCGCCATCTCGGCGACCTCGAGGCCGACCGGCCAGATCTGCCGCAGCTGCTGCTCGAGCTCGGGCAGGTCCCACTCGGTCAGGTCGTCGCCCGGCGTGTACTCGTCGACGAGGCGGTCGATCACGCCCTCGAGCTCGTCGCGGGCGACATCGGACATGTCGCGCCCCTCGAGAATCTCGCGGCGGTATTTGTAGACGACGCGGCGCTGCTCGTTCATCACGTCGTCGTACTCGAGGACCCGTTTGCGAATCAGGAAGTTCTGCTCCTCGACCTTCTTCTGGGCCCCCTCGACCGTTTTCGTCAGCATCTTCGCCTCGAGCGGCATCTCCTCGCCCTCCTCGTCGACCGGGCCGAGGCGGTCGAGGATTTTGAAGATGCGGTCGCCGGCGAAGAGGCGGATCACGTCGTCTTCGGCGGAGAGGAAGAAGCGCGTCTCGCCGGGATCGCCCTGGCGGCCGGAGCGGCCGCGGAGCTGGTTGTCGATCCGGCGCGATTCGTGCCGCTCGGTGCCGCAGATGTAGAGGCCGCCGAGCTCGCGGACCTCCTCGGCCTCGGCCTTGCATTGCGGCTCGAGCTCGGTGGTC
>DATBHH010000020.1:0-3165 GCA_036557525.1 Solirubrobacterales bacterium | reverse complement strand
GGTCGGTGTCGACGTCGGCCCGGTCCAGGACCGAGACCCCGCCCTCGATCACGTCAATCGGCCTCATGCTCAGCTCCAATCCCTGATGTCGACGAAATGCCCCTCGATCGCGGCGGCGGCCGCCATCCTCGGGCTGACGAGGTGGGTCCTGCCGCCCTTGCCCTGGCGGCCCTCGAAGTTGCGGTTCGAGGTCGATGCGCAGCGCTCGCCCTCGATCAGGATGTCGGGATTCATCCCCAGGCACATCGAGCAGCCCGCCTCGCGCCACTCGAAGCCCGCCGCCCGGAAGACCTCGTGCAGGCCCTCCTCTTCGGCGGTCTGCTTCACCTGCTGGGATCCGGGGACGACCATCGCCCTGACCGAGCCGGCGACCGTGCGGCCGTCGACGAACGACGCCGCCTCGCGCAGGTCCTCGACCCGGGAATTGGTACAGGAGCCGATGAAGACCCGGTCGAGCGGGATCTCGGTCATCGGGGTGCCGGGGTCGAGCGCCATGTAGGCGAGTGCCCGTTCGGCTGACTCGCGGTCGGCCGGCGACTCCAGCGCCTGCGGGTCGGGTACCGAGTCGGTCACCTCGACCACCATGCCGGGGGTCGTTCCCCAGGTGACCATCGGCGAGATGTCGGAGGCGTCGATCTCGACCTCAGCGTCGAAGCTCGCGCCCTCGTCGGTCGGCAGCTCGCGCCAGCGGTCGAGCGCGGCGTCGAAGTCCTCGGGCGCGGCCTCGCGGCCCCGGACCCACTCGAACGTCGTCTCGTCGGGGGCGATCATCCCGGCCCTGCCGCCGCCCTCGATCGTCATGTTGCAGATCGTCATCCGGCCGGGCATCGAGAGGCTCTCGATCGCCGGGCCGGCGTACTCGACGGCGTGGCCGACCATGCCGCCGGTTCCCAGGCGGCCGATCGTCGCCAGGATCAGGTCCTTCGGGGTGACTCCTGCACCCAGCTCGCCGCCGTAGAGGATCCGCATCGTCTTCGGCCGCTTCTGGACCAGGCACTGGGTGGCGAGCACGTGCTCGACCTCGGAGGTTCCGATCCCGAACGCCAGGGCGCCGAAGGCGCCGTGGGTCGAGGTGTGGCTGTCGCCGCAGACGATCGTGATGCCGGGCTGGGTGACCCCGAGCTCGGGGCCGATCACGTGGACGATGCCCTGACGATCGGAGCCGAGCGAATGAATCGGGATCTCGAACTCCTCGCAGTTGCGCTCCAGGGTCTCGACCTGGACCCGGGAGAGCTCGTCGGCGATCAGCCGCGCCGCCTTCGTTCCGTCGGTCGGCACGTTGTGGTCGGCGGTGGCCAGCGTCTTGTCGGGGCGGCGGACGCCGCGGCCGGCCAGCCGCAGTCCGTCGAATGCCTGCGGCGAGGTGACCTCGTGGACGAGGTGCAGGTCGATGTAGATCAGGCCGTCGGAAACCTCGTGGGCTTCCCAGATCTTGTCGAACATGGTCTTCATATGCGCCGCCTCCTCCGCTCTCGCTCGGTCGCACTCAACATCACCGGAAATCTTGCTCCCTCGCTCTCGCGTCCGGGGGCCGCTTGGGGACTGCCGGGCATCGGTGTCTCCTCGAGCCGGGGGATGCATTGCCGCTCCATCAGCTTCTTCTCAATCCGGCGGCGATGACCGCGAGGAAGCGAGCCTCGTCGTCGCTTTCGTTCTCGAAGTGGTGTGGAAGGTCGGCGTCGAAGGTGACCGCGTCGCCCTCGTGAAGCTCATGGCGGCTGCCGTCGACGATCAGGGCGACGGTGCCGCTCAGCACCACCGCGGTCTCGCGGCTGCCGGGCTCGTGCATCGGCGGATCGTTCGGGCCGCCGGTCGCAGCGCCCGCCTCCAGCGTGTGCAGCGAGACGTCGGCCCGCTGGCCGGGCAGCGGCGGGGTCAGCTCCTCGAAGCGGTGGCCTCCGCGGGAGGAGCTCCGGCGCCGCTTGCCGTGGCTGACGACGACGTGCTCGCCCTCGTCGAGTCGCAGCAGCTGCGACAGCGTCAGGTCGAGACCGGCCGCGATCTTCGCGGCGACGGCGATCGTGGGGCTCGTCTCGCCGCGCTCGACCTGGGAGAGCATCGGGGCGCTCACCCCGCTGCGCTCGGCCAGCTCGCGCAGCGAGAGACCCATCGCGTCGCGCAGGGCGTGAACCCGGGCGCCGACGCGATTTCCATCGGCCTCTGTGCTGACCGCCCTATCGCTCTGCTCAGCCGCCTCCGTTCTCATTACGTTCGTACGTTATCACGTACAAACGTCCTGTCGAGTCCAGTTGTCAGCCGGCGCTCATCGCCGCCTGGGCCTCGACGAGTTTCGCGCGGATGGTGTCGATCCCGTCCTTGAACTCGAGCACCGGGTGGACCTCCCAGGTGACGAGTCCGAACAGCGGGTACTCCGCCATCAGGCTCAGGGCGTCGCTGTGGGAAGCGACGTTCGCGATGCTGAAACCGCCACCCTCGAGGTGCCCGTAGACGCAGTCGAACGTCCCGTCGTCGACCTTTCCTTCGATCCACTCGATCGCGGCATCGAATTGCTCCGGCGACGGCGGCAACGAACCGGGCGTGGCGCTGATGAAGTACTTCATCTCAACTCCTCCGAATCTTTGGGCTGCCTGCCTGGAGCGAGTATCGCCACCCTGGGCCCGCCGATCAAGGGCGGCGATCTCGCCAGGGGAGTCGGTGCGGCTAGGGACCTGGGGTGCGCTCGACCGCGGCCTCGGCGGTCGCCGCCTCGGCCTCGCGGATCGCAGCGCCCTCGAGCGCGTTCGACAGCGCCCGGACATAGGCGCGGGCCGAGGCCTCGAGGATGTCGGTCGCAACGCCCTGGCCGGTGGCCAGGCGCCCGGCGGCGCGCAGCATCACGCTGACCTCGCCGAGGGCGTCCTCCCCGCCGGTCACGGCCTCGACCGTGTACTGGCGCAGCTCGCACTCGGTGTCGGCCGCCTTCTGGATCGCGAGGAAGATCGCGTCGACGGGCCCGTCCCCGCTCGACTCCCCCACCGCCTCCTCACCGGAGGGCAGCTTGACGGCGACCCGGGCCAGCGGCTCGCGCCGCGACCCTGCCTCGACCTCGAACCAGGCCAGCTCGTGGGCGTCCTCGCGCTCGCGCATCTCGTCGGAGACGATCGCCTCGAGATCGAGCGCCGTGACCTGCTTCTTGCGGTCGGCAATCTCCTTGAACCGCTTGAA
>DATBHH010000019.1:0-16271 GCA_036557525.1 Solirubrobacterales bacterium | reverse complement strand
CTTGTCGGTGACCTTCTCTCCGGTCACGTTGGTCGCGCTGGCCTGGAGCTGGATCGTGATCGACTTGCCCGGAGGGAGGGTCCCGATCGCTGACTTCAACGGTCCGGGGAAGCTCAGGGAGAAGCGGTTCAGCTTGCCGGGTACCGCGCTCTTCGTCAGCGCCTTCAGCTTTATCTTCGCGGACGTCTTGGCGCTCTTGGTCGCCTTCGGCAGCTTTGCGCTTCCCGACACCGAGACCGAGGTGGGAGCGCTCACGGAGACGAGCACGACGGCCTTCTTCCTGCCTGGCAGCGGATAGGTGTCGACCACCAGGACCGGGCAGGCGGTCTGTACTGCGGCGCTCTGCGGGCACTTGTCCTGGGTCTCGTCGCCGTAGCCGTCGTGGTCGGCGTCCGGCTCGATCACGCCCGCAAGAGGAACAGCTGCTTCCGGTTCTTCCGTGAACATGGCGGTGGTGCCGAGTGGGACGTCGCCCGGGTGAATTCCAAGGAGGCTTGCGGGCCCGGTTTCGCAGAAGAACTCGATTCCCGGGATGGTTTCTCCTTCATATGTGATCGGCAGGCCGTACATCCCCAGAAATTCGCCCGCCTGGACCGGCATCCTCACATCTGCGACGGTCTGAGCGCTGCCGACCTGAATATCCGCCTGGCTGGTGACGGTGTAGTTGCCACCGCCGGTGGCACGGAGCAGCTTGACCTCCTCGGGGATCGTGATCGGTAGCGGCGCCGCGAGCTGCACCTTCGCCTCTGTGATCACCCCGCTGGTCGGAGCCGCCACCGGAAGACCCGACGACGGGGCGCCGAGAGAGGCGACGACGTAGGGGGCGGGTATCGGATGCTCCCCACTGCAGCTGCTGCCGAATTCGGTCGCCGCGGCGGCGCCGGATGGCGCCAGCAGGGCGCCGGCAATCGCGGCGGCCGCCACAGCGGTGATCGCGAACCGCTTCCTCATCGTCTCCCTCCCTCCCCCTTCAGCTTCAGCTTGAGCTTGTCGCTGCTGACCGTTCCGGCGACGTTCGTCGCGCTGGCGGCGATCTTCAGCTGCAGGGACTGGCTGGCACCGAGTTCCTTCAGGCGCTTCTTGAGGGTCCCCGGGAGCTTGAGCTTGAATTTCCCGATCGGGCCGGGCGTCAACGATTTCGTCGGCGCCATCAGCTTCGCCGTCTTCCCTTTCCCGAGCTTCACGGTTCCGGTCACCGACACCGGTGCCGGCGAGCTGACCGCGACGAGGACCGTGACCGCGCCCTTCCCCTTCACCGAGAAGGCATCGATCGTCACGCTCGGGCAGGTCGCCTGCGTCGATGCGCTCTGCGGGCAGCCGTCCTGGGTCTCGTCGCCGTAGCCGTCGTTGTCGGCGTCGGGCTCGAGCAGCGCCGCGACCGGCATTCGGAATTCGGCCGGCTGTTCCAGAACCGGAACGGTCCCCCCTACGCCGGGGCTGCCGATGTATCCCCCGGCGAAGCTCGGGCTGGATTCCGATTTGCAGACCAGGTTTTTTTCTTCCGTTGTCGCGCCAAGGGCGATCCTGTCTCCGGCCTTGACCGGAATCCGGGCCGCGAACGTGTTCAAACCGCCGGTGACCGTGTGGGTCTCTTCGGCGACGACCTGGACCTGGCCCGGTGCGGTCGGGCGGACGACCGCGAAGCGCACCGGCAGGGAGCCCGGTGTCGGGATCAGGGTCGACCGGAGCTGCGTGATGACCCCCGCGGCGGGCGCTGAGGTCGGGAGCGGATTCGCGGGGTTCGAGATCTCGAAAATGGTGAACGGGGTGTGCAGTTCGTCGTTGGCGGCACAGCTGTCGCCGAATTCGACCGAGGCCGATGCGGGCGACGGCAGGGCCAGAGCCCCCAGCATCGCGACGATCGCCATGGCCGCCACCCCAACGCGCTTCCTCATAGCACTCTCCGAGACACCGTTGATCGCAGTTCCTGTCGCGGTTTCTGTCGCGGTCGCAGCATAACCGCAGTCCGGACGTTCTTCGGCGCTTTCGGTCGGACCCTTTAACCGGCGTGCGCGGTGAGGGACGACCAGGCGTGCTCGGCGTCCGCGACCCTGAGCAAAAGCGCCGAATCGCCGGCGGCGATCGAAACCCCGTCGCCGCCGGTCTCGCCGATCACCAGGACCGGCACCTCGCTGGCGGCCAGCGACTCGAGCTCGGCCGGCGATCCGGTGATGACGAAACCGCCGGGGCCTTCGCCGAACATGGCCTCCTCGGCAGAACAGCCGCGCTGGAGCAGGACCGTGAGGTCGACTCGGCAGCCGATCCCCGCGGCGATCGCGCACTCGGCGAGGGCGCAGGCGAGCCCGCCGTCGCTGACGTCGTGGGCCGATGAGACGCGGTCGGCCCGGACCGCCTCGCGAACCGCTGAGCACGCCGCCGCGACGGCCTCGATGTCGGGGTCGGGCAGGCCGATGTCGAGCTCGCCGCGGAGCTTCGCCAGCTCCGAGCCCCGCAGCGACGGGGCGAACGGGCCGACGAGGGCGATCGCCTCGCCCGCGGCGGCGAAGCCCGAGCCCGCCGCCGCGCCGGGGTCGGGAAGCTCGCCCACCATCCCGATCACCGGCGTCGGGTAGATCGGGCCGTCGGGGCCCTCGTTGTAGAGGGAGACGTTGCCGCCGACCACCGGGACCCCGAGCGCCTCGCAGGCCCCGGCCAGGCCCGAGACCGAGCGGTCGAGCTGCCAGGCGCCGGCCGGCTTCTCGGGGTTGCCGAAGTTGAGGCAGTTGGTGACCCCCAGCGGCTCGGCCCCGACGCAGGCCAGGTTCTGGGCGCACTCGAGCACGGCCTCGACCGTGCCCGCGTGGGGGTCGCAGGCGACCCGGCGCCCGTTGCCGTCGATCGAGACCGCGATCGCATTGCCGGCCTCGGGGATCGCGAGGACCGCCGCGTCGGCCGACTCGGGCCGCCGCGCGGTCCGCGAGCCGACGACGGAGTCGTACTGCTGGAAGGCCCACCGCTTCGAGGCGATGCTCGGCGAGGCGAGCAGCGCCAGCAGCGTCTCCTCCGCCGAGGCGCCCGGCTCCAGCGTCGCGCGGTTGCCGTAGGTCCATCCCTCGGGCGCGGCCGGCTCGAGGTCGTAGAGAGGGCAGCCGTCGACGAGCGCCTCGACCGGCATCTCCGCGACGATCTCGCCGCCGCGCAGGACCCGGATCGCGCCGGTGTCGGTGACGACGCCGATCTCCGCCGACCCGGTCTGCCACCTCTCGCAGACCGCCAGGACGTCGGCTACCTTCGCCGGCTCGACGACCGCGAGCATCCGCTCCTGCGACTCGGAGACCATGATTTCGAACGGCTCCATGTCGGCCTCGCGGAGCGGGACCCGGCCGACGTCGAGATCGATCCCGACCCCGCCCGCGGCCGCCATCTCCCCCGCCGAGGAGGTGAGGCCGGCGGCGCCGAGGTCCTGGAGGGAGACCAGCAGCTCCCGCTCCAGCAGCTCGAGGCAGCACTCGAGCAGCTTCGACTCCTCGAACGGATCGCCGATCTGGACCGTCGGCCGCTTCTCCTCGTCGCCGTCGCCGAGCTCGGCCGAGGCGAGGACCGAGGCGCCGCCGATCCCGTCGCGGCCGGTGGATGCCCCGATCAGGACCACCGCGTTGCCGACCCCGGCGGCCGCCGCGCGCACCATCTCGTCCCGCCGCGCGAGCCCGACGCACATCGCGTTGACGAGGCAGTTGTGCTCGTAGGCAGCCTCGAAGTAGATCTCGCCGCCAACCGTCGCCACCCCGATCGAGTTGCCGTAGTGGCCGATCCCGCGCACCACGCCGTCGAGCAGGAACCGCGAGCGCTCCGAGTCGAGCTCGCCGAAGCGAAGGCTGTCGAGGATCGCGATCGGCCGCGCTCCGAGGGCGAAAACGTCGCGGAGGATCCCGCCGACGCCGGTCGCCGCCCCCTCGAACGGTTCGACCGCGCTCGGGTGGTTGTGGGACTCGACCTTGAACGCGACCGCCATCCCGTTGCCGATGTCGACGGCGCCGGCGTTCTCGCCGGGCCCCATCACGACCCGCTCGCCCTCGGTCGGCAGCCGCCGCAGCAGCTTGCGCGAGTGCTTGTAGGCGCAGTGCTCGGACCAGAGCAGGCTGAACATCGCCAGCTCGACGTCGTTCGGCTCGCGGCCCAGCTTCTCGACGATCAGCCGGTACTCGGCCTGTTTGAGGCCGAGTACCTCATACGCCACCGGCTGCTCCTGAATCAACCGGCACCTCCTCCTGCACATACCGTCGGCTGCTCCTGAATCAACCGGCACCTCCTCTGCTCGGCGGAGGCCAAAGAGGAATCAGAAATGGATTGGCCCCCGCCTCCGCGTCCGGGGGTGCCGGGCGTCATACCAGCGCCTCGGCGACGCCGGCGAACAGGCGGAGTCCGTCGGTCGAGCCCGTGAGCGGGTCGACGGCGTGCTCGGGATGGGGCATCAGGCCGAGGACGTTGCCGCCCTCGTTCAGCACCCCGGCGATGTCGCCGACCGAGCCGTTGGGGTTCTGGCCCGGCGCGTAGCGGAACGCGACCTGGCCGTTCGCCCCGATCCGATCGAGGATCTCCGGCGGCGCGTAGTAGCGGCCTTCGCCGTGCTTGACCGGGATCGAGAGGGTCTCGCCGGCCTCGATCTCGGCCAGGAACGGGGAGCTCGCCTCGGCGGCGACGAGGTCGACCTGGCGGCAGACGAACCGCAGCTCCTCGTTGCGGAGCAGCGCTCCGGGCAGCAGACCCGCCTCGCAGAGGACCTGGAACCCGTTGCAGATCCCGAGCACCGGCCCCCCCGCGGCGGCGAACTCGGCGACCGACTCCATCGCCGGGGAGAAGCGGGCGATCGCCCCCGCCCGCAGGTAGTCGCCGTAGGAGAAGCCGCCGGGGACGACGACGGCGTCGACCCCGCCGAGGTCGCGATCCTCGTGCCAGATCAGCCGCGCGTCGCCGGCCAGCGAGCAGGCGCGGACCGCGTCCCGCTCGTCGCAGGAGCCGGGGAATTGAACCACCCCCCAGAGCATCAGGTGCCGTCGATGCTCTCGATCTCGAAATCCTCGATCAACGGGTTGGCGAGCAGCTTCGAGCAGAGCTCCGAGAGCAGCTCGGGGTCCTCCGCCTCGAGCTCGACCATGCGCCCGACCCGCACGTGCTCGATCCCGTCGAAGCCGAGCGCCGGCAGCGCCCGCTCGACCGCCTTCCCCTGGGGGTCGAGGATGCCCTCCTTCGGGCGGATCAGGACGCGCGCCTTCACGCTTGCCAATCTAGCGCCGGTCGCTCCTCAGAACGAGCGCTCGGTGATCCGCTCGTAGGCCTCGACGTACTTGGCGCGGGTCTGCTCGACGACGTCGGCCGGCAGATCCGGCGCCGGCGGCGTGTGGTCCCAGCCGGCCTCGTCGGCCCAGTCGCGAACGTACTGCTTGTCGAAGGAGGGCTGGGTCGCGCCCGGCTGGTAACGGTCGGCGGGCCAGAAGCGCGAGGAGTCCGGGGTCAGCACCTCGTCGGCGAGGACGATCTCCGCTCCGGCGTGGCGGCCGAACTCGAACTTGGTGTCGGCGAGGATGATGCCGCGCTCGGCCGCGTGCTCGGCGCCGCGCGAGTAGACCTCGATCGAGACCCGCCGCAGCTCCTCCATCAGGGCCCGGTCGCCGATGATCTCCGCCGCCCGTTCGAAGTCGATGTTCTCGTCGTGGTCGCCGATCTCGGCCTTGGTCGCCGGGGTGAAGATCGGCTCCGGCAGCCGGTCGGACTCGAGCAGGTTCGCGGGCAGGTCGATCCCGCAGACGGCCCCCCCCTGGCGGTATTCCCTCCAGCCCGACCCCGAGAGGTAGCCGCGGACGACGCACTCGATCGGGTACATCTCGAGCCGCCGGACCCGCATCCCGCGTTCGGCGACCTCCTCGGGGACGTCGTCGGAGACGAAGTGGTTGGGGACGATGTCGCCGCTCAGCTCGAACCAGAATTCCGAGATCCGGTTCAGCACCTTGCCCTTGTCGGGGATCGGCGTCGGCATCACGACGTCGTAGATCGAGATCCGGTCCGAGGCGACCATCAGCAGGTCGTCCTCCCACTCGTAGATCTCGCGCACCTTCCCCGAGGAGTGGAGCTTCAGGTCTGCGACCGTGACTGCGGACATCGCGCTCGACTCTATCTGGCTTCTGCGATGCTTCCCTCATGAGCGCGGCGTCCACGGCCCTGCCGCCAGAACCGGCGATGAGCCCGCTGCGGCAGACGCTCGCCTGGTCGTTCCGGCCGTTCGGTTTCCTCGAACACTGCCGGCGCGAGCTCGGCGACTCCTTCAGCGTGATGTTCCTCGGCTTCAAATCGCCGATGGTGATGATCTCCGATCCGGAGGCGATCAAGGCCCTCTACCGCGAGTCGGATCACGGGCTGCCACCCGGGCGGAACATCTTCCTCGAACCGATTCTCGGCTCCCGCTCGCTGTTGCTGCTCGAAGGGAAGGACCACCTCGCCCACCGTAAGCTTATGCTGCCCGCGTTCCACGGGGAGCGGATGCGCGCGCTCGAGCCGACGATCGCCGCGATCGCCGGCGCCGACATCGATTCCTGGCTCCTGGGCCGGGAGTTCCCCCTGCACCCGCAGATGCAGGCGGTCACCCTCGAGGTGATCCTGCAGGTCGTCTTCGGGGTCTCCGAGGGCCCGCGCCTCGACCGGCTGCGGGAGCTGCTCCGCAACCTTCTCACCGAGACGAGCTCGGCTCGCGTCCAGCTTCGGACCCTGCTCCTGCGGCGGGTCGGCGGCGCGTCGGGCGTGTGGGGGAGATTCGAGGAGCGGATGCGGGAGGTCGACGAGCTGCTGTACGCGGAGATCGCCGAGCACCGGGACCGCGACGACCTCGCCGAGCGCGGCGACATCCTTTCCTCGCTGATCCTGGCCCGCTTCGCCGGAGGCGAGGGGCTTGACGACACCGACCTCCGCGACCAGCTGATGACGCTGCTGCTGGCCGGTCACGAGACGACCGCGACCGGGCTTGCATGGGCCTTCGATCTGATCCTCGGCCATCCCGAGGTCCACGGGCGCCTGGTCGAGACGCTCGAGGAGGGTGACGACGCCTATCTGAAGGCGGTGATCACCGAGTCGCTGCGGCTGCGGCCGGTGGTTCCGCTCGCCGGCCGGCGGCTGAAGACCCCGCTGGTCACCGAGGATCTCGAGCTGCCGGAGGGCACCGACGTCAGCCCGGCGATCTGGCTCGCACACACGCGGCCGGAGGCCTACCCCGAACCGCGCGCCTTCCGTCCCGAGCGCTTCCTCGACGACGGGCCCGAGACCTACTCGTGGATCCCGTTCGGCGGCAGCGTCAGGCGCTGTCTCGGCGGCGCCTTCGCCGAGTTCGAGATGAGGGTCGTGCTGCGCGAGGTCCTCACCCGCTGCGCCCTCCAGAAGGCGAGCCCGGCGCCGGAGCGGCCCACCCGCCGCAACGTCACCCTCTCGCCCCGCGACGGCACGCGGGTGATCGTGACGTCGCGGAGCCCCGCCCGCGAGCGCGAGCTGGCCGCCGCCTAGTCCGCAGCGGCGGCGCGGGCATGCGGGTGTTCCTTCGCCCACCGCGAGATCACGCCCGAGCCCGAGATCACCTCGCCGTCGTCGAGGACGAGGATCGGCACCTCGTTGGTGCCGCTCAGCTCCTTCACCTCGTCCCGGTCGGCGCCGCGCCTGCCCCACGTCCAGGGGGCCATCCGGTAGCCGCCGACGACCTTGATCTCGTACTCGTAGCCGGCCTCGTCGAGGGCCCGCGCCGCCCGCCCGCAGGGGTGGCCGAGACGTCCCGCAGCCTTCTTCTGTCCGCAGGTGTAGAGAACCACTGGCAAAACCCTAACGAAGGGCCTCGAGCCGCTCGAAGATCTCCGGGATGTGGGCGAGGTAGGCGCCGTAGTCGAAGACCGCGTCGAGGTCGAGGTCGGGGGCGACTTCGGCCAGCAGGTCGCGGAACTCGGCGCCGGTGTCCCACGCCCGCTGGGCGTTCTCCTGAACGACCCGGTAGGCCTCGTCACGGCCCATGCCCGAGTCGACGAGGGCGGTCAGCGCGCGCTGGCTGAACAGCGCCCCGTGGGTGTGGTCGAGGTTGTGCCGCATCCGCTCGGCGTCGATCCTCATCCCCGAGGCGACGCCCGCCGCGAGGTTCTGCATGTAGTCGAGCGCAATCGTCGAGTCGGGGAGGATCACCCGCTCGGCGCCCGAGTGCGAGATGTCGCGCTCGTGCCAGAGCGCGATGTCCTCGAGCCCCGTCTGGGCGTACCCGCGCAGGAGCCGGGCGAGCCCGGTGATCCGCTCGGTGCGGATCGGGTTGCGCTTGTGGGGCATCGCCGAGGACCCCTTCTGGCCGGGGGCGAACGGCTCCTCCACCTCGCGCACCTCGGTCCGCTGCAGGTTGCGGACCTCGGTCGCGAAGCGCTCGAGGCCGCCGCCGGCGATCGCGATCCGCGAGGTGAGGACGGCATGGCGGTCGCGGGGGATGACCTGGGTGGCGACGTCCTCGCGGTTCAGCCCGAGCCGCTCCATGACCCGCGCCTCGACCGCCGGCGGCACCGAGGCGTAGGTGCCGACCGCGCCGGAGAGCTTGCCGACGGCGAGCTGGTCGAAGGCGTCCTCGAGCCGATTGAGGTTGCGGTCCGCCTCGAACGCGAACCCGGCGAGACGGAGGCCGAAGGTCGTCGGCTCGGCGTGGACCCCGTGGGTGCGGCCGACGCAGAGCGTGTCGCGGTGCTCGAGTGCCCGCTCGACCAGCGCATCGCGGTAGGCGCGGGCGCTGCCGAGGACGACCCGCCCCGCCTGCTGCAGCTGCACGGCGAGCGCGGTGTCGAGGACGTCGGAGGAGGTCAGCCCGTAGTGGACCCAGCGCCCCTCCTCGCCGATCGAGGCGGCGACGACGTCGACGAAGGCGGCGACGTCGTGGTCGGTCACCCTCTCGCGCTCGTTCACGGCCTCGACCGTGAACGCCGCCCTTTCACGGCATGCCCTCGCCGCCTCCTCGGGGACGACGCCCGCGGCCGCCCATGCTTCGGTCGCCGCCAGCTCGACCTCGAGCCAGCATTGGAGCTTGCGCTGCTGCGACCACACCTCGCCGATCTCAGGCCGTGTGTACCTGGCAATCATCGATCCATCTCAATGCAGGCAGCAGGGCGCATCGGGTCTCCCATCGCGCGCCGCATTCGCGCGAGTTCGCTCGATCGAAGACCCGATGCGCCCACCGATCGGAGTTGGAATCCGGTGATCGCCCGAACGCGCCCCGAGCCCCCGCAAGCCGGCTGAGTGGCGGCGCGCGATCGCCGAGTGGCGCCGGTCCGGTGTGCGGTGAGGGGTGTTACCCCCCTCGACCCCCGAAGCCGCTGTCTACGCATT
Organism: Solirubrobacterales bacterium; assembly: GCA_036557525.1. Classification (GTDB taxonomy): domain Bacteria; phylum Actinomycetota; class Thermoleophilia; order Solirubrobacterales; family 70-9; genus VRUE01. Next base: position 6,950 of record DATBHH010000019.1, on the reverse strand, counting down.
GATGATCCGCACTGCCAGCAATCCCGCGTTCTTCGCCCCGTCGAGGGCGACGCACGCGACGGGGACGCCGGGAGGCATCTGGACCGCGGAGAGGAGGGCGTCGAGCCCACCGAGGCTCTTGCCGAGGATCGGCACTCCGACCACCGGCAGGTCGGTGTGGGCGGCGGCGACGCCGGGCAGGGCCGCCGACATCCCGGCGCCGGCGATGATCACCTTCAGGCCCCGCATGCGGGCGTTGGTGCAGTACTCGCGGACGAGCTCCGGGTCGCGGTGCGCGCTCATCACCCGGACCTCGTAGCGGATGCCGGCGTCATGGAGCGCCGCCCCGGCCGGCTGCATCTTGGGCTTGTCGTTCTTCGAGCCCATGATGATCCCGACCAGCGGCTCGTCGACTTCGATCTCCTCGAACGCCTCCTCGACCGCCGGCATCGCGGTCGCCTCGGCGGGCCGGGGATCCTCTGAGATCTCGCTCATCACTTCCTCTCGTTCAGGTGCTGGGTACGCGCTCGACGGCGCGGGAGGCGATGTCGGAGCGGATCTGCATCCCGTCGAACGAGATCCGCCGGGCCGCATCGTATGCGCGATCGCGGGCCTCGGCGGGGGTCGCGCCGATCCCCGTCACGTTGAGGACGCGGCCGCCGGCGGTGACGACCTCGCCGTTGCGTCGGGCGGTGCCGGCGTGGGTCACCTCGGCGATCGCCGCCGCCTGCTCGAGGCCCTCGATCTCCTCGCCCTTCGAGGACGCGGCGGGGTAGCCGGCGGAGGCGAGGACCACGGTCACCGCCCAGTCGTCGCCGAACTCTGCCTCTACTCCGGCGAGCCCGCCCGGCTCGCGCGCGGCGAGGCAGAGCCCGAGGAGATCGGACCGCAGCCGCGGCAGGACCGCCTGCGTCTCGGGATCGCCGAAGCGGACGTTGAACTCGAGCACCCGCGGTCCGTCCGGGCCGATCATCAGGCCGGCGTAGAGGACGCCCGAAAAGGGGAGGCCGCGCTCGGCCATCGCCGCGACGATCGGCCGGTGGACCTGGGCGACGATCTCCTCGACCTCGCCCGCGCCGAACCCCGGCACCGGCGAGTAGCTGCCCATCCCGCCCGTGTTCGGTCCCTGGTCACCGTCGAAGATCCGCTTGTAGTCCTGGGCCGGGGCGAGCGGGACGACGTTCTCGCCGTCGCAGATCGCGAGCATCGAGAGCTCTTCGCCGGCGAGGAACTCCTCGAGGACCACCACCGTCTCGCCGAAGCGCCGCTCCCTGAAGAAGACGTCCGCCGCTTCCCGCGCCTCGGCCTCGTCGGCACAGATGATCACCCCCTTACCGGCCGCCAGCCCGTCGGCCTTCAGCACGACGGGGTAGGTGGCGCCGGCCAGCTGCGCGATCGCCTCCTCGTGTGAGCGGAGGAGGACGTGCGAGGCGGTCGGCACACCGGCCTCCCTCATCAGCGCCTTCGCGAATGCCTTCGAGCCCTCCAGCTCGGAGGCCGCCGCGCTCGGACCGAAGGCCGCGATCCCGGCCCCCTCGAGCGCGTCGACGACCCCGGCCACGAGCGGCGCCTCGGGCCCGACGACTACCAGGTCGACGCCCCGATCGCGCGCGGTGGCGACGATCGCCTCGACGTCCTCGGCGCCGACGTCGGGCAGGCACTCGGCGTCGGCCGCGATCCCGGCGTTGCCCGGGGCGCAGAGGAGCTCGGGCGAACGCGGCGAGCGGCCGAGGGCGCGCAGGATCGCATGCTCGCGGCCGCCGCCGCCGGCGACAAGGACCCTCAAGAGCTCCACCCTGCCCGAGCCGCCCCCGGACGCGGGCATCGAGTCGCCGCCTCCTCCGCTGCGCGTCCGCGGGCGGCTGGAAGGGGCGGCGCCTTTGTCAGAGCGATGAGGCCAGTTCCTCGGCCGGCATCGCCGCCAGCGTCTGGCTCGTCATCGTCCCCCGCGAGCCGAGCTCGACCGAGACCTTGGCCATCGTGCTCTCGTCGGGCGCCTCGACCACGGTGATGAAGTCGTACTGGCCGAGCGTCGCGTACTGCGCCAGCACCTTGGCGCCGATCTGTTCGACCTCCTTGTTCACCTCGGCGACGCGACCCGGGTTGTTCTTAAGGGTGCGGATCCCGTCGGCGGTCAGGTTGGTGAGCATCACGTACGTCGGCATCGGCTCTCTCCTCTCGCGGGGGGTTCGAGCCTACGTTACGCCAGCCGGCGCTCAGCCGTCGTAGCCGACGTGGACGTGGTCGCAGTGGTCGCTGCGGGCGAAGGCCGGTCCCGGCCCGTCGACGTCGAAGCAGTAGATCAGCTCGGTCGGCATCGCCGGCGCCGGCAGCTGCGAGAGCGTGCGGGCCAGTTCGCCGCAGGGCGCGGTCGGGGCGGTATCGGTGCACGAGACTCCGTCGACGACCGCGATGTCCATCGCCCGGCCGTAGTAGTGGTTCGAGACGTAGCCTTCGCTCGTGTACTCCGAGTGGTCGGAGCGGAGCGCCGAGATCGTGATTTCGTGGGTCTGGGTGATCGCCCCGAGCAGGCCGACGATCCTCGGGTCCATCCGACCCTTTTCGAGGTCTTCCTTCTCGAGCTCGTTCGAGAGCGTCAGGTTGTTCCAGTTGATCGGCGCCATCACGACGTTCGGCAGGGTCAGCGTCCATTCGACCGAGCTCTTCTTGCAGCTGCCTTCGAGCTTTTCCGCCTCGGCGAGGACCGCTTCGACGTACCACTCGGCCTGGTTGTGGCTGAAGATGCCGGCGCGGAGGCTGCCGCGCGACCAGATCATCCGCGCCAGGGTCGCGGCCGAGTCGGCCGGATCCTGGTGGCGGATCCGTCCGTCGCCGTCGCCGTCGACGCTGAAGCTCGTCCACTCGGTCCCGTCGAGGCCGAGCGGCCCGCGCTGTTCCATTTCTTCCTTGCTCATGCCGCGGCCGAAGTCGGACTCGAGCAGGGCGACGGCCGCCAGCGCCCAGACCCCCCGTTCGCCGAGTCCGTAGCGGGCGGCGGCGGTCTGGAATGCGTCCATGTACTCGGCCGGGATCCGGTCGCGCCACGGCTTCGCCGCCTGGCATTCGAGGACTTCCAGTTTCGGCGCGAGGTTGAACCCGGTGCCGGCGACGCCGTTGCCGAGCTGGCCGAAGCATTCGGCGTTGGAGAGGACCTCGGCGACGTACCAGTCGGCGTGGTTGTAGGAGTAGATCGCGCCGTAGGTGTCCTGCGGCATCCCGGCCGCCTTGAGGTAGCTGGCGGCGGCGAAGATCGCGTCTTCGGGATCGTAGGGGTCCTTGGTCCCGTCGCCGTTGGCGTCGACGCCGTACGTTTCCCAGGTCGAGGGCATGAACTGCATCCACCCGATCGCGCCGGCGGAGGAGACGTTGAGGTTGGTGCCGAACGCCGTCTCGACGAGGTTGATCGCCGCCAGCACGCTCGGGCCCTGGGGTCCGAGGCCGTACGTGGCCGCGGCCCGCTGGTAGATCGGGATCAGGGTCGACGGCACGCCGGCCGGCGCGCAGCTCGAGCTCGGGATCGAGGGGATCGAGAACGGCATCGGCGCGCCGGTGGCAGTCACTCCACCCGCAGCTTCTTCTTCCTGTTCTTCGGCTTCGGCAGGCCCGGTTTCCTTCTCCGGCTGCTGCCGGGTCGTCTGCTTCGGCTTCGCGGTGACGCCGCCGCCCTTCGCGGCGGGAACCGGCGGGGCGGTCAGAGTGCTGCCCTGCTTCAGGGCCGGCTGCGGGGCCGGCGTCGCTTCCGGTTCGGGTTCAGGTTCGGGGGCGGCCGGACTCGTGACCGGGGCGGGAACGACCGGCGTCGGGGCGGGTGCCGCGGTCTGGCTCGCGCTTTCCTGCGACGGCGGGGGCCCTTCGGCCAGCGCGGTCGCCGCGGTCGGGACCAGCACCATCACGACGACGACCAGGACTCCGTAGAGGCGACTCATCGCCTCATCAGCCCCTCACGTCGGTGACGACCCAGTCACCGTTCTGCTTTTCGATCTGAAGGCGGAGCTCGCTCGTCACCCCGACCCGCAGCAGCGAGACGCTGACCGTGTAGGCGGAGCCGCTGCGCGGGCCGGGAACGAGATTGAGGACCCGGGCCTGGGGGACGTCGAGCCCGGCGGGCTGGCGCGGCGGTCGCTGCTCCAGCGCGGTCGCCAGGCGCGCGCTCGTCGTTTCGTCGAAGACGGCTTCGGTCCGGCCCGGCTTCTTGCCGATCTCGTAGTAGACGAAGGCCTCGGCGAAGCGGCGTGCGACCTTCATCGCGGTCGGCCCCGCCGGCACCGGTTCGCCGGTCGCGCTGGTTGCGGCGCTTTCGCCTTCGGATTCGATCGCGGCCGTCCCGGTCGGGGAGGAGGAGAGCGTCCCGCTTTCGCTTTCCGCGGGGACCCCGCCGACGTCGACGCCGGCGCCGACTCCGAACGACGGCGCCGCGCCCCTGAGGACGGTCTTCGCCGGCGCTTCGGTCGGGACGATGGGAGCGCTCGCCGGAGCGGCGGGCCGGGTCGTCGCCACGACCGGCTCGGAGGGGCTGCGGCCGCCGCCGACCGTGACGGCGGTGAACGCGATCAGCCCCAGCGCGAGGACGGCCAGCGCCCCGGCCCCGAGGACCTGGCCCGAGATCGAGGTCCGCTCCTGGATCGGCCAGACGACCCAGCGCTCGACCAGCCAGGTGACGCGCTCGAAGGGCCAGCGGAGAACCTCGAGACGGGGGCGTACGCGGTCGGACGTGTCGCGGGCCCATTCGGCGCCGCGGTCGGCCTGGTCGCGGGCCCAGTCAGAGCCCCGCCAGACGACACGCTCCTCGACCGTGTGCGCGGCGGCGCGCACCGGCTCGGTGGCAGCGGCCACCGAGGAGCGCAGCCGCTCGGCTCCCAGTTCGGCGTTGATTTGACGTCTTTTTTGCATCGGTTTTCGGGCCCGTGGAAGCATAAGTCGGAATTTCAGCCGCATTCCTGTAATCGGGACCTGTGGATTGTCCATCCCAGGGTGGTTCCGTGGGGGCCGGATAACGCCGACTCAGCGTCTCCTAGATAACCGTCGCTGCCCCCAAGAGTTTTTGATTTCCCTCCCGATTTCGGCGCCGCGGCAGCTCAGGCGGCGGCCGCCACCCGCTCGGATGCTTTCTCGAAGCTCAATTCTCCGTCGGAGGCGTCGACGCGGACGACGTCGCCTTCCTGGAACTCACCCTCGAGGATCTTGAGCGCCAACTTGTCAACAAGCTGTTTCTGGATCACCCGCTTCAGCGGCCGCGCGCCGTAGGTAGGGTCGTAGCCGAGGTTGCCGAGCAGAGTGCGGGCGTCGTCGCTCAGCTCGACCTCGATTCCGCGCTCGCGGACGCGGCCGACGAGCTGGCCGACCTGGAGCTCGACGATCCGGCCGATGTCCTCCTTCGAGAGGCGGTGGAAGATGACCGTGTCGTCGATCCGGTTCAGGAACTCGGGCTTGAAGGTCGCGGCGAGGACCTCTTCGATCTGCTCGCGGATCTTCTCGTCGACCGCCTCGGCGACGATCCGGTCGCTGCCGACGTTCGAGGTCATGATCAGAACCGTGTTGGTGAAGCCGACCGTCCGTCCCTGCCCGTCGGTGAGCCTGCCGTCGTCCATGATCTGCAGCAGCGTGTTGAAGACGTCGGGGTGGGCCTTCTCGATCTCGTCGAGCAGGATCACCGCGTAGGGCCGGCGCCGGACGGCCTCGGTCAGCTGGCCACCCTCCTCGTAGCCGACATAGCCGGGCGGGGCGCCGATCAGGCGGGCGACCGTGTGTTTCTCCATGTACTCGGACATGTCGAGGCGGACGATCGCCTGCTCGGTGTCGAACATGAACTCGGCCAACGCCTTCGCCAGCTCGGTCTTGCCGACCCCGGTCGGGCCGAGGAAGAGGAACGAGCCGATCGGCCGACTCGGGTCCGAGAGGCCGGCGCGCGAGCGGCGCAGGGCGTTGGAGACCGCGGCGATCGCCTCGTCCTGGCCGATCACCCGCTCGTGCAGGCGCTCCTCCATGTGGATCAGCTTCTCGACCTCGCCCTCCATCAGGCGGCTGACCGGGATCCCTGTCCATTTGGCGACGACCTCGGCGACGTCCTCCTCGGTCACCTCGTCGGCGAGCATCGACCCGCCCGACTCGTGCAGCGACGCCAGCTTCTCCTCGCCCTCGGCGACCTCCTTCTCGAGCTCCGGGATTTCGCCGAACTGGATTTCCGCGGCGCGCTCGAGATTTGCCTCGCGGTTGGCCCGTTCGAGGGCGACGTTCGCCTCCTCGAGCCTTCCCCTCGCCTCCTGGATCGTCTCGATCGCGTCCTTCTCGTTCTGCCACCGGGCCCTCATCTCGGCCGAGCGCTCGCGCAGCTCCGCCAGCTCGGACTCGAGCGCCTCCAGCCGTGCCTTCGAGGCGTCGTCGCTCTCCTTCCTCAGGGCCTCGCGCTCGATCTCGAGCTGCTGTTCGCGTCGCGCGACCTCGTCGATCTCGGTCGGGACCGAGTCGATCTCGATCTTCAGCCGCGAGGCCGCCTCGTCGATCAGGTCGATCGCCTTGTCGGGGAGGAAGCGGTCGGCGATGTAGCGCTCGGACAGGGTCGCCGCCGCGACGACCGCGGAGTCGGTGATCCGGACGCCGTGGTGGTTTTCGTAGCGCTCCTTGAGGCCGCGCAGGATCGCGATCGTGTCGTTGATGTCGGGCTCGCCGACGAGCACCGGCTGGAAGCGCCGCTCGAGCGCCGCGTCTTTCTCGATGTGCTTGCGGTACTCGTCGAGGGTCGTCGCGCCGACGGCGCGGAGCTCGCCGCGGGCGAGCATCGGCTTCAGCAGGTTGGCGGCGTCGACCGCGCCTTCGGCGGCGCCGGCGCCGACGATCGTGTGCAGCTCGTCGAGGAAGAGGACGATCTGGCCCTCGGCGTCCTGGACCTCGGTGAGGACGGCTTTCAGCCGCTCCTCGAACTCGCCGCGGAATTTCGAGCCGGCGAGCAGCGAGCCGATGTCGAGCGCGATCAC
>DATBHH010000018.1:0-15562 GCA_036557525.1 Solirubrobacterales bacterium | reverse complement strand
CGGCGGATCAGCGGCTCGACCCGGGCGCTGCCCAGCAGCGAGTAGTCGATGTTGTAGAGGTTGGCCGGCTCGAGCTCGCGGAACCCCTTCTTCCAGGCCTCCTCGTAGGTGTCGAGGAAGACCATGAACTCGAGCTCGGTGCCGGCGTTGGCGCTGATCCCGCGCTCCTCCAGCCGCGCCAGCTGGCGGCGGAGGATCTGGCGCGGCGAGGCGACGACTTCGCGCCCGTCCTCCCACTCGAGGTCGGCCATCAGCATCACCGTCCCCGGGTGCCAGGGGACGGGGCAGAGGGTCTCGAGGTCGGGCTTCATCTGGAAGTCGCCGTAGCCGGTGTCCCAGGAGGACATCGCGTAGCCGCCGACCGTTTCCATGTCGACATCGACCGCGAGCAGGTAGTTGCAGCCCTCGGCGCCGTGCTCGAGCGTGTCGTCGAGGAAGTGCGTCGCGGTCAGTCGCTTGCCCTGCAGGCGCCCCTCCATGTCGGCGATCGCGAGCAGCACGGTGTCGACCGCGCCGTCCGCGACCGCCTTCTTCAGCTCATCGACGGTCATGCCCGGCTTCGTTCTTCACCGCCGTCGACAGCGGGCCGCAGCTAGGGCGCCTCTGGGTACGCCGGTGGCGGCCCGATCGCTTCCTCGACCGTAACCTCGCGGATCGGCCCTTTGAAACTGCGTCGGGCGCTGGCCAGCCACCAAACGCCCACTGCGACGATTGTGACCAGGACCGTCAGGGGCGCATAGTTGAAGTACTTCCAATCGAAGGATGCGTCCCAGGGTACGGCCACGGGCGCCGTCGGCAGGCTGAAGATGATCACGCAGATGATCACCCAGATGACCGCCGCAGGGTTGACCCACTTGTACTTACGTCCGAGGTTCCACGGACCGGGCTCGAAATCGTCGCCCTTGCGCCAGCGCAGGTAGACCGGGATCACGTAGGCGATATAGAGGCCGATCACCGCAATGGAAACGACGGCGACAAAGGCGTAGGTGTAGTTGTTTTCATCGCCCACGAGCGCCGGCAGCGTCACCAGCCAAGCGATCAACGCCATGAAGAGGACCGAGAAGTGGGGGATGCGGTGATGGTTCAGCCGGGTCCAGATGCGATGACCAGGCACAGCCCGGTCCCGGGAGAAGGCGTAGTTCATCCTCGAAGCGCTGGTCAGGCACGACATTCCGCAGAAGAACTGGCCGATCGTCGCGATCAGGATCACCATCTTGGCGGCCCACGGGTCGAGCGAGCTGGAGAAGATCGCCAGCGAGGAGCCCAGGCCGATCCCGTTTTCGGCGTCGTTGATGAAGCCGGTATTCGTCGCCGCGAAGGTGATCGCCAGCAGCACCGCCCAACCGATCACTCCGGCCCAGAAAACCGAGCGCCATACTCCCCTTGCCGCCCCAAGTGCGGCGCCTTTGGTCTCCTCGCTGATGTGGGCCGAGGCGTCGTAGCCCGTCTGCGTGTACATCGTCAGCAGGAAGCCGAGCGGCAGCACGTAGAACCAGAACATCCCATGGCTGAAACCGGTGTTGTTGATCGTGTGCCCGAACACGAAGCTGACGCTCTGGTGGTGTGAGGGAACGAGGATCAGGAGGAGAATGATCACGGCAACGCCGAGGACGTGCCACCCGACCGAGATGTTGTTGAGCATCGCGACCAACGGCGATGAGTAGATGTTGATCAGCGAGTGCACGATCAGGATCACGGTGAAGAGCCCGAACGTCTCGAGCAGCACATGGCTGCTGTCGCCGAAGTTGACAAAACCGAGATCGAGGCCATAGAGGCTCAGGAGCGCGTAGAGGAACTGAGCGGAGGCGTAGACAACGGAGGCGATGATCCCGACCAGGCCGATCAGGTTGAACCAGCCGGTGAACCATCCCCAGGTTTTGCCTCCGAGGTCCGACGACCAGTAGTAGATGCCACCCGCGGTCGGGTACTTGGATACCAATTCGGACATCGAGAAGGCGACCAGCAGGATCAGCCCGCAAATGATCGGCCAGCCCCACGAGATCGCGATCGGGCCGCCGCTGTTCCAGGCGACGAAGTAGGTCGTGAAACAGCCAGCGAGGACCGAGATGATCGTGAAGGAGATCGCGAAATTGGAGAAGGAGCTCCAGGCTCGGTCCAGGCGCTGTTTGTAGCCGAGCTCGGCCAGGCGATGCTCGTCGCTGTCGACGGGCGGCGATGCGCTCTCCATCAGTGATCCTCCTCTGTTTGTCGAGACAGAAAAAGGTGTAATCACCACACCTATGACCCGCGGCGAGCGTATGCCGCAGGCCCGGCTGTTGTCAATAGCCGCGGCGGACGGCGCCTAGGAGGGCAGCAGCCCGGCCAGAATGTGCTCGGTTCCCTCGATGTGCTTGCGCAACAGGCTGACCGCGCCAGGGGCATCCCCGCTTCGCAACAGCATCACCAGGCGGCGGTGCTGGTCGTTGGAGCGGGTCAGGACCTCGGTCGGGTGGGCGATCAGCGAGATCAGATCGCTCATCTGGCCCTGGACCTCGGTCATCGCGGTGACCAGCCGCGGCGATGCCGCCGCCTCGGCGAGGCTGATGTGAAAGCGGATGTCGAAACGGCGGTACTCCTCGAACTCCTCGGCGCCGGCCATCCCCGCGGTCAGCTCCTCGAGCCGTGAGAGCTGTTCGGCATTTGCCCGCTCGGCGGCGAGCTGGACCGCGCCCATCTCGATCGCGACCCGGTAGTCGAGGACCGCCCACGCGGCCTCGTCGAGGAGCTCTCCGGGCCCGCCGGCGAGCGGCGGCTCCTCGGCGACGAAGGTGCCGCCGGCGCGGCCGCGGCGCGAGACCAGGTGGCCGCTCTGGGTCAGGGTCGTCAGCGCCTGGCGCAGCGTCGAGCGCGAGATCGCCAGTTTGCGCGCCAGCTGGCGCTCGGGCGGCAGCCGGCTGCCGGGGGCGAGCAGCCCGAGGCGAATCGCGGTGCCGAGCCGCTCGACGGTCTCCTCGAATGTCGTCGGCGGCCGGACCGGTGCGAACACCGCCTCCTCTGCGGCGGCGCCGTCCTCGGTCACCGCCTACCTCTGCTTCCGGTCACGCCCCAAACCGTACGCCGAAACCACTCCGGTGGGAGAAATGTCCACTATTCCGACATTTCTCCCACCGCAAGCGGATGGGCGGTCAGGCGTCGGGCTGGCCGCGGCGGACCGGGGCCCTGACCTCGGCGAAGGTGACGGTGCCCGGCGGGTCGACGAGGTCGGGATGGAGGAGGTGGCCGAGCAGTTCGACGCCGTCGACGAGGCGCGGCCCCGGCCGCGAGAAGCTCGCGGCGGCGTCGACGGCGAACACGGTCCGCGCGCCGAGCTCGGCGATCCGGTCCCAGTGCTCGAGCGCCTGCTCGCGAGCCTGCTCGGAGCCCCAGCCGCAGGGCATCGCGATCACGACGTCGGGATTCAGCCCCGACAGCTCGCCCCAGCTCACCTCCGGCGACTTCAGGCCGGGAGGGCCGGCGATGTCCTCGCCGCCGGCGATCGAGATCATCTCCGGCACCCAGTGGCCGCCGACGAACGGCGGGTCGAGCCACTCGAGCGCGATCACCCGCGGCGGGCTCGACCCGGCGACCGCGGCCCGCACCGTCGCCAGCCGCCCCTCGAGCTCGGCGCGGAGCTCGCGGGCCTCGGGCTGCATCCCGGTCGCCTCGCCGAGGCGGGTCACGTCTTCGAGCACCTCGCCGAGCGTGCTCGGGTCCTGCTGGAGGACATAGGGCTCGCTCGGCAGCCGCGCCGCGACCCTGAGCACGTCCTCGTAGGAGACGGCGCAGACGTCGCAGACGGCCTGGGTGACGATCAGATCCGGCCCCAGCTCGGCCAGCCTTTCCTCGTCGAGCTCGTACAGCGCCCGCCCCTCGCCGACGATCGCCTTCACGGTCGCGTCGATCTCGCCCGGGGCGACGTCGGGCGGCAGGACGGTGGTGGTCAGGTGGGGGATCCCCCGCGCCTCGGGCGGGTAGTCGCACTCGTGTGTCACAGCCACGACGCTCCCGCCGAGGCCGAGCGCGAACAGCATCTCCGTCGATGAGGGGACCAGGCTCGCGATCCGCATCGCCACTCAATATGGCAGCCGCGCCGATCCGGTGGCCCGCCGAGGTGGCAGCCGCGCCGATCCGGTGGCCCGCCGAGCTATATTCCGTACGCCGAATGGCCGAAGACGACCTCCCCCGAAGTACCGGGTCAAATAACCGATGAGCGCGGAGCGAGCAAGCGTCGCAGTCTGGCCCTTCGCGCAGCGAGCGGAGCGTGAACAGGTGTTATGAGCGTCCTGCTGCTCGTCCTGCTGCTCGTCCTGGTGGCTATCAACGGCTTCTTCGTCGCGGGCGAGTTCGCCCTCGTCCGCAGCCGCCGCGGCAAGCTCGAACAGCTCGCCGAGGAGGGCGACGCCGAGGCCGACACCGTGATCGAGCAGCTCGACCGGATCGACGAGTCGCTGTCGGCCTGCCAGGTCGGGATCACGATGGCCTCGATCGGGATCGGGTTCCTCGGCGAGCCCTCGCTGGCGAAGCTCCTGGAGCCGGTTTTCGGCGGCCTCTCGCACGGGGTCGCGGTCGCCCTCTCGCTGGTGATCGCGTTCGCGCTGGTCACCGCGATCCACATCAGCATCGGCGAGCAGGTTCCGAAGATGCTCGCGATCAGCCACGCCGAGCGCACCGCGCGCCGGGTCTCGCGGCCTCTCAACTGGTTCTCGGTGGCGACTGCGCCGGTGACCAAGGCACTGAGCTCGCTGTCCAACGCCATCGTCCGCCTCTTCGGCGTCAACCCCACCAAGATCGAAGAAAGCCACTCGGCCGAGGACCTGAAGCAGATCATCGACAGCTCCCGGGCCGGCGGCACCCTCGACCCCGGCGAGGCGGGGATGCTCGGCGGCGTCTTCCACCTCCACGAGCAGGACGCGCGGGCGGTTATGACGCCGATCCCGGCGGTGGTGACGATCGACTTCTCCGACACGGTCGAGACCGCGCTTCGGCGCTGCGTCTCCTCCGGCCACACGCGGCTGGTCGTGATCGAGGACGACAACCCCGACCGGGTCAAGGGCATCGTCCACAACAACAGCCTCGCCCGCCTCTTCATGAACGACGGCCCCGAGGCCTCGATCGAGTCGGTAGTCCGCGACGCGCTGATCGTCCCCGAGACGCGGCCGCTCGACGACCTCCTCCACGACCTCCAGGTCCAGCGCACCTCGATGGCGGTCGTCGTCGACGAGTACGGCCGGACGGTCGGGATCGTCACCGTCGAGGACATACTCGAGGAGGTGGTGGGGGAGATCGAGGACGAGACCGACCCCCGCGCCGCGGCGCTGCGCCGGCTCGCCGGCGGCGAGTGGTTCGTCCGCGGCCACGTCTCGCTCGGCGACCTCGCCGACGTCGGGATCGAGCTTCCGGCCGACCAGGACGCCTACAACTCGATCGGCGGCTACGTCTTCAACGAGCTCGGCCGGCTGCCGAAGCGCGGCGACACGATCAGCGCCGACGGCTACACGATCCGGGTCGAGTCGGTGCGCGAGAACCGGGTCGAGGCGGTCCGGATCAGCGGTTCCGGGCGCGCTCCCGATGGCGGCGGTTCCGTCCGCCACGACGCCTAGCTTTTCCGGGCAACCCGCGCCGATGAATCCTGGAGGTACCGCATGTGGGTTGTGCGATTGAGCGACAAGCAGCTTGAGGTCCTGAGGGCGCTGCTTCGGTCTGAGGAGCACCTCGGCCCGGCGCTCAGGGGGGCGGTCGAGGCGCTCGACCTCGCCCGCTGGGACGACCTGCCGGAGGCCGAGCTGCCCTGGGCGGAGATCGAAGAGGCCGCCCGCCGCCAGGGGATCTCCCCGGCCGACGTGATCTGGGACCTCGCCGGCAAGAGATAGCCGCGCCGGTCAGGTGTCGGAGTAGTCGTAGAAGCCCTGGCCGCTCTTGCGCCCGAGCTTTCCTTCGCCCGCCATCTCGATCATCAGGCCGGGCGGCCGGTGGTTCGGCTCGGAGGAGTCGGCGTAGAGGGCGTCCCCGATCGCCTCGGCGACGTCGAGCCCGACGAAGTCGAGCAGCGCCAGCGGGCCCATCGGGTGGCCGGCGCCGAGCTTCATGCAGGCGTCGACCTCGCCGGCCTCCATCCCGGTGCGCTCCATCACCCGCACCGCGTCGAAGAGGTAGGGGAAGAGCAGCCGGTTGACGACGAACCCGGCCTGGTCGGGGACCTCGACCGCGGTCTTGCCGAGCGCGGCGCACCAGGCGAGGGCCCTCTCGCGCGAGTCCTCGTCGACGCCGTCGAGGAAGCAGACCTCGACCAGTTTCATTCGCGGCACCGGATTGAAGACGTGAAGCCCGAAGAGCTTGCCCGGGATCCCGGCCGCGTCGGCGATCTCGGCGACGCTGAGCGAGGAGGTCGTGCTGGCGAGGTCGGCGTCCGGGCAAGCTTCGGCGACCGCACTCAGGACCTCGCCCTTGGGCGCGAGCTCCTCGACGATCGCCTCGACGACGACGTCGCAGTCGGCGAGGTCCTTGGGGTCGGTCGTGACCCGCAGCCGCGACGGCTCGGCGCCGTCGATCTTGGCGCAGGCCGCCACCACCTTCTCCTCCGCCCGCCAGGCCGAGGCCTCGCTGCGGGCGAGCAGGATCGTGTCGGCGGTCGTCGTCGAGACCGCCGCTAGGCCGGTCGCGATCGCCCCGCTGCCGGCGATCCCCGGCGCCTCGTAGCCTTTCCCCGCACTCACAGACCGGGTTCCTATCAAAGGCGGCTCATCGTGAGGCCGGTCATCCGACTGGTTGACCAACCAGTCAATCGAGTATTGTGATGAAACTGACACCGGTGGACCAACGGAGGCATCGATGGAGGATCTGAGATGAGCGAGAACGGCAGCGGCAAGTTCGGCGGGCGCGAGGTGGTCATCGTCGAGGCGGTGCGGACCCCGATCGGCAAGGGCCACCCGGAGAAGGGCTACTACAAGGACACCCACGCGTCCAACCTTCTCGCCAAGACCTACTCGGAGCTGATCTCGCGCGCGGGCATCGACGCCAACGAGGTCGGCGACGTCGTCGCCGGCTGCGTCCAGCAGTTCGGCGAGCAGGGCCTCAACATCGGCCGCAACGCCTGGCTCGAGGCGGGCCTGCCGCAGGAGGTCCCGGCGACCACGGTCGACCGCCAGTGCGGCTCGGCCCAGCAGGCCGTCAACTTCGCCGCGGCCCTGGTGGCCTCCGGCGTCCACGACGTCGCGATCGGCGGCGGCGTCGAGCACATGGGCCACATCTCCTTCGCCGACTCGGCCCAGGTGATGGAGGAGCACGGCTTCGCCTTCTCGCCGCAGCTGCTCGAGCGCTACAACCTGATCCCGCAGGGCCTCTCGGCCGAGATGATCGCCGACAAATGGGAGATCCCGCGCTCCGAGCTCGACGAGATCGGCCTCCGCTCCCAGCAGCTCGCCGCGAAGGCGACCGAGGAGGGCCGCTTCGAGCGCGAGATGATCCCCTACCAGGTCAACGGCGACACCTACATGACCGACCAGGGCCTGCGCGAGACGACCCTCGAGGGGCTCGCCAACCTCAGGCCGGCCTTCAAGGAGGACGGCAAGATCACCGCCGGCAACTCCTCGCAGGTTTCCGACGGCGCCGCCGCGGTGCTGTTGATGACCCGCGAGAAGGCCGACGAGCTGGGGCTGAAGCCGCGGGCGCGGATCTTCGACCAGACGACCGTCGGCGTCGACCCGGTGATCATGCTGACCGGGCCGATCCCGGCGACGCAGAAGCTGCTCGAGCGCAACGGGATGACGATCGACGACATCGACCTGGTCGAGATCAACGAGGCCTTCGCCTCCGTCCTCGCCGCCTGGCGGCGCGAGCTCGAGCCCGACATGGACCGGGTCAACGTCAACGGCGGCGCGATCGCCCTCGGCCACCCGCTGGGCTCGACCGGGGCGCGGCTGATCACCACCCTGCTCCATGAGATGGAGCGCTCCGACAAGGAGATGGGCCTGGTGACGATGTGCTGCGGCGGCGGGCTCGGCACCGGCACCCTGATCCAGCGGATCTGAGACGCCGGCGCCGATGTCGCGGCTGTTGGGGGACATCGGGACGATCGAGTGGGCGCGGCGGACGAAGGGGATCCTCGGCCGCGGCGAGCAGGCTCGGTTCACGGCCGCTGTCTGCCTGCAGACGGCTCGGGCGCTGCCCCGGGTCCTCGGCGCCCGCGGCGGGAGGGGCGGCTCCGGCCCCGACCCCGCGCAGCTGACGCCGCCCGATTCGCCGTTCGCGAAGGAGGTCGTCGAGGCCTGCTCGGAGCTCGAACCGGCGGTGGTCGAGCACAGCTACCGCTCCTATGTGTTCGCGCGGGCCCTTGGGGTCGTCGAGAAGATCGAGTGCGACGAGGAGGCGCTGTTCGCGACGGCGATGTTCCACGACCACGCTTTCCCGGAGGTCGACTCCCTGACCGATCGCTGCTTCGCCGTCGCCGGAGCAGAAGCGGCGGAGCGGTTCCTCGAGTCCTCGCCGCTCTCCGGGCAGCTTCGCGATGACGTCCTCGACGCGATCTGCCTCCACATCAACCCCTGGGTCGACCGCGAGCGGGGCGCCATCCAGTTCCTCGCCCACGACGGGATCGCCCTCGACGTCCTCGGGATGCGGGCCTGGGAGCTCGACCGGCCCGGAACGCGGCGCGTCTTCGAGCGCCACCCCCGCCACCGCTTCAACAGCCTCGCCGCGACCAAGCTGAGGCGGCACGGGAGGCGCGTCCACGGCTGCCGCACGGCTGCCCTGCTCGCGACCGGCTTCGGCCGGGCGCTGAAGCTGAGCCCCTGGGCGCCGCTCGAGTAGGCCGATGAGGCGTAGAGGAGGCGACCCCTCCGGCCATCTCGTCCAAACCATCACATAGGGTCCGCCCTCCAGGTCAATCCATCAAGGGAGAGATAGTTGAGCAAGGGACCGGTTGCATCGATCTTCGGCCTGCTCGCGATCGCGCTGATCGCGGCCGGCTGCGGCGGTGGGGGCGACACCACGTCGACCACCGCGACGCTGACGAAAGCGGAATTCCTCAAGCAGGGGAACCAGGTCTGCGCGGAAGGCAACAAAGAAATCAACGCGGGATACGAAGAATTCCTCAAGAAGAACCATCTGTCACACAAGAACCAACCGACCAAGGCGCAGAAAGAAGAACTCGCCGAAACCGTCGTCCTGCCGGGCATCGCCAAGCAGGTCGAAGGCGTCAAGGCTCTCGGAGCCCCGAGCGGCGAAGAGGAACAGGTCGACGCGATCGTTGAAGGCGCGGAAGAAGCGCTCGAAGAGGCCGAAGAAGACCCGGCCGCCTTCGTCAGCGAAGAAGGGGGCGACCCGTTCAAGGAAGTCGACAAGCTGACCTCCGCCTACGGGCTCACCGCCTGCTCCGAAGGCGAATGATTCAAGGGCGGCC
Organism: Solirubrobacterales bacterium; assembly: GCA_036557525.1. GTDB lineage: Bacteria > Actinomycetota > Thermoleophilia > Solirubrobacterales > 70-9 > VRUE01. The sequence continues at coordinate 6,186 of DATBHH010000018.1, read as the reverse complement.
TGGCTGACTGGCCAGGCCGCCTGTATTGTCCTCGTCGATGGACCTGAGCCTGTCTCCATCCGAGCAGGAGTTCCGCGATGAGGTCCGCACCTGGCTCGAAGAGAACCATCCCGGGCCCGAGCCCGACGGCGGCCTCGAGGAGGTCATGGAATTTCGCCGCGAGTGGCAGCGCAGCCTCCACGACGCCGGTTGGGCCGGGATCTCCTGGCCGAAGGAGTTCGGTGGACGCGGCGCGACCCTGATCGAGCAGGCGATCTTCGTCGGCGAGGCATCGCGCCAGGAAGCGCCGAGCCCGGCCAACGTCCTCGGCCTCGCGATGGGCGGGCCGGTCGTCATCGCCCATGGCACCGACGAACAGAAAAAGCGCTACCTCGAGCCGATCCTGACCGCCGAGGAGATCTGGTGCCAGGGCTTCTCCGAGCCCGAGTCCGGCTCCGATCTCGCCTCGCTGAAGACGAAGGCGGTCAAGGACGGCGACGAATGGGTGGTCACCGGTCAGAAGGTCTGGACGACCTTCGCCCAGTACGCGAAATGGTGCATGCTCGTCGCCCGGACCGACCCCGACGCACCCAAGCACAAGGGCCTGACCTACTTCCTGATGGACATGGAGCAGGAGGGAGTGCAGGCCAAACCGCTCGTCCAGATCACCGGTGAGGGCGAGTTCAACGAGGTCTTCATCGAGGAGGCGCGGATCCCGGACGCGAACGTGATCGGCGGCGTCGGCAACGGCTGGACGGTGGCGATCACGACGCTGATGAACGAGCGTGCCGGGCTCGCGTTCGGGGCGATCGCCCAGCTCTCGAACAGCCTCAAGCGGCTGGCGGCGCTGGCGACCGAGACCCGCGACCAGGGCGGCACCGCCGCCGACGATCCGGTCTTCCGCCAGCGGATCGCCCAGCTTCAGATCGAGGCCGAGACGATGCGCCTCAACGCCTACCGCGGGCTGACGAAGACAATGCAGTCGGGGATCCCGGGCCCCGAGGGCTCGCTCGGAAAGTGGCAGTGGGCCGACATCAACCAGGGGATCGCCGAGCTCGCGCTCGACATCGAGGGCGCCCATGCCCAGCTGTCGCGGGGCGCCGAGCACGCCGTCCGCAACGGCGCCTGGCAGTACTCGTTCCTCCGCACCCGCGCCAACTCGATCGAGGGCGGGACGACCGACATCCTCAAGAACATCATCGCCGAGCGGGTGCTCGGTCTGCCGAAGATGCGCTGAGATGTACTTCGACCTCAACGACGAGCAGCAGGCGATCAAATCGACGGCGCGCGACTTCCTCGCCGCCCGCTACGGATCGGAGCGGATCCGCGAGCTGGTCGAGACCGAGAACGGGTTCGATGAGTCCGACTGGAAGGAGATGGCGGACCTCGGCTGGGCCGGGCTGGCGCTTCCCGAGGAGTGGGGCGGCCAGGGCCTCGGGACCGTCGAGCTCGCCGTGCTCTTCGAGGAGATCGGCTACGCGGTCGCGCCCTCACCGCTGCTGGCGAGCACCTACGTCGGCCTGGCGCTGGCGCGGTGCGGCTCCGACGACCAACGGGAGCGTCACCTGAGACCGCTGGCGACCGGCGAGAAGCGCGGCGCGCTGGCGTACTGGGACGCCGGGTCGACGGTGACCCCCGGCGCCTTCAGGATGGAGGCCGGGGCAGACGGCGACGACGTCGTCCTCGACGGCGAGAAGATCCTCGTCCCCGACGCCGCGTCCGCCGACTTCCTCCTCGTCGCGACCTCGGACGGCCACCGCCACGTCGTCGACCGCGAAGCGGCCGGAGTCACGATCACGGCCGAAGCGGGGCTCGACCTCACCCGCCGCCTCTACTCGGTCGGGTTCGAGGGCGTCCGGGTTCCGGCCGCCGACACCCTGCCGGCCGCGGGGCACGAGTACCACGCGGTATTCCTGCGGATGTGCGTCGCGCTCGCCGCCGAGTCGACCGGGGTCGCCCAGAGGACGCTCGAGATGGCGGTCTCCTACGCCAAGGACCGCCAGCAGTTCGGGCGGCCGATCGGCTCCTACCAGGCGGTCTCCCACCGCTGCGCCCAGATGCTGCTCGAGACCGAGAACTCGCGCTCGGCGGTCTACGGGGCCGCCTGGGCCGCCGACGCCGACCCCGACTCCCTCTCCCTCGCGGCCTCGATGGCCAAGGCCTACGCCTCGGACGCCGGCTGGCGCGTCGCCGACGCCTCGATCCAGGTCCACGGCGGGATCGGGTTCACCTGGGAGCACGACCTCCACTTCTTCCTCAAGCGCGGCCGGGCCAACGCGGCGATGTGGGGCGACGCCAAGTGGCACCGCGAGCAGGTCGCGGAGATGGTGCTCGCCGCCGCCGGCGAGCCGGTCCCCGCCTGAGCTGGGCGGCCAGGAGGCGGGGCCTCCGAGCCGACCGGAGCGAGCGTCGAAATCTGGTCATGCGCGAGCGAGAGAAGGGCGAGGTATGAGTGCTTTGGACCGCATCTCCGTCGCCGCGATCGGGACCACCGTCGCCGACCTCGAGGCCGAGGCGAAGCGGGCCGAGGCCGCCGGTGTCGAGTGCGTCTGGGCGCCGGAGCTGTTCCGCTCGGCGGTGACCCAGGCCTCATACCTCGCCGGCCGCACGGAGACGATCGGGATCGCCACCGGGATCGTCTGGGCCTTCACCCGCAGCCCGTTCATCCTCGCCGTCAGCGCCCTCGACGTCGACGAGATGTCGGGCGGCCGGTTCCGCCTCGGGCTGGGCTCCGGCGTCAAACGCCTCAATGAAACCTGGCACAACGCGTCCTACGGCAAGCCCGCCCCGCACCTGCGCGAGGCGATCGAGGCGACCCGATTGATCATGCAGCAGGCCGGCAGCGGCGAGCCGATCCGTTACCAGGGCAGCTACTACGACATCGACATCAGGGGCTGGATCCGGCCGCACCCGGCGCCGCGCGAGTCGGTGCCGATCTACACGGCGGGAGTCCAGGGCGGGATGTGCCGGATGGCCGGCGACGTCGCCGACGGCCTGATCGGGCACCCGATCCAGAGCCTGCGCTGGATCGACGAGGTCGTCGTCTCCTCGTTCGAGGAGGGGTTGAGGCGCTCCGGCCGCGACCGCGCCGAGTTCGACTACCTGCCGACCGTGTGCTGCGCGATCGACGATGACGAGGCGAAAGCGATCGAGATGGCGCGGCGGACGATCTCGTTCTACGCCACGGTCAGGACCTACATGCCGCTCTGGGACCTGCACGGCTTCGCCGACAACGCGGCGGCCGCGGGCGAGGCCTTCCGCCGCGGCGACCTCGCCGCCGTCCCGGCCGCGATCAGCGACGAGATGGTCGACACCTACTGCGCGGCCGGGCCGCTCGACAAGGTCCGCGCCCGGGTCGAGGAGACGGCGGAGCGCGCCGACGGCCTCTTCCTGACGCCGCCGACCTACTTCATCTCGCCCGAGGAGCTGAGCGAGTACCAGAACCGACTGATCGACGCCTTCGGCCCCCGGCTCTGAATGACACCGGTGGGAGGGGAGTCGCCGGGCGGGGTCGGGAATCGGCCCGTCGACCGCGAGTTGGAGGTCCTGAAACGGGTGCGCGCGATCCCGGAGGGATTCGTCGCAACCTACGGCGACGTCTCGCCCGGCGCCCCGCGCTACGCCGGCGCCGTCCTGTTCGAGGCCGACGAGCCGGGCCTGCCGTGGTGGCGGGTGGTCAGGGCCGACGGCTCGCTCGCGAAGGGCGGGCGCCAGCGCCGGCGGCTGATCGCCGAGGGGGTCCCGTTCCGCGGCCGGCGCGTCGCGATGGATCGCGCCCGCGTCGCCTCCTAGCCGGTCACGGCCAGATCCGCTCCCGGCCCACTGTGCTCGGGGCGGCGACGCAGAACTCGGGCGCCGGGCCGAGGACGAGCTGGCGGCGCCAGATGGTGGTCTCGGGCAGGTCGGCGAGGAAGGTTTCGGTCGGGACCAGGCGCGGCTTGTCGAACCATTCGACCCCGGCGGGGATCTCGGCGGCGCCGCGAACCAGCGAGTAGACGCCGCCCCAGCCGGCGCCCGCGTTCGCCGCCGCATGGTCGTGGGCGGCCCGCCTCTTCGAGTCGACGGCGGCCTCGTTGAGGCGGCCCAGGGAGCTCCACTCATCGACCGGGTACCAGTCCTCGTAGCCGGGGCCCGGGTCGAACGGCAGGCCGGCCAGCCGGAAGCAGGCGGACTCGCTCCCGAGCTCTGCGTGGAATCCGCGCAGCGCCTCCTCGTACTCGTCGATGTCCGCCCCCTTCCGCGGCCGGTGCCAGAAGAGGTAGGCGAGCATCGCGCCGGGCCTACTCCTCGCGCGGAGTGATGCGGAAGGCGGAGACGACCTCGGCCTGCTGGCCCTCGGGGTGGACGACGTAGGCGCTCGGCCCGCCCCCGAACCAGCCGGCGCTCTCGTTCTCGCCGACGTAGATGCCGGGGTGGTGCCGACCCTCGCCGTCCTCGACCCAGACCTTGTCGCCCTCCCTGAAGGCGTGCGGCGCGTCCTCGCTCATCCGGAAGAGCCTAGCCGCACCGCGGGGACGGCCGACCCCTCCGCTCGCTGCAGGCGGAGGGGCCGGGCCGGTTGCCCGTCCCTACGGGCAGATGACGATCAGGTGGAAGTCGGCGTCTTCAGCGGCGCCTTTGTCGTTCTTGGTGCGGACTTCGACCGCGCCGGCATTGGCGGGCGACGTGTTCGTCTGCGCGTAGCCGGGGTTGGGCACCGTCGTGCCGGCGTTGTTGCGCCCCGCGACGTCGGCGCACCCGGTGATGTTCTGCGGCATCTGTACCGAGACCGCGCCGTTGCTCTCACTGGCGGTGATGCCGGCGTCGCTGGCCCTCGCGAGGCCGGCGTTGCCGGGACCGCTCGGGTTGTTGACGACCGCCCAGTAGGTGTGAGTGGACCGCTGCGCGCCGGGGACCACCCCGATCTTGTTGGTGTTGATCTGGTAGCCGGTCAGGGTCTTGTGCTTCAGCTTGCCGGCGCCGATCGTCTGCTTCATGATCGCGCCGCCGTTGATGTGCTGCGCGGCGTAGGCGGTGCCCCCCAGGGCGACCGCAAGAGCGATCAGCGCGACGATCATCGCCGGTGACGGACGTTTCCTCATCAGCCTCCTCATCACTGCTCCTTTCGGCCACAGGGGGCTGGGAACAGCTACCCCGCACGCGGGTGGCTAACCCCGGGCTCCTCGGTTGGTACTTGAAATTAGGTAACAGACTCGGCGCGCCGAAGTCGCGGTCCCGGCGCCCTGAATCGAATCGTTCTCGCTAGGCCGGCAGCGCCGCCGCCCAGCGCCCGAAGGCGTCGACGTCGGTGACCGCGGGCCCGTGGCCGGGCAGGATCACGCTCGGGTCGAGGCCGGCGAGCTTGCCGATCGAACGCCGGTTCTCGGCCGGGTCCGGGGTCAGGTTGTCGGGCGGCGCCGCGAGCCTGGTCCGCAGCGAGAGGTAGGTGATGTTGCGGATCACGTCGCCGCAGATCGCGACCCGGTCGTCGTCGCGGAAGAAGATCACCTCGCCCGGCGAGTGGCCGGGAGCGTGGACGACGCGGAAGCCGCCGACCTCATCGCCCTCGTTCAGCACTCTGTCGACCCCGCGCGGGGGCCCGGCCCAGAGCCGTGCGTAGAGGCGCGACTGGCGGCCGTCGGTGGCGGCGATCGGGCGCCGGCCCTCCATCGCGTCGATGTCGTCGGCATGGCAGGCGAGCGGAATGCCGCGCGTCTCGCAGATCGCCGCGGCGCAGCCCTGATGATCGCAGTGGGCGTGGGTCAGGGCGAGCATCGAGATCTCCCGGCCCTCGATCTGCCTGAAGATCCGGCGCCGGTCCCAGCGGCGGCCGGCGTCGATCAGGACGTCGCCGGCGAGGTAGACGTTGATCAGCGGTCGCGGGGACTCGTCGAGCCGCCAGACGTCGCGGGCGACGTTCCTCATCAGTGGCCGATGCCCAGGGTCCCGCGCGGGTCGCCGCTGTGCTCGGCGAGGTCCTCGAGCTGGGCGATCTTCCTCTCGCCTTCGATCCTCGCCGGGTGACCGGCGGGCAGCGGCTCGATCAGCCGCCGGATCCGGTTGCGGACCTGGAGTGCGAAATGGGGCGTCGATGCCCCGGCCAGGGCACGGATGTCCTCCGGCGTGACCCCGTGGTCGGGCGCCAGCAGGTTGGGGTTCTCGGCCTCGCTCAAGGTTCTCCTCCGATCTTCGCCAATTCGGCCAGCTCGTCGATTTCCGCCTGTTGTG
>DATBHH010000017.1:0-3537 GCA_036557525.1 Solirubrobacterales bacterium | reverse complement strand
GACGACGACGGAGATGTCGTGTTTGAACTTCTTGTCGAGAACGATCTCCTCGTCGAGGCGGCGCAGCTCGCCGTCGACCTGCGCCCGCGAGTACCCCTCGAGCCGGAGCTGCTCGAGCAGTTTCCCGTACTCGCCTTTGCGGCCGCGTACCACGGGCGCCATGACCATGAATTTCGTCCCCTCCCCGAGGGTCATCAGGCGGTCGACGATCTGCTCCTGGGTCTGGCCCGTGATCTCGGCCCCGCACTCGGGACAGTGCGGGGTGCCGATCCGCGCCCAGAGGAGCCGCAGGTAGTCGTGGATCTCGGTCACCGTGCCGACCGTCGAGCGCGGGTTGCGGGAGGTCGTCTTCTGGTCGATCGAGATCGCCGGCGAGAGCCCCTCGATCGAGTCGACGTCGGGCTTCTCCATCAGGCCCAGGAACTGTCGCGCGTAGGAGGAGAGCGACTCGACGTAGCGCCGCTGCCCCTCGGCGTAGATCGTGTCGAACGCGAGGCTCGACTTGCCGGAGCCGGAGAGGCCGGTGATCACGATCAGGGCGTCGCGCGGCAGCTCGACGTCGATGTCCCTGAGGTTGTGCTCGCGGGCACCCGATATGACGATCTGCTCAGAGGCCGGCACCCGACCGATTCTACGCAGGCGAACAGACGTTCCCGTCCGACCCGCGATGTCGTAGTTCCTTCTCCCGGGTCGAAGGAATTACGACATCCAGGGGGAGAATGTCGCCCAGCCGCCCTCAATGGGTTGTGCTCTCACTGTCTCCGCATCTGGCGCTGGCCAAGCTGGCGGCCTCTCAGCACGGCGTCGTTTCCAGCGCTCAGCTCTGCAACCTCGGCTACTCCCCGGCTACGATCGCCCATCACGCGGCTGCCGGCCGCCTGCACAGGGTTCATCGAGGTGCCTATGCGGTGGGCCACACCGCACTCGCCGACCATGGCAGGTGTCTGGCGGCGCTCTTGGCCTGCGCGCCAGGTGCTGTTGCGAGCCACGCGGCGGCCGCCTGGCTGTGGGGGATCGACGGACGTCTCCAATCGAGCATCGATATCACCGCCGGTCGTCGCGGCCATCGCCGAACGGGGATCCGGATTCACCATTCGACCATCCTTTGCGAGGCGGATCGAGCGGTTTGCGACGGGATCCCGGTCACAGGGGTGGCAAGGACCCTTCTCGATCTCGCCGGTGAGCGAACCGCCCGAGCCCTGGAGCGGAATGTCGAACGAGCTGAGCACCTCGACTTCCTCGATCTGACTGCAATCGACGACCTCCTCAGCCGCTGCGGCGGACACCGGGGCCGGCACCAGCTCGCCGACGCGGTCGCCCTTTATCGCCGGCCGGGGTTCTTCAGATCCGCCTACGAGCGGAAGCTCCGCGAGATCATTCGACGATCAGGCCTGTCGATCCCGGCCTTCAACCTATTCGTTGAGGGTTACGAGCTTGACGCCTATTGGGACACAGCTCGCTTCGCGGTTGAAGTTGATGCGTATTCAACGCATGGATCGCCGGCGGCGTTCGAGCGCGATCACGCCCGTGACGAGCGACTCCGCCTCGCCGGCATCGAGATCGCTCGGTTCACCACTCGGCAGATCGATTCCGAACCGAACTGGGTCGGGAAGCAGCTGAAAGCGCGTTTCTTACGGAGACGCCTGGAGATCGGCCTTCGACCGGAACCCTGATGTCGCGGTTCTTTCCAGCATCTCGAAGTAAATACGACATCAAGGGGCGGTCAGTAGAGCGCGGTCGCGAGGCGGCGACGGTACTCGCGGGCGGTGGGGTCGGCCTGGTCGCCCTCGCTGAGGATGCCGATGATCCCCTGGCGGAGCTCCTCCCGGGTCTGCTCGTCGGCGTCCGGGATCGCCCCGAGGAGGACGTCCAGCGCCGCCTCGCGGTCGCCGCGCTCAAGCGCCTCGAAAGCATCCGGCGCGACCCCGCCCCGCTTCAGCTGGATCAGCGAGGCGATCCCGTCGGCGGCGAAATCGCCGCGATGCGGCTCGACCGCCTCGAGCGCCTCCTCGTCGGCGCCCCGCTCCAGCCGCCTCCGGGCCAGCGCGACCGCGATGTCCGACCGCTGCGGCTCGAGTTCCGACGCCTCGCGCAGCGACAGCTCGTCGCCCGCCGCCAGCAACTCGTCCGCGCGTGACGGCACCAGCGAGTCGAAGAACTCCTCGACCCTCGCCTCCGGCACTGCGCCGACGAACTGGGCGACGATCTCGCCGTCGCGGAATGCTTTGACCGCTGGGATTCCCTGGATCCCGTAGCGCGCGGAGATCGCCTGATTGCCATCGGTGTCGACCTTGGCGAGAACCACCTTGCCGGCTCGAGCCGCCTCGGCCGCCTCGAGCGCCGGGGACAGCGTCCGGCACGGCCCGCACCACTCGGCCCAGAAGTCGACGACGACGGGGAGCTTGCGCGAGCGCTCGATCACCTCGCGGTCGAAGGTCGCTTCGGTTACGTCGATCGGCATTGCTTCAGGTTAGAGCGCGGGACTACGCCCCGGCGCGCATGCCTTCGAGGTCGCGGCGGAGCTCCTTCAGCTCGTCGCGGATCCTTGCCGCCTCCTCGAAGCGGAGGTCGTCGGCGGCGGCCAGCATCTCCTCCTCGAGGGCGACGATCGTCCGCTCTAGCTCGGCGGGGTCCCTGACCTCGCCCGCGCGCCGGCGGCGGCGTTTGCGCGGCGCCCGGTCCTCCATCGCCAGGAACTCGGCCATCTCGGAGATCCCCTTGCGGACGGTCTCCGGCGTGATCCCGTGCTCCTCGTTGTAGGCGATCTGGATCGCGCGGCGGCGGTCGGTCTCGCGGATCGCCGCCGCCATCGCCTCGGTCTCGCGGTCCGCGTACATCAGAACCCTGCCGTTGACGTTGCGGGCCGCGCGCCCGATCGTCTGCACCAGGCTCGTCTCGCCGCGCAGGAAGCCCTCCTTGTCGGCGTCGAGGATCGCCACCAGCGAGACCTCGGGCAGGTCGAGCCCCTCGCGCAGCAGGTTGACGCCGACGAGGACGTCGTACTCGCCGAGGCGCAGGTCGCGGACGATCTGGATCCGCTCCAGGGTGTCGATTTCGGAGTGCAGGTAGCGGACCCGGATCCCGTACTCGAGCAGGTACGCGGTCAGGTCCTCGGCCATCTTCTTGGTCAGGGTCGTGACCAGGACCCGGTCGCCGGCGTCGGCCCGGGCCCGGATCTCGTTCATCAGGTCGTCGATCTGGTTCCTGGTCTCGCGGACCTCGATCTCGGGGTCGACGATTCCGGTCGGGCGGACGATCTGCTCGACGACGCGGGTCGACTCGGCCTGCTCGAACGGCCCCGGCGTCGCCGAGACCATCACGATCTGGTTGATCCGTTCGAGGAACTCCTCGAACTTGAGCGGCCGGTTGTCGATCGCCGAGGGGAGCCTGAACCCGTAGTCGACCAGGGTCTGCTTGCGAGAGCGGTCCCCCTCGTACATCCCGCCGAGCTGCGGGATCGTCTGGTGGGACTCGTCGACGAAGACGACGAAGTCGTCGGGGAAGTAGTCGATCAGCGTGTGGGGCGGGCTCCCCGGC
>DATBHH010000016.1:0-41735 GCA_036557525.1 Solirubrobacterales bacterium | reverse complement strand
GAAGTAGGCGACCGCGTTGACCCTGGTCGGGACGTTGTCGCGGGTGATCACCTCCTGCGGCGGGATGTTGAGGGTCACCGTCCGCAGGTCGACCTTGACCATCCTGTCGATCAGCGGGATCAGCAGGATCAGCCCCGGCCCTTTGAGCGCGATCAGCCGCCCGAGGCGGAAGATCACGCCGCGCTCGTACTCGCGAAGGACCTTCACGGAGAGCCCGAGGAAGATCACGGCGAAGATCGCCAGAATGGCGATTACCACCAGAAGCGCTTCCATCAATCGGCTCCTTCCTCGGTCGCCGGGCGGCTCTCGGGCCGCACCAAGAGCGTCAGCCCGTCCATTCCCTCGACCGTGACTCTATCCCCCGGCCGCAGCGTCCGCCCCTCGTCGACCAGCCGCGCCGACCAAAGCGTCCCCTCGACCCAGACCCGGCCGATCGGGTCGAGCGTGGTCCGCGCCTCGGCGCTGAGGCCGATCAGCTCCGAACCGCCGGGCCTCGGCCCCTCCTGCTGGGCCCTGACGACCTTGCGGCCGACGAAGTAGAAGGTGACGACCGAGAGCAGCCCGAGCGTGATCAGCGCCGGCCCGGCCACGTCGGAGAGGGACGAGTTGGAGTCGGCGGTCAGCGCGAGGATCCCGCCGACGACCAGCCCGGCCGCGCCGAGGAAGGCGAGGAAGCCCCCGGTCGGCAGCAGCAGCTCGGCGAGCAGCAGGCCGATCCCGATCAGCGCGACGACTACGTAGGCGTCCATTCCTCGATTATCCGCTCTGGCCGGCTTCGCCCGCGCCGAGCGCGTAGCGCTCGATGTCGGCGCGAAGTTCGTCGCCGCCGCCGTAGGGGCCCTGCTTGAGGTAGACCAGCTTCCCGTCGCGCGAGTAGAAGGCGGTGGCCGGGAGGCCGTGGGGAGCGCCGATGCTGTCGACGATGTCCTTGTCGGGGTCGGTGTAGCTCGGGTAGGGGACCGGCCGCTCGCCGAGGAAGGTCCGCGCCGCCGCGTCGGAGTCCTCGCTGTTGATCGCCAGGAACGCGACCCGCTTCCCGTACGCCGCGCTGAGCCTCTGGAAGATCGGGAACTCGAACCGGCATGGGCCGCACCACGAGGCCCAGACGTTGACCACCGCGGGATGCCCCTTCAGGCTCCGGATCCGGGCCTTGTAGGCGTCGACCCCGCCGTCTAGGAGGTCATTGGACTGCCTGTAGAGCGAGGCGAGCGGCGGCGGCGCTCCCGCCAGCGCCTTCGCGTAGTCGGGATGTCCGCCCCCGTCCTCGCCGGACCCGCACCCCGCCAGAAGGAGGACGACGACGGCGATCACGAGGCTTTGCCGCAGTGCCGCCAATTCCTTGACTACAATACGTATCGTTCGGTCCGCTGGTATGCGGACCGCTGAGTGAGCCGGGGGGAGATGTTGGGCCTCCGGCAGCCTCATCAAGTTTCCTCGGCAGCTCGTCCACTCGCTGCTGAGACGGGATCCAGAAGCCGTCATGGCCAAGACCAGCGAAGTTGCCGCGCCAGTGGCAGTTCCTTCAGCCGCCGACATCGAGCGGGCGGCCGAGTTTGCCCGCGAGCCGTTCCTGCTCGACGGCGAGGGCCCCGAGGCACTCGCCCCGGCAACGGCTCGCCGCGAAGCCCTCGACGCGGCGATCGCCGAGCTCGACCAGGGGCTCGAGAACCCCTCGATCGAGTGGCGGCGGAACTTCTCGCTGATGCTCGGCCTCGAGCGGCTGCTCGCCGAGGAGCCGCCGAAGCTGCGTGACGGCGCCGAGCTCAACCCGCACCAGGTCGACGCTCTCTCCGGGACCCTGACCGAGCTGATCGCCGAGCAGCAGGCCGCCCTCAACGGGGGCGGCCGCAACGGCGGCAACGGCAGCGCGGCCGAGGACGCCGCCGATGCAACAGCCGGGGAGGACGGCGCCGATGGGTCCGACGGCGGCGCCGAGGATGAGGAGGCGCTCGAGGACGAGACGCTCGCGGCCGACGAGGAGCCCCAGGACTGGGAGGAGCCGAAGGACGAGGGCGCCGACGAGCAGGTCGCCGAGGCCCCCGAGGACCCGGGCGCAGCGCGCCGCTTCTGGTTCGAGCACGCGACCGGCGCCGGCAAGACCGTCGCCGCCGTCGGATTCATCGACGCTTCGCGCACCGGCGGCGTCCTGATTCTCACCCATCGCCGCAACCTCGTCGACCAGTTCATCGGCGAGATCTCCGACCGCGGCTACAAGGAGCGCCTGCGGCCGCCGCTGCTCGACGGCCGCGACGACCCCTACGGCCCGGTCACGGTCGAGACCTACCAGTGGTTCGTCCGCAACCACAAGCGGATCTCCGACGCCTACTCGATCGTGATCTGCGACGAGGCCCACACCGCGCTCGGCGAGAAAACCAGCGCCTGCATCCGCGCCTGGGACGGCCCGGTCTTCATCGGGATGACCGCGACCGGGGCCCTGATCGCGCGCCACGTCGCCGACCTCTTCCCGACCCAGACCTCGCGCTTCGACCTCGCCCAGGCGGCACGCCGCGGTGTGATCGCGCCGCTGCGCTGCATGCGGATCCCGCCCGGCCCCGGGGTGCGGACGATCGCCAAGGTGCCGCTGCGAAAAGGCGAGGTCGACCAGGACTTCGACCAGGAGGAGCTGGCGGCGCTGCTCGACCAGGAGCCCTTCAACGTCGCGATCGCCGACCTCTACAAGACCCGGTTCAAGGACGTCCCCGGCGTCCTCTACACGGCCGGCGTCCAGCATGCGAAGAACGTCGCCAAGGCGTTCCAGAACGTCGGGATCAGGGCCCGCGCCGTCTCCGGCGAGACGCCGAAGCGCGAGCTGGCCGAGATCCTCGCCGGGTTCGAGCGCGGCGAGGTCGACGTCCTCTGCAACGCGATGCTCCTCGCCGAGGGTTGGAACTCGCCGCGGGCGACGATCTGCATGCACCTGGCGCCGACCGCCTCGCGCCGCGTCTACCAGCAGCGCGTCGGCCGCGTCACCCGCCGCGCCCCCGGCAAGGAGGCCGGCCTCGTCGTCGACTTCGTCCACCCGGCGACCACCCACGACGAGACGATCGTCACCCTCCACAGCCTGCTCGACCGAGACGTCTATCGCGGCGGCGCGATCGTGATCGGGCCGGTCCGCCGCGGCCGTGGCCGCCGGGTCCGGGTCGAGCGCCGGGTCGTCCCCGTCTCCGAGGACCCCGAGCGCCGCACCCAGGTGCTGGAACGGGAGATGTGGCGGATCGCGGTCGAGAACCTCGACTACCCCGAGCGCCACGCCTGGGCCGCGCTCGCCGGCGCCCGCGTCAACCCGCAGAACTGGCGCCGGGCGCGGGCGATGCTCCAGAACGACCGCACCAAGGAGCTGCGGCGGCGCTTCCTGCTGACCTGCGTCCAGCGCAACCGCAACTCGCAGCTGCGCCTCAAGGCGCTCGCCGAGATCGCCGACCTGCGCGACGCCGACGCCTTCGACGACGCGATCGACATCGTCGGCACCTGGAGCCGCGACGACAAGCGGGCGGGGACGAAGACGCTGCTGCAGGCACTGGTCGACAAACGGATCGGCCGCCGCGACCAGGCGCAGGCCTGGGTCTGGCGCCTCGCCTCCTACACCCGCGAGCTGCACGAAGAGTACGCGGTGCAGCGCTGGCCGGAGACCAAGCGCCTGCTCGGCCTGCTCGTCAACTCGTCCGGCCGCGCCCACGGCCGCAACGCCCGCCGCCTCGTCCACGCGGCCCGCAAACAGGATCGCCGCCTGGCGGTCGCGCTGCTCGCCGCCGCCGTCTCGCACACCCCCGAAGGCGAGGAGGTGCTGCGCGGCGCCCGGATGCGGATGGCCCGCAAACCGTCGGCGACCGCCCGCGAACTGCTGCGCAACTTCCCGAAAGGCGGCAAGCGGCGGCGCAAACGCAAGAAGCAGAAGGGCGAGGGCGAGAACGGGGCCGGCAACGGCGCCGCCGTCGACGCGAAGGCCGTCGACGCGAAGGCCGTCGACGCGAAGGCCGCCGTCGAGGAGGAAGCGGCCGAGGTCGAGGCTGGGGAGAACGGTTCAGAGGCGGAGGTGGACCTCGCCGGCGCCGAGGGCGACGCGGTCGCCGCCGGCGGTGAGGACGAGTAGGTCGCCGGTCTCGCTGACCCCGTCGGCGACCCCCGAGCCACCGTCCCAGGAGATCTCGCGCCCGCGCAGCGCGTCGCGCCCTCCCCAGGCCACGGCGACGTCGTCCGCCTCGGCCTCGACCCAGGACCCGAGCCGCTCGTCGAGCGCCGCCCGGGCCGTTTCGGCGGGGGGAGCCGAGGTCAGCGAGGTCGCCGTCTCGCGCAGCTCGGGCGGGAACTGCTCGGTCGTGATCGCGAGGTTGAGCCCGACGCCCACCACCGCCCATCCCTCCTGCGGCCTCGCCTCGATCAGGATCCCGGCCAGCTTGCGCCCGTCGACCCAGACGTCGTTCGGCCACTTGATCCGGCACTCGAGTCCGTCCTCGAGCGCCTCGGCCGCCTCGCAGACGGCGACCGCGGCGGCCAGCGGCAGCAGGCCGTGCCGCCGCTCGAGCGGGCGGACGATCGCCGAGTAGAGGAGGGCGCCACCGGCGGGGGCGGTCCAGCTGCGGCCCCGGCGGCCCCGTCCCGCCGTCTGCTCGGTCGCGGTGACGACCGTTCCGCCCGGGGCGCCGGCCTCGGCGAGCTCCCGGGCCCGCGAGTTGGTCGAGTCGGTGACCCGGAAGTGCCGGTGCGGGCGCCCGAACGTCATCGCGGTCGTAGTTTTTACTAGTGGGTTGAAGGAAATACGACCGCTCAGCGGGCGGCGTCGGCGAGCAGGGCCGCGATCAGGCCGTCGATGTCGTGGCGCTCGGCCTCGGCGTCGACCGTGAGCCCCGCCTCGCGCGCGGCCTCGCTGGTGACCGGGCCGATCGAGATCACCCGGGCGCCGTTCGGGAACCGTCCGCCGACCGCCTCGGTCAGGTTGCGCACCGTCGAGGAGGAGGTGAAGGTGACGTAATCGGCGTCCGCGGCGGCCGCGATCGCCTCCGGCGCGGGATCCTCGCGGACCGTCTCGTAGAGGGCGACGTCGTCGACCTCGGCGCCGCGCGCGCGGAGGCCGTCGGGAAGCACCTCGCGGGCCTCGGCGGCGCGGGCGAGGAGGACGCGCCGCCCGGCGACGTCGATCTCTGCGAGCGCATCGAGCAGGGCCTCCGCGACGAAGCGCTCGGGGACGACATCGGCCTCGATGCCGTGCTCGGCGAGCGCCGCGGCTGTGCCCGGCCCGATCGCGGCGACGGTGGCGCCGGCGAGCGCGCGGGCGTCGCGACCCGCGGCCCGCAGCGCCTCGAACAGGAGCCGGACTCCGTTCGGGCTGGTCAGGCAGACGACCGAGTAGCCGTCGATCGCGGCCACCGCCCGCCGCACGTCATCGCCGTCGGTCAGCGGCTCGACCCTGATCGCCGGCAGCTCGACGACCTCGGCGCCGAGCAGGCGCAGCGTCCGGGCAAGTGCGCTGGCCTGGGCGCGGGCGCGGGTGACGACGACGCTGCGGCCGTGCAGGGGGCGCCGCTCGAGCCAGCCGAGGACGTCGCTGCGGCCGACCACCTTGCCGACGACGATTACAGCCGGGGCGCCGAGGCCGGCCCGCTCGACCTCGGCGGCGAGGGTGCCGAGTGTCGCCGTCACCGTCCGCTGTGCGGCCATCGTCCCCCGCTCGACCGCGGCAGCGGGCTCCTCCGGGTCGCGGCCGGCGGCGATCAGCGCGGCGGCGTTCTCGGCCAGCCGTCTGACGCCCATGTAGAGGACGAGCGTCCCCGGGAACCGCGCCAGCGCCTCCCAGTCGAGCGCAGCCTCCTCCTTCTCGGGATCCTCGTGGCCGGTGACGAAGGCGACCGCCGAGGCGTCGTCGCGGTGGGTGACCGGGATTCCGGCGTAGGCGGTGGCGGCGACTCCCGCCGTCACGCCCGGCACGACCTCGAACTCGACCCCCGCCGCCCGCAGCGCTTCGGCCTCCTCGCCGCCGCGACCGAACACGAACGGGTCCCCTCCCTTGAGCCGGACGACGCTGCGGCCCGAGCGGGCGGCCTCGACGAGGCGCTCGGCGATCTCCTCCTGGGGGATCGAGGGCCGGCCCGGCTCCTTGCCGACGTAGACCAGCTCGGCATCCTCGCGGGCCCCCTCGAGCGCGCCGGGCGGGATCAGGCGGTCGTGATAGATCGCGTCGGCGGCGGCGATCAGCTCGAGCGCCCGCGCAGTCATCAGCCCCGGGTCGCCCGGCCCGGCGCCGACCAGGTAGACGACTCCCCCGCGCGCGCTCATCCCGGTCTGACCTTTCCTCGGATCGTGCAGGTCTCTCCCAGCAACGGCGTCACCTCGCCACCCGCTCGGCCCGCTCGAGGATGTCGCGGGCTCCCGCCGCCAGCAACCGCCCGGCGAGGAGCGCTCCCGCGGCCGCCGGCTGCTCGACCTCGAGCTCGATCCGGTCGCGCACCCACTCGCTGCCGTCGGGCAGCCCGACGAAGGCCTCGACCCTGACCCGTTCTCCGTCGACCGCGGCGTGGACGCCGATCGGGCTGGCGCAGGTCGCGTCGAGCAGAGCCACG
This sequence comes from Solirubrobacterales bacterium, assembly GCA_036557525.1. Classification (GTDB taxonomy): domain Bacteria; phylum Actinomycetota; class Thermoleophilia; order Solirubrobacterales; family 70-9; genus VRUE01. The sequence continues at coordinate 35,181 of DATBHH010000016.1, read as the reverse complement.
ACCGCCCGCTCGGCACTCAGCTCGAGCAGCGCCCGCTCGTCGCCGACCCTCGCCGCCGCCTCGAGCGCCTCCTCATCGTCGGCGCGGGCCTGGAGCAGGAGCGCGCCCTGGCCGGCGGCCGGGGTCATCAGCTCCGCCGCGAGCTCGAACGAGGCTTCGCTCTCGCGCCCGAGACGCCGCAGCCCGGCCGCCGCGAGCACGATGCCGTCGAGCTCGCCCTCGCCGAGCCGCCGCAGCCTGGTGTCGACGTTGCCGTGCAGGTCGCCGACGTCGAGGTCGGGTCGCGCCGCCAGCAGCTGCGCCCGCCGGCGCAGGCTCGCCGTCCCGACCCGCGCCCCCTCCGCGACTTCCGCGAGCGAGGCCCCGGCCCCGACCCAGACGTCGGCGGGGTCCTCGCGCGCTGGCACCGCGGCGATCGCCAGCCCATCGGCCATATCGGCCGGAACGTCCTTTGCCGAGTGGACGCCGAGGTCGGCCTCGCCGGCGAGGATCGAGCGCTCGACCGCGCGCACGAAGCGGCCCTTGTCCCCAGGCTCCCCGTCGGAGGAGACCTCGACCAGCTCGGCCTCGCCGAGCAGCCCCGCGACCCACTCGGCCTGGGCGAGCGCCAGGGCACTGCCCCTGGTCGCGAGGCGAAGCGCCACGCGCGCCCCTAGCCGGACTTGCGACGCCGAAGCTCGGTGACGCTGGCGCGGTCCTCGGCCTCCGGCTCGGTCTCGGCGTCGAGGCCGAACAGCTCCCGCAGCGCGCTCACGTAGAGGTACGCGTCGTCGCTGCCGGCCGCGCGCTTCATCCGCAGCGTCGGCTCGTGCAGCAAGCGGGACGCGACCGCGCGCGCCATCACCGCCAGCCGCTCGCGGTCGGCATCGCTCAGGCTCTCCCAGCGACCCTCGTTCTCGGCCAGGATCCGCTCGACGATCTCCTCGGCCCGATCGCGCAGCGAGGCCACCGTCGGCACCACCGCAAGCGACGCGAGCCAGCGCTCGAACCGGTCCTGCTCGGCTTCGAGAATCGGCTCCACCCGCCGGGTTTCGGCCTCGCGCCCGCTCGCGTTGCGCTCGACGATCTGCTGGAAGTCGTCGATGTCGCGCAGCGTCACGCCCGGGATCTCACGGCACTCGGGCTCGACGTCGCGCGGCACGGCGATGTCGAGCAAGAGCAGCGGCCGCGCCCCGCGGCTCGCCATCACCTGTCCGAGCTCGTCGCGCTCGACGATGTGGTGGGGCGAGTTGGTCGCCGAGACGACGATGTCGGCCTTCGCCAGCTGCTCGGGCAGTTCCTCGAGCCGGACCGCGGCGCCGCCGAAGCGCTGGGCCAGCCCGATCGCCCGGTCGTGGTGGCGGTTGGCGACGAAGACGGTCGCGACGCCGCGCGCGACCAGTGCCCGCGCGACGAGCTCCGCCGTTTCGCCGGCGCCGATCACGAGGACGCGGCGCTCGCCGAGGTCACCGAGGGTGCGCCGCGCGAGCTCGACGGCGACCGAGGGGATCGAGACCCCGCGCTCGCCGATCGCCGTCTCCTCGCGGGCGCGGCCGCCGGCCGCCAGAGCGCCGCGGAACAGGCGGTTCAGCATCGGTCCGGTCGCGCCCTCGACCAGCGCCAGCTCGTAGGCCCGCTTCACCTGGCCCTGGATCTCGGCCTCGCCGACGATCATCGAGTCGAGGCCCGCGGTGACCCGGAACAGGTGGCGCACCGCCTCGCTCGAGCGCAGCGAGTAGAGGTGGCCCAGCAGCTCGGTCGGGCGCAGCTCGGCCTGCCGGGTGAGGATGCCGAGCGCCGTCGACTCCGCTTCGACCGGGTCGGAGACGACAAGGTAGAGCTCGGTCCGGTTGCAGGTCGAGAGCGCCGCCGCCTCGTGGATCCCCTCCGCCGCCGTCAGCTCGCCGAGCGCCCCGACGGCGCGGCCCTCGGTCAGCGAGAGCCGCTCGCGCAGGTCGAGCGGCGCGGTCTTGTGGGAGACGCCGAGTGCCAGCAGCTCAGACATCAGATGTCGCCTCCTCTGCTCTTCATCAAACGCCGCCTCCTCCGCTCGCGCTCGGACCAGAAGAAACAGATATGGACTGGTCCTCGCTCCCGCGTCCGGGGACGGCTTCGCCCTCCTCGATCGTCGGCACGTCCTCCGCTTCGCGTCCGGGCGTGCCGGGCGAACCCTGCCCGGGCGTGCCGGGCGAACCCTGCTCTGCGAAGCCGGCGAGGTCGCGGAGTTCGCGCTCGATCCGTTGCAGTTTGATCGCCATGATCGCGACGTAGACGACGAGCAGGACGACGAAGACGATGTAGGCGCCGGCGACGTACTTGCCGGCCTCGTCGAGCGGCAACGCCGGGTCGCCGATGAGCAGGGCCGGCATCTAGCTCACCTCCGGGGCTACTCGGGAGCGGGTGCCGGCGGGCGGGGCGTCAAGGGCGCGGCGCAGTCGCTTGACCTGGCCCGAGGCGCTCTTCGCCGTCAGCTCGAGCTTCACCAGCGTCACCCAGAGCAGCGCCATCGCGGTCAGGCAGACGAGGAAGGTCAGCATCATCGAGCCGGGGAGCCCGCCGCCGGTGGTGGCGAAGACGCGCGGGTGGACGAGGCTTTCGGCGAGCCGCACGGCGATGAAGTTGAGCGGCACGAAGGCGCCGGCGGTGATCGCGAAGACCGACGCGTAGCGGGCCTGGCGGTCGCGGTCCTCGATCGCGTAGCGGAACGGGTAGTAGGTGGCGTAGAGAAGGAAGACGATCAGGTAGCTGACCAGAGTCGGCTCGTCCCAGACCCACCAGTGGCCCCACGACGCCTTCGCCCAGATCGAGCCGGTGATCAGCACCCCGACGCCGAAGATCACCGACATATGGATCGAGACATAGGAATACGCGTCCCAGCGGCTGTCGCCGCTGCGAAGGTGGAGGATCGCGAAGATCCCGCCGACGATGAAGCCGACGAGCGAGACCATCGCCAGCGGCACGTGGAGGTAGAAGATCTTCTGGATGAACCCCTGGTCGGCGTCGTTCGGCGCGTAGAAGAAAACCAGCGAAAGGCCGGCGGCGAGCGCGACGACGGTCGCGATCGAGAGAGGTTTCAGTCCTTTTCCGTACATCGCATGCGGGGCGCCCGCGGTGGCGCCTGCTCAATCCTCCAGGAGGAAGTCGAAGACCGCGTATCCGACGAGGAGGAAGATCAAATCGTATAGGCCGAGGACGGCAAGCCAGGTGCCGAACCGCTCGTAGCCGGGACCTCCGGCCGCGAGCAGGTGCCGGCTGGCGCCGGTGGCGGCGATCATCAGCGGAACCACCAACGGCAGCAGGACGAGCGGCCCGAGCAGGTCGCGGGCGCGCGAGTTGACCGCCATCGAGGAAATCAGGGTCCCGGTCGCGGCGAGTCCGACGTCGGCCAGCAGGAGGACGGCGGCGAGCGGCGGGATCGCGGCGGCCGAGTCGAGGAAGAAGATCGCGAAGACGGGGACGACGATCGCCTCGAGCACCGCCAGGTAGACGACGAGCGCCGCCGCCTTCGCCGCGAACAGCGCCGTGCGGTCGATCGGCGCCAGGCGGATCGCGTCGAAGCCGCCCTCCTGGCGCTCGGCGACGAACAGGCGGTTGATCCCGAGCACCGCGGCGAACAGCAGCGTCGCCCAGAGCACGCCCGAGGCGAGGCTGCCGGAGAGCTGGGTGCGGTCGAGGCCGAAGCGGAAGATGACGAAGGTCGTCACCGCGAACAGCGCCATCGCCGGCAGCGATTGCAGGGTGCGGAGCTCGGTGCGGAGGTCCTTCTCGAGGATCGCCCTGAAGGCGACGGAGGACGGGGTCACCTCAGAGCCCCCTCCGCGATCTCGGCCCGGCCGCCGACCGCGAGCCGCAGGGTCCGGTCGGCCTCGGCCTCGAATCGGTCGGGGTCGTGGGTGACGAGCACCCGGGTCAGGTCCGGCCCGGGTCCGATCAGGCCGGCCGCCAGCTCTCGGCCCTCCTCGTCGAGGTGGGAGTCAGGCTCGTCGAGCAGCAGCAGCTCGGGGCGGTGCAGGACGCAGCGGCAGATCGCCAGACGCTGGCGCATCCCGGCCGAGAGGTCGCCGACCCGCTCGTCGGCGCGCCGCTCCATCCCGATCGCGCGCAGTGTCGCCTCGATCCGGGCCTCACGGTCCTCGGCCGCGATCCCGTGCAGCCTGGCGTGGAAGCGGAGGTTCTCGCGCCCGCTGAGGTCGCGGTAGAGGAGCGGCTCATGGCCGAGGTACCCGATCCGGCCGCGCAGCCTCCAGGCCTCGCGCGGGAGCGCGCAGCCCAGCACCTCGACCGAGCCGCCGCTCGGGCGCAGCAGGCCGGCGAGGATCCGCAGCAGCGTCGTCTTTCCGGCCCCGTTCGAGCCCACCACGAGCAGGGTCTCGCCCCTCGCCAAGGTCAGGTCGACCCCCTCGAGGACCGTCCGTTCGCCGAATTCGCGGCGCAGACCACGCAGCTCGATCGCCGTGCTCATCTGGCCAATTCTCCCGGTCCGCCGCCGACCTCATCACGTTTTCCATCTCAGGGATGGAAAACGTGATTCCGACGGGTCAGCGCCGCTTCTTGCGCAGCGTCCGCCGCCCGACCGCGAGCAGCGGCCCGGCGCCCTCGCGCAGCGCCGCCGTCCGCTCCGCGCCCCTGCCGTAGAGGAGCTTTGCCGAGGCGCGGACGGCGTCGCCGAGGGTGCGGTCGTAGGGGTGCCACCAGAAGTCGCGGGTGAGCCCCGGCTCCCAGGCGTTCAGCTTGATGTTGACGCACTCGTAGAAGCCGAATTTCGAGTGCGATCGGCCGACGCCGGAGTTCTTGACGCCGCCCCACGAGCACTGGCAGGCGCCGTGGCTGAACGAGTGGTCGTTGATCCAGACCATTCCCGACTCGATCCGCCGCGCGATCCGCTCGCCCTTCTGCCGGTCCCTGGTCCAGACCGAGGCGCCGAGGCCGAACTCGGAGTCGTTGGCGAGGTCGATCGCCTCCTGCTCGGAGTCGACGACGACGATCGGCAGGACCGGGCCGAAGATCTCCTCGCGCATGATCCGCATCTCGTGGGTGACCTCGGTGAGGACGGTGGGTGCGATGAACTTGCCGGGGAGGCCGGCTACCTCGGTCGGGCCGCCGCTGAGCTTGGTCGCGCCGGAGGCGACCGCGTCCTCGATCAACTCGACGACGATCCGGTACTGCTCGTCGGAGGTCATCGGGCCGATTTCGGTCTCCCACTGCAGCGGGTCGCCGAGCCGCAGGCTCTCGCTCTCGCGGGCGACCCCCTCGACGAAGCGGTCGGCGATCTCGCGCTCGACGTAGACCCGCTCGATCCCCGAGCAGGTCTGGCCGGCGTTGGCGAAGCCGCCCCAGACGGCGCCGGAGATCGCGTTGTCGAGATCTGCGTCGGCGCAGACGATCATCGGGTCCTTGCCGCCGAGCTCGAGGACGGAGCCCTTGAGGCTCTGGGCGCAGACCTCGCCGACCTTGCGGCCGATCTCGACCGAGCCGGTGAAGAAGATCTTGCCGGCGCTCGAGCGGGCGAGCGCGTCGCCGACGGCGCCGCCTCCGTGGACGACCCGGACCAGGCCCTCGGGCAGGCCGCCCTTCTCGAACACGCGCCGGATCGCCTCGCCGAGCAGCGGCGTCAGGCTGGCCGGCTTGAGGACGACCCCGTTGCCGGCCATCAGCGCGATCGCGACCTCGCCGAACGGGATCGACCACGGGTAGTTCCAGGGAGCGATGACGCCGACGACGCCGATCGGCTCGTATGAGAAGTGGCCTTTCTTGCTCAGCAGGAAGGCCTGCGACATCCGCACCTTCTCGTCGGCGAGGATCTTCGGCCCGGCCTTCGCGCACCAGTGCAGGGCGTCGACGGTCGGCAGCAGCTCCATCGTGTAGGCCTCGGCCCGCGGCTTGCCCTGCTCGTTGACGAGCAGCTCGGCAATCTCATCGATGTCGTCGAGCAGCGCCGCGGCTGCGCGGCGCAGGTAGGCGGCGCGGTCGTCGAGCGTCAGCTCGGCCCAGGCGGGCTGAATCCGGGCGACGTCGTCGACGACGCCCTGGACCTGATCGGGCGTGATCGTCGCCACCGAGCCGACGAGCTCGCCGGTGGCGGGGTTGAACGACTCCAGTGTGGATGCGGCGGGGCGTGCCTCTGTAGTAGCCATGCGGTCGATTCTAGCCCGGGCAGGAGGGTCTCGGGCGAGGCCTCTCCGGTCCCCTACGGCCCCCTGCGGCGGCCTACGAAGGGGAGCGGCGCCGTCGGCGCCGCAGACATCACTCCGCGGTGCCGGAGGGAGGACCGTCGAGACCTCGCCCGAGACCCTCATACTCAGCGTCAGTGTCCGACCGCTTGTTCGACAGCGAAGAAGCTGGCCCCGGCGACGCCTCCCAGGTCGTCCCACCCCCGCCACCGGGGGCGCCGTTGGCGGTGCGGATGCGGCCCCGGACGTTGGAGGAGCTGGTCGGGCAGGAGCAGGTGCTGGGGGAGGGGTCCGCGCTGCGGGCCGCGATCCAAGCCGGCCGGCCGCACAGCGCGATCCTCTACGGGCCGCCGGGCTCCGGGAAGACAACGGTGGCGCGGATCGCGGCCGCAGGCTCCGATTGGGCGTTCGAGGAGGAGTCGGCCGTGAACGCGGGGCGGGCCGAGATCCGCGCAGTGATCGGCCGTGCCGAGGAGCGGCGGCGGGCGAGCGGCCGCCGCACCGTCCTCTTCCTCGACGAGATCCACCGCTTCAACAAGGCCCAGCAGGACGCGCTGCTTCCGGCCGTCGAGGAGGGGCTACTCACCCTGATCGGCGCGACGACCGAGAACCCCTACTTCGAGGTCAACTCGGCGCTGCTCTCGCGCTGCCAGATCTATGAGCTGCGCCCGCTCGGGCCCGGCCAGGTCGAGGAGCTGCTGCGGCGGGCGCTTGCCGATCCCGAGCGCGGCCTGCCGGACCCGCCGGCGGTCGATGAGGAGGCGCTGGCGATGCTCGCCCACCGCAGCGGCGGCGACGCCAGGGTCGCGCTGTCGGCGCTCGAGCGCGCCGTCGAGCGCCGCGGCGATCGAGGCCCGGTCGACATCGCCGCGATCGAGGACGCGCTCCAGCGCAAGGCGATCGACTTCGACCGCCGCGGCGACCGCCACTACGACTTCATCTCGGCCTGGATCAAGGCGACGCGCGGCTCCGACGTCGACGCCTCGCTCTACTACCTGGCCGTGATGCTCGAGGGGGGCGAGGACCCCCGCTTCATCGCTCGCCGGATGGTCATCTTCGCCTCCGAGGACATCGGCAACGCCGATCCGCAGGCGCTGCTCGTCGCCGACGCCGCCGCCCGCGCGGTCGACCGCGTCGGCCTTCCCGAGTGCGCCCTGAACCTCGCTCAGGCAGCCGTCCACCTCGCGCTGGCGCCGAAGTCGAACGCCTCGATGCGGGCGCTCTCCGCGGCCCGCGCCGAGATCCGCGAGAACGGCGCGAGGACCCCGCCCGACCACCTTCGCGACGCCCACTACCCCGGCGCCGGCGACCTCGGCCGCGGCGAGGGCTACCGCTACCCCCATGACGAGCCCGAGGGCGTCGCCGACCAGCCGCTGATGCCCGACGGGCTCGAGGGCAGGCGCTTCTACGAGCCGACCGATCGCGGCTTCGAGGCGGAGCTCAGGGCTCGTCTCGAGAAGCTCGAAAACTTGCTCAAGAAGTCCTGAGTCCACGGCGCAACTTCCCTCGCGACCTTGTGTTTCGGAGGTTGGCTTTCCAAGCTAGAGCCAGGGAGAGCCGACACCGGCCGGAGGCCTGGACTGGGGGCCTCCGGCCGGACCTAAAAAGGGAGACAGGGGGGACTCGACGACCGCGCTCAGGGCGCGGCCGTCGAGCGCCTGGGCCGAATCCCTACCCTGGTAGGGGTGAGCGACCGGCTGAGACTCGGTGGGATGGCTCTCCGCAACGGGCTGCTGATCCACGGGCCGACCCACTGGGCCGCCGCGGTCCGCGCCGGCGACGGCACGATCGAGGTCGCCTCCGAGCCGAAGCCGGAGATCGCACCCCGGCTCGCCGCCCGGATACCGGGCCTCCGCGGCCCCCTGAAACTGGCCGAGGCGATGGCGGTGCTGCCGCTGGTGCGGAGGCGCCTCCCGTCGGCTCGGCTGCCCTTCGAGGACCCGCGCGTCGTCGCGGCGATCGCCGCGACGCTGGCAATGACCGCGATCCTGCGCCGCAGATTCCGGTCGCCGGGGCTGCGCGAGGGAGTCGTCCAGGTCGTCGGCGTTCTCCCCGCCCTGGTCGCCCTCAGCGATCGCGACCTCGCCGCCTACCACGGAGTCGAGCACAAGGCGATCGCCGCCTATGAGCAGGAAATCGACGATCCGGCGTCGGTCCCGAAGGAGCACGATCGCTGCGGCTCGAATCTGATCGCGCCGATGATGCTCCTCTCGGTCGGGGGCACGATCGTGCTGGAGCGCCTCGTCGAGCGCCCCGGGCCCGTCGAGCGGGCGCTGGTCGGGCTCGGAGGCGCCTCGCTCGCGGTCGAGATGTTCGCCTGGAGCGATCGCAACCACGGTGCCCCGCTGGCGGAGGCCTTCCACATCCCGGGCCGAGAGATCCAGCGCCTGATCGCGACCAAGGAGCCCACACCGGAACAGCTCGAGGTCGGCGTCGCCGCGCTGGCCGAGATCCTTCGCGCCGAGGACGGCTACACTGCGCCCGCCCGCGGCGGACGCGGGAGGAGCGCGGAGCGAGCGAACGAGATCTCCGGTGAGGATGAACGCGAGTGAGCGAAGCGCGACGCTGAATTCGAGTGAGCAAGATCACCGGGACCATGAGTGCGAACGAGCGGGAGCAGAGCACGCGGGCGGATTGATGTTCGGACGGATCGATCACATCGGAGTGGCGGTCGAGGATCTCGACGCCGCGATCGAGCTCTATGAGACCAGCTTCGAGATGGAGCTGGCGCACCGCGAGACGGTCGAGTCGCAGGGGGTTGAGGCGGTCCTGCTCGATGTCGGCGACGGCCACGTCGAGCTGCTGCGCCCGCTCGGCGCCGACACCGCGGTCGGCAAATTCATCGAGCGCCGGGGGCCGGGCCTGCACCACGTCGCCTACGCGGTCGACGACATCGACTCGACCCTCGCCTCCCTGCGCGACGCCGGCCTCGCGCTGATCGACAACGAGGCCCGTACCGGAATCCGCGAGAGCCGCGTGGCGTTCCTCCACCCGCGCTCGACCGGCGGGGTGCTGACCGAGATCGTGGAGCCGGCCGGCCACGGAGCGGCGTGATGGCCGAGGCGCAGCGGGTCGAGATCGGATTCGAGGGCGGCCAGGTCGTCTCGATCAGGCTCGCCGACGACGCCCTCAAGGACCTGCGCAAGCAGCTCGAGAAGGGCGGCTGGTACGACGTCAAGACCGAGGACGGCATCCTCAGCGTCTACCTCGGCAAGATCGCATTCCTGCGGATCGAGTCTGGTGAGCACCGGGTCGGCTTCTCGCTCGACGCCCCCGAGTGATGCGTGCCCGGACCCTGCTCGGCCTGGCCGGCGCGGCGACGCTCGGCGCAGCGCTCTGGTGGCGGAAGAACCCGTCCGCCTGCCCCTACGGCCAACGCTTCTGGGTCGAAGCCCCGCACCCGATCATCACCCGCGAGCGGCTGCGCGGGATCCTCGTCCCGCGGCCGGGCGAGCGGGTGCTCGAGATCGGACCCGGCACCGGCTACTACACCTTCCACATGGCCGACTGGGTCGGCCCCGACGGCCGGGTCGAGATCTTCGACCTCCAGCAGGAGTTTCTCGACCACGTCATGCGCGGCTCGGGCGTCCGCCCGAACATCGTCCCGACCCAGGGCGACGCGACCGAGCTTCCCTACGAGGACGACTCGATGGACGCCGTCGTCCTGACCGCGGTCCTCGGCGAGATCCCTGACACCGGCGCCGTTCTGCGCGAGATTCGCCGCGTCCTGCGCCCCGGGGGCCGTCTCGTCGTCGGCGAGCTGTTCGGCGACCCCCACTTCACGACGCTGGCGGCGCTCCGGCGCCAGTCGAACCTTGCCGGAATGGCCTATCGAGACCACTCCGGCAACTGGTTCGGCTATTTCGCCCGGCTGACGCCGGCCTGACGGCTACTTCTTGCCCTTGCCCTTCTTCTTCTTGCCCTTGCGGCAAGGGGTCTTGATCCGCAGCTTGTTGTTCTTCAGCTGCTTTCCGTTCTGGGCCTTGAGGTTGAGCTTCGCGAACTGCTTCGACTTGCAGAGGCTCGAGGTGTTGATCAGGAGGCCCTTCTTGCCCCCGTTCATTTCGAGGGTGAACTTCTTGACCGCGACGTCGGGGACCTTGCGGAACACGGTCTTGAGCTTCCCGTGCTTCGACGAGATCACGCCGCGGAGGCGGACGTTCACCTGGCCATTGAGGTTCGCCAGCAGGTCGGGCAGCTTGTTGCTGGACGAGGTCAGGTAGACCGGGCCCTTGAGCGGCCCTGAGAGCAACGGCGAGGTGGCCTTGGCGTGGCCGTAGACCGAGCCCTTCGGGCAGCTGTTCGAGGACAGCTGCACCCTGGTGCAGATGGTCTTGATGTTGCTCTGGTCGAGGATCGTCGTCTTCGGCAACGTGAACGCCGCTCGTGACACGTTCGCGTCGCCCGGGAACCGACCCTGGAGCACCGCCTGCAGCTTCGGGTGCTGGCGGCGCTTGGTCGCCCTCTTGCCACCGAGGATCTTGGCGCTGAACTTCGGCTTGAACTTCAGCGCGTTGCAGTCGGTGGCGGTGAACGGGTCGTTCTTGCTCACCATCGACCAGACCGCAGGTTCGTTCGGGTTTGCGCCGCCGCCGAAGATGTTGGCGGTGACCCCGAACGGGCTGCAGTTGGTCGGGTTGATCGTGTACGAGTTGCGGTTGAGGTTGACGTCGATCGACCGAATGTCGAGCTTGATGCCGCCGAGGATGAACGGGATGTCATCGGAGACGGCGGTGACGACGGCGGTTTCGGGATCGACGTTGAGCGCCGTGCGGACGACGTCGGTGCCGAGGTCGTACGGCCCGGCGACGGCCGGCACGATGAAGACGAGGCTCACCGGCGCGCCCTTGTAGGGCCCCGCGAAGTAGGCCTTGCCCATGTCATCGGTGAACGGATCGGCGCCCGATCCGGCCTTGATCGTCACATCGCCGATCAGGCTGTTCGCCGGGCAGCTCGGGTTGGCGAGCTCGTCTTTCCCGGACCTGCTCGGCGCCGCTTCGATCGCGGAGTCGGGGCAGTAGTCGACGCCGGCCAGTTTGGCCGCCATGCCCGGAGGCAGCGTCACTTCGGTCTTGCGGATCTCCTGAGCGCCGTCGGGCCGCACGATGTGCAGCTCGAACGGGCTGTAGGCGCCGGCCTTCGGGTTCGTCGTCCCGGCGGTGTAGCCCGGGTCGAACGGACGGTCGGCGAGGGTTTTCGCACACGAGCCTCCACCCGGTGCCGTGGTCAGTTCATATTCGGACTGCACGGTCTTGGTTTCGACTTCCGGCGTCCCCCACGGCGTGAAGGTCCCGAACGATTCGTGCGGGCCACAGGTGTACGGCGATGTCAGGGCGCCATGCGGGCCGCCGTCGATGTGGATGATGAATTCTTCAAACGGCTGCTGCGGATTCTTGGCGACGACAGCCGTCACCTGCCCGGTGCTCTGGTCCGGGGTGACGTTCCCGACCAGGCGGACATTGACGCCATACCGTGTATTGAACGCGTGGATGAAGATCCGGAACATTTCTCCGGAGCTCGGATTCTGGTTCAGCGGGTCGGCGACGTAGACGTTGCCTTCGAGGTGCTGGTCCAGAGCCTGGCTCTTCACGTCGACGGTGCCGATCTTCGAACCGGCCGGGCACTGAATCGGGTTGTCGGTGCCCTTTCCGAACTGGGCGTCGCTGCAGGTTTCGAGGCCATTGGCGAGCGAGGGGTTGATGGTCTGCCCTTCGGGGAGGACGACCTTGGCGTCCAGCAGGCGCGAGTTTTCCAGCCCTTCGCCTTCCGGTTCGAACGGCATTTTCACGTTCACCGTCGCCGGGTCGGGCGAGTCGGTGTCACCCGTCGCATCGACATCGAGGTCGGGGTTGAATTCGACTTCTTCGCAGCCGTTCGTCCCGACTTCGGTGGTGAACGCCTGGCTGTCTTCGGCGCCTTCCCACGAGTCGACGTGGAGGGTCGTGGTCTGCCCTTCTTCGCCGGTGCAGTTGCTCGGCATCGTCAGATAGGTGCCGTTGCCGGCGCGGCCGTTGAACACCAGCCGCGAACCGACGACGGGAAGGCCTTCTTCCGGCGGGCCGGGGAGGGCAATGTGGTTGACCCTGAAGATCACGCTCTGGTCGGAGGGGTCGAGGTCGCCTTCGATGAAGGTGATGCTGGGTTCTCCTATTGCGTTTTTCACCGGGAAGGCGACTTCAGAGGGCACCCCCGGTTTGGGTTCCACGTTGAAAACCGGGACGGCGGCGCGAACCTGCGGGCATTTTTTCAATTCGGCGGTGATTTCTACGCATTCGCCGGAGGGCGGCGATTTGACCGCGACCGTGATGTAGTTGATCCCGACGATGACTCCGGCGCCTTTTTCACCGGGGCATTCGACGGTAAGGCCGACGACGGTTTCCGCCTGTTCCTGCGTGCAGGCAGGCGCCGCGAACGGGTTCACATTCAGGCCTTCGGGGAGATGCACTTCGTTGTCTTTGATGAACCCTTCGGGGAAGCCTTCGAAGAAGAGAGTCGGGGCAGCCTGGATTGTGTTGTTAAGTTCGAAATCGGTGATCCCGAAGTTGGGGTGGCCGGAGGCCTGCCTGTACCACTTTCCAGGAGTCGAGGCCAGGCACTGTTCCCCGGACTGGGCCAGCGGCGGAAGGCCCGGCGCCGTGGTTTCGCCGAGTCCGGGCGTGTCGACGTTTTCAGAACAGGTCAGCGCTTCCCAGTTCTTGATGCCGAATGCGGCATGGGCGGGGGAGGCGCCGATCGCGAGAACGACGAACGCCGACAGAAGCACCAGCAGCCCAGCGGGGCGAGCCTTACCTCTCATTTGTTGACCTCTCTCCTCAAAGACGAGTTCCAAAACTGCTTTGCGTTACCCGCCTCCCGCTAGCCAAAACGGTATCGCATGCAGTCAAGCGCGACCGCGGTTCAACGGCGAGTCGTACCAACAAACACGCCCTTTGCCGCAATGTTTCGCCTCAGGAGGCGGCGAGCGCGGACCAGAGGCGGTCCTCGGCCTCACTCACCGAGTGAGCCTTCGAGTCGATCTCGGCCCAGAGACCCAGCTCCGGCACGTCGCTTTCGCTGGCGGCCTCGAACGCTTCAGCGAGCTCGGTCCACCGAGCTGCGGCGTCGGCGGCGAGCGCGGCCTCGTCGCGCCCCGCCTCATCGAGGAAGCGCGAGTACATCAGCCGGAAGCAGCCGCCGCCCGTTCCGCGCCGCTCGATCACCTGATAGCCGAACCGCGCGCACCATTTCCAGTCCTCGGCGACCTCGGGCCAGGAGCCAGCCTCGGCGGCGAGGCGGTGGACGGCGTCGAGGCCGGAGAACTCGCGGAACTCGGGCTCGGTCATCGCGGTGGCGGCGCGGTCGATCGCGGCGGGGATCGCCTGCCGCAGCCGCTCGGGGTCGATCGCATCGGTCGTCGTGAACATGTGGCCGGAGAGCGGGTAGGCGGGGTGGTTGCTGTGCCGGGCGCGGTCGAGGCTCTCGAGCGAGGTCGTCTGCAGCTCCTCGAAGCCGGTGTCCGAGAGGTGGGCGACCTCCTCGTCGTAGCCGGCGAGGACGACCGCGTGGCCCGGAAAGTGGGCCGAGTTGCCGTAGTGGTCGAGGTGGTAGAGGTCGGTGAGGAGAAGGGCGGGCGTTCCCGAGTCGACCGCGGCGCGGGCCGTCTCCCAGGCCTCCTCGTCGCCGTTCTCGAACGTGCGCAGCTCCAGCGCAGTCCCGGTCAGCTCGCTGAAGTTCTCCTCGAGACGCGCGGTGCGGCCGTTGAACCAGCGGGTCGGCGAGGCGTCCTCGAGGGTGACGTAATAGAAGCAGGGGCCGGCGCCGAGGCCGAACGCCATCTCCTCGCTGATCTCGACGCCGTCGAAGGCGAGCAGGTTGCGCAGCGCGGTCGACCCGCAGTGGTGGCCGGGGGTGTGGGTGTAGCCGGAGACGAAGGGCATCGCGCTGATTATCGACGCTCGGCCCGCCTATGCTGCCGCACCGATGGCCGGCCTCGACCGAAAGCTGCTGCTGGCGATGCGCACCCGTGGGCACGGCCCTGCCCTGGAGCGGTTCGCGATCGCCCTCGGGAAGGCCGGCAACAACGGAGGAATCTGGTTCGCGATCGGCCTCGTCCTCGCGATCGTCGACTCCTCCAACCGCGAAGCGTGGTTGATCTGCGCCGCGCTCGGCCCGGTGGCGATCGGCGTCAACTACCTCGTCAAGCTCGCGGTCCGTCGCCCGCGCCCGGTCCTCGAGGGGCTGCCGCCGCTCGGCGGCGCTCCGAGCTCGCTCAGCTTCCCCTCGGCTCACGCGACCTCCTCGTTCGCCGTCGCGACCGCGATGACCCGTGTCGAGCCGGTCGCCGCGCTTGCGTTCCTCCTCGCCGGCGCGCTCTCCCTCGGCCGCCCCTACCTCGGGATGCACTACCCCTCCGACGTCCTCGCCGGCGCCCTCCTCGGCGTCGCCCTCGGCCTCCTCGTCCCCCTCTCGCTATGAAGGTTGGAATCGTCGGGCTTCCGAACGCGGGCAAGTCGACCCTGTTCAACGCCCTGACCAGGGGCGGGGCGCAGACCGGCGACTACCCGTTCACGACGATCGAGCCGAACGTCGCGATCGCCCAGGTCCCGGACGAGCGGCTGGAGAGGGTGGGAGAGACGGTCGGCAGCTCCGAGCTGGTGCCGGCGACGATCTCCTTCCACGACATCGCCGGCCTCGTCAAGGGCGCCTCCGAGGGCGAGGGCCTCGGCAACAGGTTCCTCGCCTCGATTCGCGAGACCGACGCGATCTGCCACGTCGTTCGCTGCCACGCCGACTCCGGCGTTCCCCACCCCGACGGGCGAATCGACCCGCTCGCCGACATCGAGACGATCGAGACCGAGCTGACGCTCGCCGACTACGAGCAGGCCGAGCGGCGCCTGGAACGGGTCGAGAAGGGGGCGAGGTCGGGCGACGCCGAGGCGATCGCCGAAAAGGGGTGGCTCGAGAAGGTGATCGGAGAGCTGGGCGCCGGCCGCCCGGCTCGGAGCGTCCCTGTCCCGGAGGCAGCCCCGGCGGCGGCGATGAACCTGCAGGCGCTCACCTCGAAGCCGATCCTCTACGTCGCCAACGTCGATGAGGGCGACGCCGACCCTCCCGAGGAGATCGCGCGCCATGCCGAGCAGTTCGGGGCCGCGGTGGTCGCGGTCAGCGCTCGGATCGAGGGCGAGCTGGCCGAGCTCGACCCCGCCGAGGCCGAGGAGATGCGCGCGTCCTACGGGGTCGAAGGCTCGGGCCTGGCGCGGCTGGTGCGCGCCGCCTACGACCTGCTCGACCTGATCACGTTCTTCACCGCCGGCGAGGACAAGGAAGCGGTCGCGCGGCCGCTCGCGCGCGGCTCGACCGCCTGGGAGGCGGCGGGGACGATCCACACCGAGATCCAGGACGCGTTCGTCAAAGCCGAGGTGATCGGCTGGGACAGGCTCGTCGAGTGCGGCGGCTACGCTCCGGCGCGCGATCGCGGGCTGCTGCGGATCGAGGGCCGCGACTACGTCGTCGCCGACGGCGACGTGATCACGATCAGGGTCTGAATCAACGGCCGTCTCCTCCGCTCTCGCTCGGGCCAGAAGAAACAGAAGATGACTGGCCCTCGCTTCCGCGTCCGGGACGGCCGGGTAGTTTCTGGGTCGTGGAGGAACGCGCGAGGTTCCCAACCGTGGGCACGAAGGCCGGCCACTACGAGAGCTTCTACATCAAGGCCTGCTGCCCGGGCGGCGGCCAGGGCCTCTGGATCCGCCACACGGTCCACAAGCGCCCCGGCGCCGAGCCGAACGCCTCGATCTGGTTCTGCTTCTTCGACCGCGATGCCGAGGCCCCGCGGGCGACCAAGGCGACCGTCCCCGCAGGCGACCTCTCGACGCCGGCGGGGTCCTGGATCCGGGTTGCCGGCGCCGAGATCGGCCCCGGCCGGGCGAGCGGATCGGTCGCGACCGACGCGCTCACGGCGTCATGGGAGCTGAAATTCGAGGGTGACGCCGAGCCCTGCAAGTACCTCCCGGCGGACTGGCTCTACGAGGCGCCCGTCCCCCGCACCAAGTTCGTCGCCCCCTACCCGGACGCCGCCTTCAGCGGCCGGCTCGAGATCGACGGCGACGCGATCGAGCTCGAGCGATGGCCGGGGATGATCGGCCACAACTGGGGCAGCGAGCACGCCGAGCGCTGGGTCTGGCTCGAGGGGACCGGCTTCGAGGGCGCGGAGGGCAGCTACTTCGACGCCGGCGCCGCCAGGATCAGGATCGGCTCCTGGACCACGCCCTGGATTCCGTCGGGGATGGTCGCGCTCGACGGCGAGCGCCACCGGCTCGGCGGCCTCGGCAGGATCCGCGCCGCCTCGATCGACGAGTCGGCGGGCGAGTGCGCGTTCGTCCTGCCCGGCCGCGACATCGTCGTCCGCGGGCGCGTCTCGGCCCCGCGCAAGGACTTCGTCGGCTGGGTCTACGCCGATCCGGACGGGCCCGAGCACAACACGATCAACTGCTCGGTCGCCGATCTCGAGCTGACCGTCGAGCGCCCGGCGGAGCCGGCACGCGAGCTGCGGCTCACCGCCGGCGCCGCCTATGAGCTCGGCATGCGGGAGACCGACCACGGCATCCCGATCCAGCCCTACCCGGACGGCTGAGAAACCCCGCCGGCCGCGCCGCCCCCACCCTGGGGCGCCGGCGCGGCCCTGCCGTCGACGACCTTGGTGAACGTCATCCAGCGGTCGTAGGCCCCGAGCGCGCTCTGGAGCTGGTCGCCGCGGATCATCGTCGTCCCGCCGGTGCCGATGAGCCGGGCCCAGACGATCCGGGGCGACACCCCGCGCTTGGTGACGACGATCTGCTTGAGGCGGCCGTCGAGGTAGCCGCCGAGCCTGGCGCTGATCTCGGCGCCGGAGAACCGGAGCGTCCAGGAATGCAGCGGGCAGGCCCCGTCGTAGGGGTCGGGGACGCCGACCAGGTATGGGATCGGCGGCCCGAAGAAGACGTTCTGGACGCTCTCGGTGTGGCCGCCGGAGCAGGCCGAGAAGAACGTCTCGGCGATTTCGTCGTCGTAGAGCACGACCTGGCCCCGGGTCTCGGCCGCGGCCGCGTTGGTGCGCGGAGTCTCGCTCGCGATTCCCCTGTAGACCTGGCTGCGGGTGTCGTCGTAGAGGTCGAACCCGTTGCCGCCGACGCTCGTCGAGAGGGCAATCGAGCGCGAGGCGACGGCCTGCGCCTCGAGCTCCGCCATCGGCCAGGACGGCGGCGACTCGTTGGGGATCACTCCCTTCACGTACTGATCGACGGCGACGGCGTTGATCGCGTTGAGTGAGCCGGGGTCGCTCCTGGTCGGCACCACCTCGAGCGCGCCGCGGTAGGGATCGCCGTCGACCCGGACGCTGCCGGGACCGGCGGCGCGGAGCTTCCCGCCGCAGTCGGCGAGCGCCCGGCCACCTCCGGTGCGGAGGCGGACACCGCCGCCGGCGAGGTGGGCGGCGTAGGTCGCCCCGGGGTCGAGCGGGCGGCCGCAGGCGCTGGTCGCGCCGCTGAACTCGATGTCGCCGGGGTCGATCCCGACCAGCACCCGGACCACGCGGGGACCGTCGATCGTCCCCATCGTGGTCCCGGTGTAATAGTGGCCGAGGATCGCCCGGTAGCCGAACCCGTGCGTGGCGTAGCCATAGGCGCCGTACGCGCTCATCCCGACGCCGTGCCCGAAGCCGTGCCCCCGGACCACCCAGGCGACGCCGGCGCCGGCCGGTGCGGGGGCGACCAGCAGAGAGGCGGCGAGGAAGAGGGCGAGGCGTGTGCGCATGCTCGGACAACCAATTCGCCCCGGGCGAGTCGCGGCCTGCTCCAGATGATCGATTCCCAGTTCCGCACACCCGGATGACCGGAGTGGCACTTCGCATCCCGGCGTCCTCGGGCTCGCCTTTGGCAACCATCAAAGGCTTCGCCCTCGTCCTTGATCTGCTCGCCCACGCAGGTCCCCGGTCACACCAGAACTGGGAATTGATCATCTAGGCTGAAAGAGACGAACCAGAGGAGGTCAGCAATGGCGACGCAGACGGTCCAGGCGGTCGATCACAAGCTCCTCGTCGCAGGCGAGTGGGCCGAGACGGGCGATTGGGACGAGGTGCTGAGCCCCTACGACCAGACCCCGGTCGGCAGGGTCGCCCAGGGCGACGCCGCGCTGGTCGACGATGCCGCGCGGGCGGCGCACGCGGCATTCGCGGCAGGCGACTTCCCCCAGCACGAACGGGCGGCGGTCCTCGATCAGGCCGCCGCGATCGCCGCCGAGCGGACCGAGGACCTGGCGCTGACGATCGCCGCCGAGGCGGGAAAGCCGCTGAAGACGGCGACGGTCGAGGCGCAGCGCTGCGTCGAGACGCTCATCTTCTCCGCGGTCGAGGCGCGGAAGCTGACCGGGGGCACGGTACCGATGGACGCCTCGGCCGCCGGCGCCGGCAAGCTCGGCGTGCTGATGCGGGTGCCGTACGGTGTGGTCGGAGCGATCAGCCCGTTCAACTTCCCGCTCAATCTCGTCGCCCACAAGCTCGGGCCCGCGATCGCCGCCGGCAACGCCATCGTCCTCAAGCCGGCGGGCCAGACTCCGATCTCCTCGATCAAGCTGGCCGAGATCCTGCTCGATGCGGGCCTGCCCGACGGCTGGCTCAGCGTGATCCCCGGCAGTGGCTCCGACGTCGGCAACGCGATCGTCGAGCACGAGCTGACTCGGGCACTCACCTTCACCGGGTCGGCCCCGGTCGGATGGGGCATCCGCAGCAAGGTCCCGCACAAGAAGGTCAACCTCGAGCTCGGCTCGAATGCTCCGCTGATCGTCGACCGCGACGGCGACTGGGAGACGGCGGCCGACAAAACCAAGCTCCACGCCTACTCGCACGCCGGCCAGAGCTGCATCTCGATCCAGCGGATCCTCGTCCACGAGGACGTCGCCGACGCCTACACCGAGCGCCTCGTCGCCAACGTCGGCGAGCTCAAGGTCGGCGACCCGCTGGACCCGGCGACCGATGTCGGCCCGCTGATCTCGCCCGGAGACCGCGATCGGGTCAAGGAGTGGGTCGACGAGGCGGTCGCGGGCGGCGCCGAGCTCCTCGCCGGCGGCGAGCTCGTCGACGAGGGCCGCTGCCTGGCGCCGACCGTGCTCGGCTCGCCGCCGCGCGACTCCAGGGTCTGGTGCGAGGAGATCTTCGGGCCGGTGGCGACGATCGACCGCTTCTCCGACTTCGCCGAGGCCCTGCGGATGGCGAACGACTCGAAGTTCGGGCTTCAGGCCGGGGTCTTCACCCGCGACATCGGCCGCGGCCTCGAGGCGGCTGAGGCGCTCGAGTTCGGCGGCGTCCTGATCAACGAGGTGCCGACCTTCCGCGCCGACCAGATGCCCTACGGCGGCGTCAAGGACTCGGGCAATACCCGCGAGGGCCCCGCCTACTCTGTCATCGAGCTGACAGAGGAGCGGTTCGTCACCTTCCAGGGCTAGGCGCCCGCCGCCCGCCGAGCTAGCCTTGCCGTCGTCAAGTCGCCGAAAGGGGAGGTCATGTCTTTCAGTCTCGTGCCGCGTAGCCGCTTCACCGTCGCCGCTGCCATCATTGCTTCTGTCGGGCTGCTGCTGACCCTCGCGGCCGGAGCGCGGGGGGCGACGGTCGTCAACGGCGACTTCGAGGCAGGAAACCTGACCGGGTGGATTCCGGTGGACGAGAAGCTGGAAGAAGTGCAAGGCAGTTGGTACGCGTACTCCGGCACAAACAGCCCGCTGAACTCGATCTCGATCATGGCGCCGCCGCAGGGGACCTTCGCCGCGACCACGGATCAGCAAGGTCCCGGCACCCACATCCTCTATCAGGATGTCGCACTCGAGCCCCGGGCGAGCCACGCGCTCTCGGTACTCGTCTACTACCAATCGAACGCTCCGCTCTCAAGCCCTTCCCCGGACACGCTCTCATCCGAAACGCCGGAAAATCAGCAGTACCGGATCGACGTGATGCGGCCAACGGCCCCGATCGACTCGGTGGCTCCGGCGGACATTCTGGCTCCCGTCTTTGGGACGAATCCCGGCATGCCGCAGTCCCTCGCACCGACCATGCACACCGTCGACCTGACTCCCTTCGCCGGGCAGACGGTCCGGATCCGCTTGGCGGAGGTCGACAACGAGGGCAACTTTGAGGCATCCGCCGACGCGGTCTCGATCGCCAGCGTCATCGCGCCGCCGGCGAACGCCTTCACGTTCGGCAAGCTGAAGCTGGACAAGAAGAAGGGAACCGGCAAGCTCGAAGTCAATGTCCCTGGACCAGGCACGCTCACGGCGGTCGACGCGAACGCCGCGGCGGCGAAGTCGGCCTCCGCCAGCAAGAAGAAGAAGAAGTCGGCGCTGGTCAGAAAGGCGAATGTCTCGGTGACCGCGCCGGGAGTGGCGATGCTCAACGTGAAGCCGACCGGAGCGGGGAAGAAGAAGCTGAAGGAAAAGGGCAAGCTCGCGTTCACGGTGAACGTGACCTTCACGCCGACCGGTGGGACCGCGGCGACCCAGCCCTTCAAGGGGAAGCTGAAGCAGACGAAGAAGAAGAAGCGCTGAGGCTACTCGTGCGGCCGCGCCATCCGGCGGTGGTCGAGGGCCTCCTCCAGCACCGCCGGCTCGACGCCCTGCTCGAGCGCGACCTCACGCAGCGATCGTCCTGACTCGGCCGCCTGCCTGACGATGTCGGCGGCGCGGTCGTAGCCGATGTGGGGGTTGAGGGCCGTCGCCGTCGCCAGCGTCGCCTCGGCATGGCGCTCGGTCATCTCCTCGTTGGCCTCGATGCCTGCGACGCATTTCTCGTCGAGCAGTCGCGAGGCGGAGGCGAGCAGCTTGATCGAGTCGAGCAGGTTGCGGGCGATCAGCGGCACCCGCACGTTGAGCTCGAACTGTCCCTGGCTTCCGGCGACGGTGACCGCCGCGTCGTTGCCGATCACCTGGGCCGCGACCTGGATCACGACCTCGGGGATCACCGGGTTGACCTTGCCGGGCATGATCGAGGAGCCCTTCTGGAGCTCGGGCAGGCGCAGCTCGGCGAGGCCGGCACGGGGTCCCGAGCCCATCAGCGCCAGGTCGTTGGCGATCTTGTTCAGCGAGACCGCGTAGACCTTGAGCATCCCCGAGAGCTCGACCAGCGCGTCGCGGTTGCCCTGGGCCTCGAACGGATCCGCCGGGCCGGAGATGGCGAGCCCGGTCTCGGCGGCCACCTTCTCGCGGACCTTTGCCGCGAACTCGGGATGGGTGTTGAGGCCGGTCCCGGTCGCGGTGCCGCCGAGCGGGATCTGGCCGACGTGGCGCAGGGTCGACTCGATCCGCTCGGAGCCGAGCCGGACCTGGGCCGCGTAGCCGCCGAACTCCTGGCCGAGGGTGACCGGGACCGCGTCCATCAGGTGGGTGCGGCCGGCCTTGACGACGTCGGCGAATTGGGCGGCCTTCGCCTCCAGCGCGGCGCCCAGCCCGTCGATCGCCGGCAGCAGATCGCGCCTGACCTCGCCGAGCGCGGCGATGTGGACGGCCGAGGGGAAGACGTCGTTCGAGGACTGGCCCATGTTGACGTGGTCGTTGGGATGGGCCTCGTCGCCGGCCAGCGCCGCGATCACCTCATTCGCGTTCATGTTCGAGGAGGTGCCGGAGCCGGTCTGGAAGACGTCGATCGGGAACTGGTCGTCGTGCTCGCCCGCGGCGACCGCGTCACCGGCCGCGGCGATCCGCTCCGCCAGGTCCGGGTCGAGCTTGCCGAGTTCGGCGTTGACCCGCGCCGCGGCGGCCTTAAGCCGCCCCAGCTCGCGGACGACGGGCACCGGAACCCGCTGACCGGAAACAGGAAAGTTCTCGACCGCCTTCATCGTCTCGCCACCCCAGAGCTGCTGAGTCAAGGTCGTCGCCTCCATCTTTGGTGAGGAGAGGAGGCTATTACGAAGGTTGCGCCGGCCGTAGTCGTCGCCGCTTGCGCGTCAAGATTGTGGGACAGTCGAGTACCCGCCTTGACATATTTCGGGTTTGCCGTCATCGTGCCGCGGGGATATGGCGCTTGGGATGCAGGACCCCGGTGCAGCTATCGTCATTCCGGCAAGGGATATTCGGGACCGCCTGACGGACGCTGCGACGAGACTGGCGACCGACCGCGGTTACGAAGCGCTCCGGGCCGAGGCGATAGCCGAGGCCGCCGGCCTCTCAATTGAGGATTTCCGACGGCATTTCGACGGCGAGAGCCAGTGCCTGCTCGCCGCCTATGACCGCTTCATCGAACGTCTTCTGGATCACGTCGAAGAGGCGAGCGCGGCCGTGGACAGCTGGCCGGAAAAAGTCAAGGTCACGATCGAAGCGGGGTTCCAGTTCGTCTGCGAGCTTGAACCAGTGGCTCGGATGTTCGCGGTCGAGTCGGTCCGGATCGGGCCGGCCGCGATCCATCGCCGGCTCCGGTCGATCGATCGAGCGGCAAGGGTTCTCGAACGGGGCCGGAGTATCTATCCGACCACCGAGGGTATGCCGAGCACGACCGAGCGAACGCTGGTGGCCGGCGTCGTCGCCATCGCGGCGCAGCATCTCCTCGCCGAAGAGGCGTCGGACCTGTCGAGGATCGAAGTGGAGGCGGTGGAAATGGTCCTCCGTCCCTACGTAGGCCCTGCCGAGGCTCGATCGGTCGCCGCGCGGTCGCCGGGCGCTGATCGAGATCCTGCCGAGCGGGCCACGACCCGTCGCGTCCTCACGGGAGAGGCCGGATCGGAATCAGCGTGACCTTTGCCAGCGCGGGAGCGAACTCGGGCAGCGAGGCGAGATCTCCCGTCGTGATCTTCCGCTGAAGCGCCGACCAGAGGCCGCCGCCGAGCGCTTCCACAATCGCCGGGTGCAGGGGTTGGACGCCCGGGGGGATCGCCTCGGGATGCAGGAACAGGGTGAACCTCCTCATTGCGGCATCGGCGTGATCCAGGGCCACCGGGCCCGCCACCGGGAGCTCGTAGAACGCGATGCGGGTGAAGATCGGGTCTCGGATCAGGTGCTCGAGCAGTGCTCGGTAGGCGGTCTCGATCGCCTCCTGCCAGCAGAGCTCGGCCTCCGCGGCGCGAAAGGCGGCAGCGATCGCACGACCTGCCAGCGCCTCGAACGCGGCGATGAAGGCCTCCTCCTTCTTCTTGAAGTGTTCGTAGAACGTCTGGTTGGAGGTCCCGGCGGTCGCCGAGATCGCGGGCACCGTCACCGAGGAGTACCCGGCCCTGGACGCGAGCTGTGCGGTGGCCCGGATGATGCGCTCGCACTGGCTCAGAAGACGGCGGCTCTTGGCGCTGTCGGCGGGCTCACCCCATGGGAGCGGCTCCTGCACCGGCTCGAGCCGCGGCATCTGCCGCCGTTCCTGGGGCGGCGCCGGAGGCTCGGCCTCTCGGTAGGAGAGCGCCCACTCGAGCATCGGATCGAGATACTCGATGAGGCGCTCGGGCTCGCCCTTCCGGATGCACCGATAGACGAGCGTCCAGACGCCCGCGACCAGTACTCGAACCGCGAGGTCGGAGGGGCGGCGACCGGGCGGTTCCAGCGCGAAGCCCTGGTGGATCATCCGTTCGAACGGCACGAACGCCATCTCGCGCTGGTCGAGGCCTTCTGATCCCAGCGAGAGCGAGCCGACAACGACAAGCGTCGCCGCCGGGGTTTCGTTCGCCACGATCTCCGCGAATCGTCTGAACGCCGCGGTCAGACTCGCCTCGACCCCGCTCTGCCCACGGTAGGCGAGCGTCACCTCGCGAGAAGCCGCTGTGACGATCGTGGTGAAGGTCGCCAGGAAGCATTCCTGCTTGCTCTCGAAGTGGTCGTAGAAGGTGGACTTGGAAACGCCCGCGAGGGCCACCAGCTCTCCCACGGTGGTCTCGGCGAAGCCATGACCGTCGACCGCGGCGATCATCGCCCCTTCGAGTCGCAGTCGCTGGTGCCTCCTCGTCTCCGTCCGGCCGATTCCGCGGGGCCCCCCGGTCAGTTTCGGGAACAGCGGTTTAGGTGCTCCTCCCCGGGGCGCCATGTACGCAGCTTGACAGACGAACTGGGGTGGTCAATCCCCAATTTCGGAAATCAGCGAGTCGAGGCAGCGGGTCTGCTGAGCGGGGTGAGCATCATGCGCGCCAGGTCCGGCGCCAGCTGGGGGAGGCTGTCCGCTCCCCCCTTGATCAGCTGGTGCTGCACGACGGACCAGCAACCGCTCCCGATCGCCCGCGAGACCGCTTCCGACCCGTCGCGGGCGCTCTCCATGCCAAGTGCGACGGGAAGGGATCCAGTCAGCCGGTCCATGACCGAGTCGGCGCGATCGAGGGCGACCGCTCCCGCCGCCTGCAGCTCGAGGAAGGTGAGGCGCGCAAGCAGCTCATCGGCGGCAAGGTGGTCTAGAGCGGTCCGGATCGCCGCCCCGACGCCCTTGGTTCCCTCGCCGGTCTCTTCGTAGGCGGCGCGGATCGAGACGAGCGCCGCCTCGGCGATCGCGTCGAACGCAGCAAGGAAGGCAGCGCGCTTGTTGTCGAAGTTTTCGTAGAAGGTCTGGTTCGAGGTGCCGGCCTTTGCCGATATCGACGGAATGCTGAGGGTCTCGTAGCCTTTCTCGACGACCAGCTGGGCGATCGCGCGGGTGATTCGCTCGCGCTGGCTCAGCTCCGCGCGGCTGCGAGGGCTGTCCGGAGGTTCGCGCCAGTCAGGGCCCGCCGTCCCGTCAACCGGCGCCCCACCACCGCGCGAAGACGCCGCACCGCGGATCGCGATCCGCACGATGTCGCTGTCGCGAGCCTGATACGCGAGGGCCCAATCGACGAGATCGTCGACGGTTCCCGGCAGCTCGTCGATTCGGTTCTCGCGAACGTGGCGATATATGACACCGCGTGTTCCCGCGGCTATCCCCCGAACCATTGTCGTCGGGACCGATTTCCGCGACGGCGATCGATCGAAGCTCTCCTTGATGAGGGGTTCGAACGCTTCCGAGCTGCGCTCCCTGTTGGCGATCCCGACCGAGCCGAGACTGAGGGACTCCACCGCGGCGAGCATCGCGGCCTGCGGCTCCGCCACGGCGATCTGCATCAGGCACGAGACGGCGGCGGTCAGCTTCTGCCTGAAGTCGCCGTCGGCCTGATATGCGACCCGGACGCGCTCCGCGACGGCGGCGACGATCTCATCGAACGTCGCAAGGAAGCATTCCTGCTTGCTCTCGAAGTGGTCGTAGAAGGTCGACTTGGAAACGCCGGCGAGGGCGACGACCTCCCGAAGCGTGGTTCCCGCGTAGCCGTGACGGTCCACCGCAGCGACCATTGCCAGCTCGATGCGGCGCCTCTGGTTCTCGGCGACCTCCACCGGGGGCAGGCCGCGCACGTCGGAGACGACCGGAGGCAGGAGCGGATCACTCGAGTGTCCTGGCTTTGAGGCCATCGGCCAGGGGAAGATATCCGCAGCTTTCCCAGTCCAAAAGTCGGAAGTCGGCTGATCGCACTCAGCCGAGCACCTGGCCGGCTTCGAACCCGGCTTCATAGGCGCGTTCCAGCCGCCGCGGTAGGGGCCGATCCCCGGGGCTGTACTTGGCAGCCGCTTCGAGCCGGCGAACGAGCTCGGAGTGGATTCCCGCGGTGTCTTCGGCCCCGCGTTCGACGGCTCCTAGGAGGAAGCCGAGGCGGACCGCCGCCGGCCCGCCGGGGTCGTGCCGGGCCTCGGCGTTGAGGGCGGTGGCCGCCCGCAGCATCGACGCTCCCATCGTCGCAAGCTCGCCTCCGCCCTGGTTCTTCGTCAGGCAGTCGCTGATCCGGGTCCCTCCCGGCAGCCGGACCGGTTCCGGCGCGTCTTCGAGCGCCTCGAGGTAGACCTTGGCGCCTTCGAGGCAGACAACCGGCGTCTCCTCTTCGGTCGTGCCGCAGGCACCGAGCGCGAGCGCGATCGGCACGAGGGCGAGAGCAGCGAGGCGGCGCATCGCCCCCGCATCCTACGAGCGCGGAGCGAGCAAGCCTGCACTTCTGATTCTTCGGCGCTGCGAGCAAAGGGCGATCAATGTCTGAAGCGCGGAGCGAGCCAGGGATGCCGCCAGAAGCACGGTCGGGACAAACGCTCTTGCGCTCCCCATCTTCTGCCTATCGGGCGCCCTGCGGGACCCTCTTTGATCCCGCAATCTCCCTGTAGGGTTGCCCTCGCCATGACGACCGTCCGCGGCGCCAGCTTCGACCTCTTCCGCGCCAACGGGATGACGACGATCTTCGGCAACCCGGGCTCGACGGAGCTGCCGATGCTCGCCGACTTCCCCTCAGACTTCCGCTACGTGCTCGGCCTCCAGGAGGCGGTGGTGGTCGGGATGGCCGATGGTTACGCCCAGGCATCCGGGCGGGCGACCGTGGCCAACCTCCACACCGCGCCCGGGGTCGGCAACGCGATGGGGGCGATCTTCAACGCCCAGGCCAACCACTCGCCGCTGCTGATCACCGCAGGCCAGCAGGTCCGCGCCCAGATGACGCTGCAGGCGAACCTCACCAACCGCGACGCGATCCGGATGCCGCACCCGCTGGTCAAGTGGGCCTACGAGCCGGCTCGGGCCGAGGACGTGCCGCTGGCCCTGGCCCACGGCCTGCACCTGGCCTCGATGTCGCCCCGCGGGCCGGTCTTCGTCTCGCTGCCGATGGACGACTGGGGGGCGGAGGTCGACGATGCCGACACCGGCGAGGTGATCGCCCGCCGGGTCACCGGACGCGCGGTCGCCGACCCCGAGGCGATCGGAGCCCTCGCCGAGCGCCTCGACAACGCCTCGAATCCCGTCCTCGTAGCCGGTCCCGACATCGACGCCGCCGGCGGCTGGGAGGCGGCGGTCGGCCTCGCGGAGCGCCAGCGGCTGCCGGTCTGGGCGACGCCGGCACCCGGCGGCGGCCGGATCGGCTTCCCCGAGAACCATCCCAACTACCGCGGCGTCCTGCCGCCGGCGATCGGCCCGGTCGCCCAGACCCTGGAGGGCCACGATCTGATCCTCGTGGTCGGCAGCTCGGTCTTTCCCTACTACCCCTACATCCCGGGGCCGCTGCTCCCCGAGGGGGCGGAGCTGGTCGCGATAACGAGCGACCCCGACGAGGCGGCGCGGGCGCCGATGGGCGACGCGATCGTCGCCGACGTCGGCCTCAGCCTCGCGGCGCTGCTCGAGGCGGCGCCGGAGTCCTCGCGTCCGGCGCCGGAGCCGAACGCGGGCCCGCAGGAGCTGGCGGCGAGCGACCCGCTCAACTCCTCCAGCGTCCACTCGGCGCTGGCCGAGGTCTTCCCCGAGGACGGGATCGTGGTCCTCGAGTCGCCGGCGAGCACGCTTGCGCTCCGCAACCAGCTGCGGCTCTCGCGGCCCGGCAGCTACTACTTCAGCTCCGGCGGAGGCCTCGGATTCGGCCTCGCCGCCTCGATCGGCGTCCAGCTCGCCGAGCCGGACCGCCCGGTCATCTGCGTCCTCGGCGAGGGCTCGGCCCAGTACGCGATCTCCGCGTTCTGGAGCGCGGTCGCCCACGACGTGCCCGTCACCTTCCTCGTCCTCAACAACGCCGAGTACGCGATTCTCAAGTGGTTCGCCGACGTCGAGGGCGTGACCGGGGCGCCCGGCCTCGACCTACCCGAGCTGAACGTCGCCGCGGTCGCCGCCGGATACGGGGTCGGCAGCCGGCGGGCGAGCGGTCGGGACGAGGTCCGCGAGGCGCTTTCGAACGCCCTCTCCTCGTCAAAGCCGGAGCTGGTCGAAGTCCCGGTCGAGACCGGGATGTCCCTCTTCTAGGGGCGGCGATGGGGCTGTTTGAGAGTCGGGTTGGCGCGCCGCCCCCGTCGGAGCCGGCCGCCGACCGCGCCCCGGACGCGCTGGCGGCGGGGACCGAGCAGCCCCTGCGCGGCGAGCTCGAGGCGCTGCTCGGCGCCGATCGCGTCCTCGCCCGCGCCAGCGACATCGTCCGCTACGCCTCCGACGCAAGCCCCTACCGGCTGCTGCCGCGGACGGTGGTGATGGCGCACGACGCCGGCGACGTATCGAAGGTCCTCGAGTACGGACGGCGCGCCGGCATCCCGGTCGTGTTCCGCTCCGGCGGAACCAGCCTCAACGGCCAGGGGCAGACCGACGGGATCCTCGTCGACGTCCGCCGCCACTTCGGCGGCGTCTCGGTCGAGGAGGGGGGATCGCTCGCGCGCGTCGGCCCCGGGACCGTCCTCGGTCACGCCAACCGCGTCCTCGCACCGCGCGGCCGCAAGCTCGGCCCCGACCCCGCCAGCACCGACATCGCGACCGTCGGCGGGGTGATCGCCAACAACTCCGGCGGGATGAGGTGCGGGGTCGTCCACGACTCCTACTCGACGGTTCGCTCGCTGACCTTCGTCCTCCCCTCGGGAACGACGATCGACACCGCGGTCGCCGGCGCGGCGGAGGAGTTCGCGGCGGCCGAGCCCGAGCTCGTCGCCGGTCTCGGGGCGATCCGCGACGAGATCCGGGGCGACGCCGAGCTCAGCGACCGGATCCGGCGCAAGTTCGCGATCAAGAACACGACCGGTTACCGGCTCTGCGCCTTCCTCGACGCCGACGAGCCGCTCGAGATCTTCCGCCGGCTTCTGATCGGCTCCGAGGGCACCCTCGCGTTCCTCGCCGAGGCGGTCTTCGAGACGGTGCCGCTCCCGGCCCGGACGACGACCGCCTGGATCCACTTCCCCGGGATCGATGAGGCGATCGCCCCGGTCCGCGACCTCGTGCAGAGCGGCGCGACCGCGGTCGAGCTGATGGTCGCTCCGGCGCTGATCACCGCCAGCTACAACATGGTCGGCGCGCCGGAGGAGTGGCGCGAGCTGCCGCCGGAGTCGGCGGTGCTGCTGGTCGAGTACGGCGCCGCGACCGACGCCAAGCTCGATTCGCAGGTCGCGCGGGCCGGGGAGATCCTCTCCTCGCAGACGACGATCCGGCCGATCGAGTTCACCCGCGACCCGGAGGAGATCGAGCTGGCCTGGCGGGTTCGCGAGGGGCTTCACGGCCTCATCGGGCGACTCCGCCTGCCCGGCACGGCGCTGATCGTCGAGGACGTCTGTGTTCCTCCCGAGCGGATCGCCGAGGGGGCGAAAGACCTCCAGGCACTGCTCGGGGAGCACGGCTTCCTCCCCGGGGTCGCCGGCCACGCTTCGGCCGGGAACCTCCACTTCATGCTGACCCCCGACTTCGCCAAGCAGGAGGACCTCGACCGCTACGAGGCGTTCATGGCGAAGCTGGTCGAGCTGGTCGTCGGCAGGTACGACGGCTCGCTCAAGGCCGAGCACGGGACCGGGATCAACATGGCCCCCTACGTCGAGCGCGAGTGGGGCGAGAGGGCGACCGAGCTGATGTGGCAAGTCAAGCGGCTCGCCGACCCCGACAGCGTCCTCGCCCCCGGGGTCGTCCTCAACCGCGACCCCGGCGCCCACCTCCGCAATCTGAAAACGACACCCGAGATCGAGGAGTCGGCGAGCGCCTGCGTCGAGTGCGGGTTCTGCGAGCCGGTCTGTCCGAGCCGCAACCTGACGACGACGCCGCGCCAGCGGATCGTCCTGCGCCGCGAGATGGCGCGCCAGCCCGCCGGCTCGCCGCTTCAGAGGGCGCTGCTGGAGGAGTCCGAGTACGACTCGCTCGACACCTGCGCCGCCGACGGCTCCTGCCAGCTCGCCTGCCCGCTCGGCATCGACACCGGGAAGCTGGTGAAGGAACAGCGCACGGGGCGTCATACCGAGAGGGCGGAATCGCTGGCGCTGCGTGCCGCGCAGCGGTGGTCGGCGGTCGAAGCGGCGACCCGGGCCGGTCTGCGGGTCGGCGCGCCGCTCGCGCGCCGCACCAGGCGCGGCGGAGCGCTGCCCGGTCCCGCGCCCTCGACGCTTCCGAGGACCGAACGCGAGGGCGCCGCCGCCGTCTACGTCCCGTCCTGCACCAACCGGATCTTCGGCCGCGGCCGCGAGGGCGCGACCCTGCCCGAGGCACTGGTCGCGGTCTCCGCCCGGGCCGGCCTCCCCGTCTGGATCCCCCAGAACTCCAATCGCCTTTTCCATCCCTCCGATGGAAAACGTGATGGCCTGGCGGGCACGTGCTGCGGGCTGCCGTGGAGCTCGAAAGGTTTCGGCGAGGCCCACCGCCGCAAGGCCAACGAGCTGGTCGAGCGCCTCTGGAAGTGGAGCGGGGAGGGCGATCTGCCGGTCGTGATCGACGCCGCCTCCTGCACCCAGGCGGTCGCGACTCCCGGCGAGGGCGTCCTCGGCGAGGAGAACGCCGACCGCCTCGGCCGGATCGAGATCGTCGACTCTGTCGTCTGGGCGCACGATCGGCTCCTGCCGCAGCTCGAGGTCGCGCGCAGGGTCGGCTCGGCCACCGTTCACCCGACCTGCGCCACCCGCCTCATGGGTCTCGCCCCTCGCCTCCGGGCCCTTGCCGGCGCCCTCGCTGACGACGTCTATGTCGCTCCGTCCGCGACCTGCTGCGGGTTCGCCGGCGACCGCGGCATCTCCACGCCGGAGCTGACCGCGTCGGCCACCGCCGAGCAGGCCGCCGAGCTCGCGGGCCGCTCGTTCGACGCCCACCTCAGCAGCAACCGCACCTGCGAGATCGGCCTCACCCGCGCGACCGGCGCCGAGTACGAGTCGTTCGTCTTCCTGCTCGAGGAGCTGACCCGCTGATCTGAGGCCTCAGCGGCGGGCAGCCTCGACCGCGGCCGCGCCGCGCTCGTCAGAATCGGCCTCGACGTCGCGGACCGCCTCGAGCGCGTTTGCGTCGCGCTCGAGCCCCCGGTCGAGCATCGGGTTGATGACGCCGCGCAGCATCGAGACGTAGCGCCACCAGCGGGGGGCGAAGATCCGCGGCGAGCGCTCTTCGACGCCGCGCACCAATGCAGCCGCCGCCTCACCGGGCTCGATCCTGCGCCGCAGGAAGGCGGGCGTGTTTTCCTGGAGCCTCTCGAAGGTCTCCTGGTTGGTCGCGTCCTGGACCAGTTTGGTGTCGACCCAGCCGAAGTAGGCGACTCCGGCGCTGGAGCCGAGTGGGCTCAGCTCCGACCGCAGCGAGCGCCCGAGCGACTCGACCCCCGACTTGGCGGCGGCGTAGGGGCTGTTGAGGATGCCGTTGACGAAGGCGTAGACGGAGGAGACGAGGACGACGTGCCCCCGGCGCTCGACGATCTGCGGCAGCGCCGCGCGCACGGTTCGCCAGACGCCGAGCATGTCGACCTCGAAGACGCGCTCCCACTCCTCGCCGGCGATCCCGCGCACGGTCGCCGCCCGGGCCTGGACGATGCCGGCGTTGGCGACGACTACGTCGAGCCCGCCGAAGCGCTCGACCGTCTCGGCGACGGCGCTTCTCATCGCTCCCTCGTCGGTGACGTCGGCGCCGATCCCGATCGTCCGCTCGCCAATCCTCTCGGCAGCCTCCCGCGCCTGCTCGGGGTCGAGGTCGATCACCGCGACCGAGGCGCCCCGCATCTGCATCTGGCGCGCGGTCTCGTAACCGATTCCGCGTGCGGCGCCGGTCACCAACGCGACCCTGCCGTTGAGGTCGAAGCTCGGCATCAGGATCGATCGCGCTTCGCTCGCAGCGCGAAGGACCAGACTGCGACGCTTGCTCGCTCCGCGCTCATCGGGCGCGCAGCCTACCGCTCCTAGAATCCCCGCGATGAGCGGCTTTCGCCCGGTTGACCCGAAGCAGTCCTTCCCCGAGCTCGAGGAGCGGATCCTCGCGCGCTGGGCCGAGCGCGATGTCTTCCACCGCTCGCTCGCCAACCGCGAGGGCGCCGAGGTCTGGAGTTTCTACGAGGGCCCGCCGACCGCCAACGGCCGCCCCGGCTCCCACCACGTCCTCGCCCGTGTCTTCAAGGACATCTATCCCCGCTACCGGGCGATGCGCGGCTACCGGGTCCCCCGCAAGGCCGGCTGGGACTGCCACGGCCTCCCGGTCGAGCTCGAGGTGGAAAAAGAGCTCGGGATCTCCTCCAAGCAGGAGGTCGAGGAATACGGGATCGCCGAGTTCAACCAGCGCTGTCGCGAATCGGTCTTCGAGTACGTCGAGGAGTGGAACCGGCTGACCGAGCGGATCGGGTTCTGGATCGACCTCGATGATCCCTACGTCACCCTCGACGACACCTACATCGAGTCGGTCTGGTGGTCGCTGCAAAAGCTGTGGGACTCGGAGCTTCTCTACGAGGGCCACCGGGTTGTCCCCTACTGCCCGCGCTGCGGGACAGCGCTCTCCTCGCACGAGGTCGCGCTCGGCTACGAGGACGTCGAGGACCCGAGCGTCTACGTGAAATTACCGGTCACCGGTGTCCCGCCCAATGACGAGATCCCCGAGTCCCCCGTTCAGCCCGGCGACAATCTCCTGGTCTGGACGACGACGCCGTGGACGCTGATCTCGAACGCGGCGGTGGCCGCCGGCCCCGAGATCGAGTACGTCCGCGCCCGCCTCGGCGGCGAGGTGCTCGTCCTCGCCCGCGACCTGGTCGAGCGCGTCCTCGGCGAGAACGCCGAGATCCTCGGCCACTTCCCGGGGTCGGCCCTCGCCGGGGTCGCGTACGAGCCGCCCTTCTCCTACGTCACCGACTTCGGGCCCCGGGGCCACACCGTGCTCGAGGCCGACTTCGTCAGCGTCGAGGACGGGACCGGCCTCGTCCACACCGCGATCGCCTTCGGCGAGGACGACTACGCGCTCGGCCAGCGCTACGGGATCAAGCTCCAGAACCCGGTGCTTCCGGACGGCACCTTCGAGGACGGGGTCACCGACTTCGCCGGCAGGTTCGTCAAGGACGCCGATCCCGAGATCGTCGCCGCGCTCGAGCGGTCGGGGCGGCTTCTGCGGGCCGAGGTCTACGAGCACGCCTACCCGCACTGCTGGCGCTGCGGGACGCCCCTCCTCTACTACGCGATGGCGAGCTGGTACGTCGCGACGTCGCCGCGGCGCGAGGGCCTGCTCGCCAACAACGAGGAGATCGGCTGGCACCCCGAGCACATCAAGCACGGCCGGTTCGGCAAATGGCTCGAGAACAACGTCGACTGGGCGCTCTCCCGCGACCGCTACTGGGGGACGCCGCTGCCGATCTGGGAGTGCGGCGGCGAGGGCTGCGAGGAACGGACCTGCATCGGCTCGATCGCCGAGCTGCGCAAGCGGGCGACCGGCGATGTTCCCGAGGACCTCCACCGCCCCTATATCGACGAGGTCGCTCTCCACTGCGAGAGCTGCGGGGGCGAGATGCGGCGGGTCGAGTCGGTGATCGACACCTGGTACGACAGCGGCGCGATGCCGTTCGCGCAGTTCCACTACCCGTTCGAGAACGAGGAGCTGTTCGAGGAGCGGTTCCCGGCCGACTTCATCTGCGAGGCGATCGACCAGACCCGCGGCTGGTTCTACACGCTGCTCGCCGAGTCGACCCTCCTGTTCGACACGTCGAGCTACCGCAACTGCGTCTGCCTCGGGCTGATCCTCGACCCCGAGGGCCAGAAGATGTCGAAGAGCCGCGGCAACGTCGTCGAGCCGTGGGATGTGATCGCCGCCCACGGCGCCGACGCCTTCCGCTGGTACTACCTGACCTCGCAGCAGCCGTGGTCGGGCTACCGCTTCTCTCTCGAGACCGTCGGCGAATCGGTCCGCCAGTTCCTGCTCACCCTCTGGAACACCTACTCCTTCTGGGTTCTGTACGCGAACGCCGAGGGGCTCAGCCCGGCGGACTTCCCCGCTCTGGAAGGGGCCGAGGACGCAGCCGGGTTAGACGACCTCGACCGGTGGGCGCTGTCGAAGCTGCAGGCGACCGTGACGTCCGTGACGCAGCTGATGGACGAATTCGACTGCACCGCGGCCGGGCGGATTATCGCGGCCTTCGTCGACGAGCTCTCCAACTGGTACGTGCGGCTCTCGCGGCGGCGGTTCTGGGACGGCGACCGCGCCGCGTTCGCGACCCTCCGCCACTGCCTGCTCGAGGTCGCGGCGCTGTTGGCGCCGTTCACCCCGTTCCTCGCCGACGAGATCCACCTCAACCTCGCCGGCGGTGAGGATGAGGACTTCGGCGAGTCTCCGGACTCCGTCCACCTTCGCGACTTTCCGGAGCACAACCCGGCCTTCGTCGACCCCGATCTCGAGGAGGCGATGGAGGCCGTCCGCCTGACCGTCGAGCTCGGCCGCGCCGCCCGGGCCCAGGCGAAGGCTAAGGTCCGCCAGCCCCTGCGCCGGGCGGTGATCGTCGCCAACGACGCCGAGCGCAGGGCGATCTCCGAGTACGGCGACCTCGTCAGGGCCGAGCTCAACGTCAAGGAGCTCGACTTCGTCGCCGAGGAGGCGGAGCTGGTCAGCTACTCGGTCAAGCCCAACTACCGCTCGCTCGGGCCCCGGTTCGGGAAGCGGATGCCGCAGGTCGCGGCTGCGATCGAGGCGCTCGAGCCGAATCACGTCGCCGACGTCATGTCGGAGGGCGGCGAGATCGGGATCAACATCGACGGCGACGACCACACGATCGCCCCCGACGAGGTGACCCTCGCGCTTCAGCCCCTCGAGGGATACGAGGTCGAGGCCGAGGCCGGCCACGCCGTCGCTCTCCAGCTCGAGCTCGACGAGGAGCTGCTGCGCGAGGGCCTCGCGCGTGAGATCGTGCACGCAGTGCAAAATGCGCGCAAAGAGGCCGGGCTCGAGATCACCGACCGGATCGAGCTCACCCTCGGCGGCGACGCCGACCTGGTCGAGGCTGCCCGCGAGCACCAGGACTACCTCGCCGGGGAGGTGCTCGCGACCTCGGTCGCCTACGACGGCCACGACGGAGCCGCGTCGACGATCGACGGCCGCGACCTGCGGATCTCGATCACTCGCCTCTAGGCTCGCCGATGATGAAGTCCGATTTCGCCGAGTCGGAGAACTTGACCCAGCAGTGCTCGGGGGGAACCCCGGCGACCTCGATCAGCGCCGCTTCGATCCGCCTCGCGATCTCGGCCTTCTGCTCATCGGTACGTCCCTCGTACCAGTGGATTTGGACGAAGGGCATCGGCCCGACCTAGGCGAGCGCCGGCTCGAGCTCCGCCTCGAGGCGCCGCTTCGGCATCGCACCGACGATTTTCTTCG
>DATBHH010000015.1:0-3545 GCA_036557525.1 Solirubrobacterales bacterium | reverse complement strand
CTACGTCGCGATCGGGCAGCGGATGTCGACCGTCGTCCAGCTGAAGGAGATCCTCGAGGAGAACGGGGCGATGGAGAACACGATCATCGTCGCCGCCCCCGCCGACGAGGCGGCGCCGATCAAGTACATCGCGCCCTACGCCGGCTGCGCGATGGGCGAGCACTTCCTCTACAACGGGAAAGCGGCTCTCTGCGTCTACGACGACCTCACCAAGCACGCCTACGCCTACCGCCAGATGTCGCTGCTGCTGCGGCGTCCGCCGGGGCGCGAGGCCTACCCGGGCGATGTCTTCTACCTGCACTCGCGGCTGCTCGAGCGGGCGGTCAAGCTCAACGACGAGCTCGGCGGCGGCTCGCTGACGGCGCTGCCGATCATCGAGACCCAGGCGTCCGACGTCTCGGCCTACATCCCGACCAACGTCATCTCGATCACCGACGGCCAGATCTTCCTCGAGTCGGACCTCTTCAACTCCGGAGTGCGGCCGGCGATCAACGTCGGGATCTCGGTCTCGCGGGTGGGCGGCAACGCGCAGACCAAGGCGATGAAGAAG
This sequence comes from Solirubrobacterales bacterium, assembly GCA_036557525.1. GTDB lineage: Bacteria > Actinomycetota > Thermoleophilia > Solirubrobacterales > 70-9 > VRUE01. The sequence continues at coordinate 2,995 of DATBHH010000015.1, read as the reverse complement.
GTCGCCGGGAAACTCCGCCTCGACCTCTCCCAGTACCGCGACCTCGAGGCGTTCGCCCAGTTCGGCTCCGAGCTGGACCCGGAGACCCAGAAATCGCTGAACCGCGGCGAACGGCTGGTCGAGGTCCTGAAACAGAAGGAGCGCGACCCGCTGTCGGTCGGCGACCAGGTCGCTTCGATCTACTCCGGCACCGGCGGCTACCTCGACCGGATAAAGGTCGAGCGGGTGGGCGAGTTCCTCGCCGACCTGCGCGTCCGCCTCCACAGCGAGAGGGCCGACCTGCTCGAGCGGATCGAAGAGACCGGCAAGCTCGAGGACGACGACGAGGAGGCGCTCGGCAAGGCGATCGCCGAGTTCGTCGACGACTTCGGCCCCGACTTCGACGAGCACGGCGACCCGGTCGAGGCCGGCGAGTCCGACCGCGTTCACTCCCCCGAGGAGCGCGAGAGGGGCTCGCACGCTCGCCAGGAGGAGGAGGGAGACGGAGAGAGCGCCAAGGAGGAGAAGGCGGCGGAGACTCCCGCTTAGTCCGGCACGATGGCCACTCAGAAGGAAGTCAAAAACCGCATCGCGTCGGTCAAGAACATCAACAAGATCACGCGGGCGATGGAGATGGTCGCGGCGGCGCGGCTGCGTCGAGCCGAACAGCGGATCGAGGCCCTGCGCCCCTACGCGGAGGGGATGCGGCGGCTGACCCGCCGGGCGGCCGAGAACGCCGGCGGCGTCCCCCGCGTGCCCGTCCTCGAAGAGCACGATGCAGAACGGCGGGTCGGGGTGCTGCTGATCACCGGCGACCGCGGCCTCGCCGGCGCCTTCAACACGAACATCATCCGTGACGGCATGCGGCTCGGCGCGGAGCTGCGCGAGCGCGGCGTCGAGCCCGACTTCTCGGCCGTCGGCCGCAAGGGCGTCTCCGCCCTCACCTTCCGCAAACAGGAGCTGAGCGCGACCTACATCGGGTTCACCGACCGACCGGCGTTCGCCAACGCCCGCGAGATCGGCGAGGGGCTGACCGCGCGCTACGTCGACGGCGAGGTCGACCGGGTCGAGCTGGTCTACAACCGCTACGTGTCGCCGCTGACCCAGCACGTCTGGCGTCAGACCCTGCTGCCGATGCAGGAGGCGGAGGTGACTGGCGAGGGCGCCGCCGAGGAGGAGGCCGACGCCGAGCCGACCGAGGCCGAGCGCGCCCACGAAGCGGCGCTCTGGGAGTACGAGCCGGAGGCCGAGATCCTGCTCGCAAGGCTGATCCCCGAGTACGTGAACATCTCCGTCTACCGGGCGCTGCTCGAGTCGGCGGCCTCCGAGCTCGGGGCGCGGATGACGGCGATGCGGAACGCGGCGGAGAACGCCGAAACGATGATCGACGACCTCACGCTCGAGATGAACCGGGTCAGGCAGTCCGAGATCACCCAGGAGATCCTCGAGGTGGTCGGCGGCGCCGAGGCGCTTGGATGAGCGCGCTATTGAGCGCGGAGCGAGCAAGCGTCCATATCTGACCTCCGCGACGCGAGCGAAGCGCGAAAATTGATGAAAGGACAACAGGACCAGAAAATGGCTGAGAATGGAAACGGAGCGAACGTGGGGCGGGTCGAGCAGGTGACGGGCGTCGTCGTCGACGCCCACTTCCCGGAGCAGCTGCCGGAGATCTACTCGGCGCTGCGGATCGAGATGGGAGGGGACGGTGACGGCGAAAGGACCGACCTCGTCTGCGAGGTGCAGCAGCATCTCGGCGACGATCGCGTCCGCGCCGTCGCGATGGACGCGACCGACGGCCTGCAGCGCGGCGACCGCGTGATCGACACCGGCGGCCCGATCACCGTCCCGGTCGGCGACGCGACCCTGGGCCGGATCTTCAACCTGCTCGGCGAGCCGATCGACGAGGGCCCCGAGGTCGAGGGCGGCGAGCGCTGGCCGATCCACCGCCCGGCTCCCTCCGCATCGGACCTGGCCCCGACCCAGGAGATCCTCGAAACCGGGATCAAGGTCATCGACCTCCTCGCTCCCTACGCGAAAGGCGGCAAGGTCGGCCTCTTCGGCGGCGCCGGCGTCGGCAAGACGGTCCTGATCCAAGAGCTGATCCGGAACATCGCCGAGGAGCACTCCGGCCTCTCCGCCTTCGTCGGCGTCGGCGAGCGCTCGCGCGAGGGCAACGACCTCTGGCTCGAGATGAAAGAGTCGGGCGTGATCGAGAAGACGATGCTCGTCTTCGGCCAGATGAACGAGCCCCCCGGCGCCCGCCTCCGGGTCGCCCTCTCGGGGCTGACGATGGCCGAGTACTACCGCGAGCAGGGCGGCCAGGACGTGCTGCTCTTCATCGACAACATCTTCCGCTTCGTCCAGGCGGGCTCGGAGGTCTCGGCCCTGCTCGGGCGGATGCCGTCGGCGGTCGGCTACCAGCCGACGCTGGAGACCGAGATGGGGGGCCTGCAGGAGCGGATCACCTCGACCGAGCGCGGCTCGGTCACCTCGATCCAGGCTGTCTACGTCCCCGCCGACGACTACACCGACCCGGCGCCGGCCTCGGTTTTCGCCCACCTCAACGCGACCACCGCGCTGTCGCGAGCGATCTCCGAGAAAGGGATCTACCCGGCGGTCGACCCGCTCGACTCGAGCTCGACGATCCTCAAGCCCGACATCCTCGGCGAAGACCATTACAACACCGCGACCGAGGTCCAGGAGGTGCTCCAGCGCTACAAGGAGCTCCAGGACATCATCGCGATCCTCGGCATCGACGAGCTCTCCGACGAGGACAAGCAGACGGTCTCCAGAGCGCGCAAGATCGAGCGTTTCCTCAGCCAGCCGTTCTTCGTCGCCGAGCAGTTCACCGGCCGCACCGGCGAGTACGTTCCGGTCGCCGAGACCGTTCGCGGCTTCCGCGAGATCCTCGACGGCGAGCACGATGACCTGCCCGAGGGCGCCTTCTACATGCAGGGCTCGATCGACCAGGTCACCGAAAATGCGAAGCCCTCCGATTGACGGGCCGAACCGAGCG
>DATBHH010000014.1:0-3984 GCA_036557525.1 Solirubrobacterales bacterium | reverse complement strand
GTGCCGCAGAAGCTGAGCAAGGAGCAGCGCGAGGCGGTCGAGAACCTGGCCGAGGCGCTGAACGGCGACGATCCCCGGGCCGAGCTGCTGCGGGAGGCGAAACCGTGAGCGCCGGCAGCCGGGTGACGCGGCGGGTCGAAGCGTCGATCGACGCCGAGCGCGGCGTGTTCATGATCTCGGTCGCGGCCGAGCTCGCGCACATGCACCCCCAGACGCTGCGGATGTACGAGGCGCGGGGCCTGATCGAGCCCAAGCGCTCGCCGAAGAACACGCGGCTCTACTCTCAACGAGACGTCGAGCTGCTGCGACGCATCCAGCAGATGACCACCGAGCAGGGGCTCAACCTGGCCGGAGTCGAGACCGTGCTGGAGCTCGAAGCGAAGGTCGAGCGGATGAAATCGGAGCTCGAGCGGATGCGGAGGCGCGCCGCCGAGCTCGAAGACCGGGAAGGATCTTGATGACGAACAACATCGAGGTGGAAGGGCTCACCCGCAAGTTCAAGAACGGCCCCCTCGCCGTCGCCGGGATCGACCTCCATGTCGACCCCGGCGAGATCTACGGCTTCCTCGGCCCGAACGGGGCCGGAAAGTCGACCACCGTCCATATGCTGACCACGCTGCTGCCTCCGACCGGCGGCGGCGCCCGGGTCGCCGGCCACGACGTCGTCCGCGAAGGGCCCGCGGTCCGGGCGGCGATCGGCGCCGCGCTCCAGGAAGCCGCCCTCGACCCCCATCTGACCGCCCGCGAGCACATGCGGCTGCAAACCGCCCTCCACGGCCTTCCCCGTGAGGAGCGGGTGGCCCGCAGCGACGCCCTGATCGACCGGGTCGGGCTCGCGGACGCCGCCGACCGCAACGTCTCCGGCTACTCGGGCGGGATGAAACGGCGCCTCGACCTGGCGCTCGCCCTCGTCCACGGGCCGCGCGTCCTCTTCCTCGATGAGCCGACGACCGGGCTCGACCCGCAGAGCCGGGCGGCGCTCTGGGCCGAGGTGTCGCGCCTGGCCGGCCAGGAGGGGGTCACCGTCTTCCTCACCACCCAGTACCTCGAGGAGGCCGACCAGCTCGCCGACCGGGTCGGGATCATCGACGAGGGCACGATCGTCGCCGAGGGCACGCCGGCGGCGCTCAAGTCCGAGATCGGGCGCCCCAGCCTGGAGATCACCCCGAGCCAGCCGGCCGAGTGCGGGCAGGTCCTCGGAGTTCTAGAGCGTTTCGGCGAGCGGGTGCCGGCGGCGCCGGACTCGGTGGCGGTGCGGCTCGACGTCGGAGCCGAGGCGCTGACCGACGTCGTCCGCGCTCTCGACGCCGAGGGGCTCCGCGTTGCCGACATCGACCTCCATGCTCCCAGCCTCGACGACGTCTTCCTCGAGAAGACGGGCCGCCATCTCGAGGGCGCCGGCGACGGCAACGAGATGCCGACCGGCGAACAGCCGCTCGAGGGAGCCGCAGCATGAGCGGCGCGACGGTCGCCCTGCCGGCGGCTCCGAGCCATGCCTCGACTCTCTCGACCCAGGTCCGCTCGCTCGCGGGCCGCGCGGTTCTGCGAACCCTGCGCCAGCCGGCGATGATCATCCCGAGCCTCGTCTTTCCGCTGTTCCTGCTCGCGGTCAACAGCGCCGGGCTCCACCAGGCGACCAAGATCCCGGGCTTCCCGACCGACTCCTACCTGACCTTCGTCCTCGCCGTCCCGTTCATCCAGGGGGCCCTGTTCGCGACGATGAACTCGGGGCAGGCGCTCGCCGAAGACATCGAGAACGGGTTCTTCAACCGGCTCTCCTTGACCCCGATGCGGGGCTCCTCGCTGATCGCCGGGCAGCTGGGCGGCCTGGTCGTGATCGGGCTGATCCAGGCGACCGTCTACCTCTCCGTCGGCCTGATCGCCGGGGCGGGATTCGCCGCCGGGCCGCTCGGCGTCCCCGTCCTCTTCGCGCTCTCGATCCTGATCTCGATCGGGTTCGGCGGCCTCGGGATGTTCATGGCGATACGGACCGGGTCCGGGGAGGCCGTCCAGGGGAGCTTCCCGCTCCTGTTCGTGCTCCTCTTCTTCAGCTCGATCTCGATGCCGCGGAACCTGATCGAACACGAGTGGTTCCGGACGATCGCGACGATCAACCCGGTCAGCTACCTGATCGAGGGCATCCGCAGCCTGATGATCACGGGCTGGGACGCCGAAGCGCTGGCGCTGGCGTTCGGGATCGCGATCGGCCTGATTACGTTCTCGATCACGATCTCGTCGCTGGCGCTCCGCAATCGGATGGAGCGAACATGAGCGCGGAGGGAGCCAAATGAGCGCAATCTGGATCTTCGCGCCGCGAGTGAAGCGCGAGGATTTGTCATGAGCGGCCTCGGTGCCTATAGGTCGGCGGCGCTCGGCGTCGCCTGGCGCAGCCTCCACAACGTCTTCACGAACCCGGCGCTGCTGTTCCCGGCGCTGATCTTCCCGCTGTTCTTCCTCGCCGCGTTCGGCGGCGGGCTCTCGGCGGTCAGCCAGACCCCGAGCTTCCACTACCCGGAGGGCTACACGACGTTCGTCTTCGGATTCGTCCTGCTCCAGTCATCGGCGCTGGGCGGCGTCTTCACCGGCTTCTCGGTCGCCGCCGACTTCCAGTTCGGGATGGGGCGGCGGATGCTGCTGGCAACGCAGCACCGGACGGCGATCATCTGCGGCTACGCCCTGACCGCGATGGTCAGGGTGCTGGTCACCTGGAGCGTGGTCACCACCGTCGCCCTGCTGGCCGGGATGACGATCGACGGCAGCCCGGCTGAAATCGTCGCCCTCTATCTCCTCTCGCTGACCGTCAACGTCGTCGCGCTGCTGTTCGCCGCCGGCGTCGCGCTGCGGCTGCGGACGCTGCAGGCGGGGCCGTTGATGCAGTTCCCGGTCTTCATCCTCCTGTTCCTGACCCCGGTCTACGTGCCGCAGGCTCTGCTCGTCGGATGGATCTCCCACGTCGCCAGGGTCAACCCCCTGACCCTGGTTCTCAACACCAACCGCGACCTGCTCGCCGGCCTCTCGGCCGAGATCGCGCTCACCTACGCCCTCGTGCTCGGCCTGATCGCGCTGCTCAGCGCCTGGGCCGTGAGCGGGTTGCGCAGCGCGGAGGCTGCGGGCTAGCCGGCCGCTCATACAATCGGATGACCAGTGCAGCCTGATCGATTCACGGTCAAGTCCCAGGAAGCCGTGGCCGCGGCCCAGCAGCTGGCGAGCGAGCGCCGCAATTCCGAGGTCGCTCCGGCCCACCTGCTGACGGCGCTGCTCGAACAGGCGGACGGCCTCGTCGTCCCGATCCTCCAGAGGTTCGGCGCCGACGTCGGCGCGATCGCGGCCCGGGCCGGCGACGCGGTCGCGGCGCTGCCGACGGTGAGCGGCGACGAGCGGCCGGAGGCGCGGCCGTCCTCGGCGCTGGTCTCGGTGCTGCAGGCGGCGGAGAAGGAGATGGCCAGGCTCGGCGACGAGTACATCTCGACCGAGCACATCCTGCTCGCCCTCAGCGACAGCGGCTCCGGCGTCGCCGAGATCCTCCCCGACCGCGGCTCGCTGGAGAAGGCGACCGCGGAGGTGCGCGGGCCGCACAAGGTGACGACCCCGAACCCCGAGGACAGCGTCCAGGCGCTGGGGAAATTCGGCCGCGACCTGACCGCCGAGGCGAGGGAGGGGAAGCTCGACCCGGTGATCGGCCGCGACGAGGAGATCCGCCGGGTGATCCAGGTCCTCTCCCGCCGGACCAAGAACAACCCGGTCCTGATCGGCGACCCGGGCGTCGGCAAGACGGCGATCGTCGAGGGGCTGGCGCAGCGGATCGTCGACGGCGACGTCCCCGAGAGCCTCCGCGACCGCCGCGTGATCGCGCTCGACATCGGCTCGCTGCTCGCCGGCTCGAAATTCCGCGGCGAGTTCGAGGAGCGGCTGAAAGCCGTCCTCACCGAGGTCCAGGACGCCGAGGGCCAGATCGTCCTCTTCCTCGACGAGCTGCACACGATC
>DATBHH010000013.1:0-8238 GCA_036557525.1 Solirubrobacterales bacterium | reverse complement strand
TCACGTTTCCATCTACCAGACGGAATCGTGATTCGCGAGCTATCTATATCGCCGCGCCGAGCCAGTGGCCGAGCACGACCGCGGCAAACCCGACGAGGGTCGAGAGACCGACGTTGAGCCAGACCAGCCGGGTGTGGCCCGCCTCGGCGAGCCGGTGCGAGTCCAGGATCCAGGTCGAGAAGGTGGTGAAGGAGCCGATCCCGCCGCCGGCGACGATCGCGAGTGCCTCGCCTTCGAGAGCGGCGCCGGCGACGAGGCCGAGGGCGAAGGCACCGGCCAGGTTGACCGCGAGGATCCCGAGCGGAAACGGATGGTCGGTGCGGGCGGTGACGGTGGCATCGATCAGGAACCGGGCGACGGCCGCCGCCCCGCCGAGAGCCCCGACCGCGACCCAGGCGAGTGGGCTCACGCCATCTCCGGACGGCGCTCGAGAGCGATGCCCGCCCGGGCGAAGGCGTAGCCGGCGACGAGGGTGGCGGCGATGTAACCGCAGGCCAGCGCCAGGTGTCCTCCGTCGACCATCTGGAACAGCTCGAGCTGCAGCGTCGAGAACGTCGTGAAGGTGCCGCAGATGCCGGTCGTCAGGAACGGGTGGGCGAGGCTGTCCTCGGGATGGTCGTGGAGACGGGCGATGAAGTACCCGAGCAGCAGCGCACCGACCATGTTGGCGGCGAACGTCGCCCACGGCCACTGGCCCGCCCCGTGCGGAGCGGATTCGGCGAGGGCGACGCGGGCCAGCGCGCCCAGCATGCCGCCGACGTAGACCGCGGCGATGCGACGTGCGAATAGACCCCTATCCATGTCATGGCCTCCATTGCTTGATGGATGGAATAGAGGCCATCAGCGGCGGCGCCGCGGTTATGAAGGAGCGAGCCTCATCGCTCGAACCAGACAATCCTAGCGGGCCTCTCGAGAAACCTGCTGTGATGCCGGGATCGCAACCGCCGGCCCGACACCGACGAGCGCCGAGGTCTCCGTCTCCTCGCGTCTCGACGCCGGCCCGGTCGCCGTCTGGGACCGCGTCACGACGCCCGAGGGGATCAACGACGAGCTGCGCCCGATCATGCGGATGACGGTCCCCGCCGGGGTCGACGGCCTCGATCCCGAGAAGATCGAGCTCGGGACCAGGATCGGGCGCAGCTGGGTCTTCCTCCTCGGCCTGGTCCCGTTCGACTACGACGACCTGACCCTGGTCAGCCTCGACCCCGGCCGCGGGTTCCTCGAGCGCTCAACGATGCTGAGCCAGCGGCTCTGGGAACACGAGCGGACGCTCGAGCCTGCGGGCGACGGCTGCCTGATCACCGACCGCGTCCGCTGGCAGCCGCGCCTCGGCCTCCCCGGCCGCCCGCTGCGGCCGCTGATCGGCTTCATCTTCCGCCACCGCCACCGGCGGCTACAACGGCGCTTCGGCGGCTCGCCATGCTGACCGAGCGGGTCGAGCGCTGGCGCCGCGAGGGGGCGATCGAGGAGGTGCTCGGCCGCCGTCTGTTCGTGCGCCGCCGCGGCGGCGGCGAAGCGCCGCTGCTCCTCTACCTGCACGGCTTCCCCTCGAGCTCCTACGACTGGCGGCCGCTGTTCGAGGCGCGGCGGGGCGACGAGGCGAGCATCGCCTTCGACTTCCTCGGCTTCGGGCTCTCGGAGAAGCCCGCCGATCACGTCTACACGCTCGCCTGGCAGGCCGACGCGGTCGAGGACATCGTCCACCGCGCGGGGTCGCCGCCGGTCTTCCTCGTCGGCCACGACATGGGGACCTCGGTCGCGACCGAGCTGATGGCGCGGGACATCGGCGGCGAGCTCGGCATCGATCTCGTCGGGGCGATGCTCTTCAACGGCAGCATGCTCCTCCACCTGGCGCGGCCGACCTTCGGCCAGAAGCTGCTGCGCAGCCGCCTCGGGCCGCTCTTCGCCCGGCTCACGTCGGAGCGGACCTTCACCGCCCAGTTCGGGCGGATCTTCTCCCCCGACCATCCGCTGAGCGCCGGGGAGGCCGCCGACCAGTGGTCGCTCCTCTCCCATGACGGCGGCACCCGCATCGCCCACCGCACGATCAACTACATGGCCGAGCGCGAACGCTTCACCGAGCGCTGGCACGGGGCGATCCGGGACTGGCCCGGGTCGCTGACCCTGGCCTGGGGCCTGCGCGACCCGGTCGCGCGGACCGAGGTCCTGCGCGGCCTCCAGGAGCTGCGCCCGGGCGTGCCGGCGATCGAGCTCCCCGATTCCGGGCACTACCCGCAGATCGAGACGCCCGAGGCGATCGGGGCGGCGCTCGACGCGGCGCTCGCCGGCGCCCCCGCGGCCGGCGGATAACCGAACGCCGGATTGGCGGCGGGCCCCATGGATCGGGGCGCATGAGGCTGGGAGCCTCAGGGAAACGGAATTCAGCGAACGAGGAGCAACAGGATGAGCGCGCTTGCAGAGGTGGCCTTCGGGCCGCGGACAATCAGGGCCCAGGTCGAGGAGCGGATCGAGCAGGAGGTGATCGCAGCCGGCCACCTGCGCCAGGGACGGACGCCCTCAATGGCATCGATGATCACCGGGACCGCCCTGATCGAGCTCTTCCGGCCGCGCCAGACGAAGACGCTGCCGAAATCGTTCGTGCTCGCGGTGACGCCTGCCCGCGTCGTCGCGTTCGCCGGAACCGACGTCGGCGAGGCCTACGAGGACACGGTCGTCGTCCGCGGCGAGGAGCTCGGCTCCTGGCCCCGCGGCGAGGTATCGCTCGACCCTGCCTCCGACGGGCGCAGCTTGGTCCTGACGCTGGCGGGCGAGCAGATCGCCGTCTTCCCGCCGAACCTGCGGGGCGGCTCCGAGACCGACGAACTGATCGAGCTTCTCTCCGGCTACTCGCGCAGGTAGGCGAGCACCGCGAGGACCCGGCGATGGCCGCCGTCCTCGCCTGAGAGGTCGAGCTTCTGGAAGATCGAGGTTACGTGGCGCTCGACCGCCCGTTCGCTGACGAACAGCTCCTCGGAGATCGCCCGGTTGGTCTGCCCTTCGGCCATCGCCTTGAGGACCTCGCGCTCGCGATCGGTCAGGGTCTCGAGCGGGCCGCTCTCGCGGCGGCGGCCGAGCATCTGGGCGACGACCTCGGGGTCGAGGACCGAGCCGCCCTCGTCGACCCGCCGCACCGCGTCGATGAAGCGATCGACCTCGGCCACCCTGTCCTTGAGCAGGTAGCCGACGCCCTCGCTGCCGGCGGCGAGCAGGTCGACCGCGTAATGCTCCTCGACGTACTGGGAGAGGACGAGGATCCCGACGTCGGGCAGCTCCTCGCGGATCGCCGCCGCCGCGCGGAGGCCGTCGTCGGTGTTGTCCGGAGGCATGCGGATGTCCACGATCGCGACATCGGGCTTGTGGGCGCGCACCTTGCGCAGGAGGTCCTCGGCGTCGGCCGCCTGGCCGACGACCTCGATCCCGGCCTCGTCGAGGAGCCGCGCGATCCCCTCCCGGAGCAGGACCGAGTCCTCGCCGATCACGACCCGCACGGGATCACCGCCCTCAGCCTGGTGCCGCCGCCGGCCGGGCTCGTGACCTCGAGCTCGCCGCCGAGCGCGGCGACGCGGTCGGAGAGGCCGCGCAGGCCGCTGCCGTCGAGGGTCGCGCCGCCGGTGCCGTCGTCGCTCACCTCGACGACGAGGGAGCCGTCCGCCTCGGCGACCTCCACCTCGGCCGAGCTCGCACCGTCTGCGTGGCGGGCGACGTTCGTCAGGCCCTCGGCGACGACGAAGTAGGCGGCCGCCTCGACCGGCATCGGGAAGCGCCGCTCGGGCACCGCGGCGATCGTCGTCGCCACCTTGCTGCGGCTCGCCAGGCCGCGCAGCGCCGGGTCGAGGCCGCCCTCGGTCAGCACCGCGGGGTGGATGCCGCGCGCCAGCTCGCGCAGCTCGACGGTCGCCTGCCGCAGTTCGGCCGCGGCCTCGTCGAGCAGCGCCCGCGCCTCGGACGGGCTCTCCTCGATCTGGCGCGACGCGGCCTCGAGCGTCATCGCGACGCTGATCAGCTGCTGCTGGGCGCCGTCGTGGAGGTCGCGCTCGATCCGCCGCCGGGCCTCGTCGGCGGCCTCGACCAGCCGGGTTCGGGATTCGCGCAGCTCGCGTTCGGCCTCGAGGCGGTCGGTGATGTCGCGGAGATGGCCGGTGAAGACGGCGGCGCCGGGGACGTCGATCCGGGTGATGGTGAGCTCGACCGGGAACCGGGAGCCGTCGCGGCGCACGGCCTCGATCTCGATCCTCCGGTCGAGCAGGACCGGCTCATCGTTGTCCAGGTAGCGGCGAAGCCCGCGGCGGTGGCGGTCGCGCAGCTCCTCGGGAACGATCAGGGTCGCCATCTCCCTGCCGACCGCTTCCTCGCTCGTGTAGCCGAACGTCGTCTCGGCGGCGGGGTTGAACTCGAGGACGTCGCCGTTGTGGTCCATTGTGATCACGCAGTCGATCGCGGCCTCGAGCGTGGCGCGGTGGCGGCGCTCGACCGCGACGCCGGTCTCCTCGGCGCGCCGGCGCTCGATCAGCTGGCCGAGCTGGGCGCCGACGACCTCGAGCGTGTTGAGGAGCTCCTGGTCGGGCTCGAGCTTGCGATCGGCGAATCCCTCGATCACCCCGACGACGCCGCGCTCGCTGCGAACCGGAAAGCCGACCGCCGAGTGCAGGCCTGCAGCCCTCGCGGCTTCCTGTCGCGGCAGCCGGGGATCGGTGGCCGCGTCGGCCACCCAGACCGCCTGGTCCGACTCCCAGACAGCGCCGGGCAGGCCTTCGCCGGGGGCGAAGGTGGTCGTGCGGGTCACGGCCGCGAACTCGTCGGCGTCGTCGTCGCGTGACCAGAGGGATGCGCAGCCGAGCGTCTCCCCGTCGGCGTTCGGCTCCCAGGCGGCGGCGAGATTCCACTCGAGGTCGGTTCCGATCGCCTCCAGCGCCCGCGTGTAGGCATCGCCGACGTCGGTCGCAGAGCTGACCGCTCGGGCGACCGTCTGCTCGATCCGCACCGCCATGGACTATGACTCTACGAGTGCCTCCAGCGCCTGGCTGGACAGATCGAGCTTGGACAGGAACCCGCGGGCGCCGCTGGCGAGCGCCAGCTCGCCGTAGTCGCCGGGGTCCTGGGTCGAGATCATGACCACGGCGACGTCGGGCAGACGCTCGTTGAGCTCTCGCGCGACCTCGATCCCGCTGACGCCGGGAAGCCCGACATCGAGGAGGACGACGTCCGGCTCGATCCTCTCGGCGGCCTCGAGAGCGGCCGCGCCGTCCCCGGCCTCGCCGACCACGTCCCACCCCGCGGCAGCGAGGCTGCGCGAGGCGCTGCGCCGGAAGCCGGCGTGGTCGTCGACGATCAGGATTCGGCGGGTCATCTCTGCATCAGAAGGTTCCCGTAGCCTTGGCGGACCTAACAGGGGGAACGTCCGTCCAGAGGTTGGCGGAAAACCGAACCCATCCTTGCCCAATGCCAGACCACGCCATCCTCATCGAGGGATAAGCGCGCCCGAGCTCGTCCGGGCTGCGCGCCGGCCGTCTCGAGCCCGCCGGCCCCGGCGTAGACTCAGTCGAGGCCGATGGCCTTGAAACTACCCCCAAGCACCCGCCCTGAGTTGGTACTTAAGGGCATCGACGTGGTGGAGGAGGTCGTATACCTGGTCGTGGGTGCGCTGCTCGTGGTTGCCGCCGTCGCCGTCACCGTCGGGACGATCGAAGGGTTGGTCAATGGCATCGAAGGGGGCGACGATCCCGTGACGATCGGCCTGCTGGTTCTCGACCGCATCCTCCTCCTGCTGATCGTCGCCGAGTTGCTCCATACCCTGCGCATCGTGTTGTACAGGGGCGAGATCTATGCCGAACCGTTCCTGCTCATCGGGTTGATCGCGGTCGTACGGAGGGTGGTGGTGGTAACAGCCCAGGTGGAGACGACGTCGGGGCGACCACTGACCAACCTTTTGTTGGAGCTGGGGATCCTCGCAGCGCTCGCGCTCGCCTTCGGAGCTGCGATCTATCTCCTCCGGCGGGGAAAATCTCTCGACGACGAAATCCAACAGCAGAGGGGCGCTCGGCCCGGATAGTCGGAGTGACGCCGTCTATGGCGAGGGCCGGAATCGAACCGGCGACACCACGATTTTCAGTCGTGTGCTCTACCAACTGAGCTACCTCGCCTGGGGCCGCGGAGCGGCGGTGTCGAAGGCTAGCGACCAACGGGCCGAGCGGCTGATTGCATGGTCGTATGCGCAGCGCTCGTGCGGCAACCGCAGCCTGCGCCGCCCTCCTCGCCGCGGCGCTCGCCCTCTCAGGAGGATCCCGGGCCGACCCGACGACGCCACCGGCGATCGCCGGGCTGCCGGCGCCGTTTCTCGGCACCGCGCTGATCGGCGGCGGGAGAATGGTCGGCGCTGTCGACTCCTACGGCGACGTCGTCGATGTCCGCCATCTGGGCCCGCCGGGTCGGGCGATCGTCCAGATCCCGTCCGAGCTCCAGTCCGCCGGAACGGTGCCGCCGGACTCGGGGATCGTCGCCCGGGCGGACGTGGGCCGGGCGAGCCTGCCGCTCTGGCGTGCTGACGCGGTCCGCCAGCACTACCTCCCGGGGACCGACGTTCTGGTCACCGTCGCCCGGTTCGGCGACCGCCTGACGAAGGTCGTCCGGCTGCTGGGCGGATTGCGGGCCGCCCGCGCCGGCCGCGCCTGGCTTGCGCGGTCGCGGCCGCTCGGGCCCGGCGCCCCCGGCTGGGCGCGGCGGATGTACGAGCGCTCGCTGCTCGTGCTGCGGGCCCTCACCGACCGTCGCACCGGAGCGACGATCGCCGGGGCCCGCGACGGCTGGGCCTACGTCTGGCCGCGGGACGCCGCGGCGGTCGCGCTCGCCCTCGCCGCCGCCGGCCACCGCGCCGAGGCGCGGAGGATCGTCGCCTTCCTCGAGCGGCTCGATCTCGGAGCAGCCGCCCGGTTCGACCCATCCGGTGCGCCGGTCGACGGCCGCGCCGCGGAGGGCGACGCCTACGGTTGGGTCGCGGCCGCCGCCCGCGCCGTCGGCGCCCCCGAACCGCCCCAGGTCGGGGACTGGCGTGATCGAGCCGACTACCAGGAGAAAGCGGCGGGCGACTACCTCGGGAACGCACTCGCCTCGACCGCGTCTCTCGAGGACTCGAGGGGGTCGAGCGGCTTGGGGTCATTCGAGGCGGAGCGGCGCGGGGCGGTCCTGGTCCGGCGCGCCGGAGACCCGGATTCCGGGCTCGACGCGGCCGCCGCCTGGGCGGTTCGACCTTTCCCGTACCCGGCGCTCTTCCCGGCCGCGCGCCGCACCCTTCTCCGCCTGGTCGCGTCCAGCGGCCGCTACGGGATCACCCCGTCCGAGGACTGGCCCGATGCGGACCCGTGGACGGCGCCCACCGCCTGGAGCGCATGGAGCCTCGCAGCCCTCGGCGCGCGCCGCGCCGCGCTGCGGCTGATGGCGGACCTGCGGCGGGCGGCGACTCCGCTCGGCCTCCTTCCCGAGCGCGTCGACGCCCGCACCGGGATCCCGCGTTCGACGACGCCCCTCGCCTGGTCGCATGCCTTCGCGATCCTCGCCCTGCGCGAGCTCTGGTAGCGCCCTTCCGACCCTCACCGCCCGGACCGTGGCGAAGGTCGGATCCGCGACCCACCCCTATCCTCGTCCCCGATGCAGGTGCGACCGGCGACGCTCGAGGATTGCGCGGCGCTGGCCCGCGGGATGAGCATCGTCGTCGCCGAGGGACGCTGGCTCGCGACCGAGCCCTCGACGACGATCGACGAGCTCGAGCAGAGGTTCCGGTTCTCGGTCGAAAGCGATGAGCACCACCCCTTCGCCCTCATCGACGGCGCGGAGCTGATCGGCGGGCTCGGAATGAGTCCCACCCCCGCGCCCGGTGTCCTCTCGCTGGGGATGTGGGTGCTGCCCGGGTGGCGGGGCCGCGGGGGTGGCCGGATGCTCGCCGAGGCGGGGCTCGCCGCCCGCCCCGCCGACGTCCACAAGATCGAGCTCGAGGTCTTCACCGACAACGAGGCCGCGATCGGCCTCTACCGCTCGCTTGGGTTCGAGCAGGAGGGGCTGCGGCGCGACCACTATCGCCGTGAGGACGGGTCGTTGCGCTCGGCGCTGGTGATGGCGCGTCTCTTCCCAGCCGACGGCTGAGCCCGCTAGCCCGCCGCGGCCTCCAGCGCGGTCGCGACGGCCTCCGCCGGCGTCTCGACGACGACGACGCCCGGCGCGCCGGACATTTCCTCGCTGCCGGCGAGC
>DATBHH010000012.1:0-13638 GCA_036557525.1 Solirubrobacterales bacterium | reverse complement strand
TCGTCGCCGGTCAGGTTCTCGTCTTTCTCTTTCAGCAGTCCCTTGCCGCGCGCGTAGGCGTTGAGCGTCCGGGTCAGCGCCGAGCGGAAGCCGGAGAGATGGGATCCGCCCTCGTGGGTGTTGATGTTGTTGGCGAAGCTGAAGACCGATTCCTGGTAGGACGAGTTCCACTGCATCGCGACCTCGACCTGGCCGTCGTCGCTCTCGCTCTCGAAGTAGACGGTCTTGCGGTGCAGAGCGTCCTTGTTCTCGTTGAGGTGGGCGACGAAGTCGATCAGCCCACCCTCGTAGTGGAAGGTGTCGCGCTGGCCGGCGCCGCGCTCGTCGACGAGCTCGATCTTCAGGCCCTTGGTGAGGAACGCCGTCTCGCGCAGGCGCTCGGCGAGCGTGGCGTAGTCGAACTCGAGCTCGTCGAAGATCTCGCTGTCGGGAAGGAAGGTGATCGTCGTGCCGGTCGCCCTGGTGGCCTCGCCCTTTGACAGCGGGCCCCGCGGGCGACCGCGCTCGTAGTCCTGGGTCCAGAGATGGCCGTCGCGGCTGATCTCGAGGTGCAGGGACTCCGACAGGGCATTGACGACGGACACGCCGACCCCGTGCAGGCCGCCCGAGACTTTGTAGCCGCCGCCGTCGCCGAACTTGCCGCCGGCGTGGAGAGTCGTGAGGACGACCTCGGCAGCCGGGCGTTTCTCCTTTTTCAGCTCTTCGACCGGGATTCCGCGCCCGTCGTCGCGGACAGTGCAGCTGTCGTCGGGGTGCAGGACGACGCTGACTTCGCTGCAATGGCCGGCCAACGCCTCGTCGACCGAGTTGTCGACGACCTCGTAGACGAGGTGGTGCAGGCCCCGGAGCCCGGTCGAGCCGATGTACATCCCGGGCCGCTTGCGAACGGCCTCCAGCCCCTCGAGGACAGTGATGTCCTTGGCCCCGTAGGAGTCCGAGGAGCCCTTCTTCGATTTCGGCAATTGATCCTCTCTGATTCAGAAAAAACCCCGACCTGACGACGTCCTTGCCGCGCTGGGTCGGGGTCGCAATGCAAGTTGACATAAGGATACCAGTTCGGCCCCCCAGAAGACCGGCGATTCGGAGGGAAAATCCCTGCAAAACACGTATAAATTGTGGCTAAGGTCAGGCCTGATCCGCACGGAATCGCAAACGCAGCGGAGCCTGCTCGCCGAGGCGCTCCCGGAGGCGCCTCAGGAGCTGGTCCTGCATCAGATCGAGCTCCTCCGCCCAGACCGGGTCGGCGCAGCCGACGATCACCGTGCCGCCCTCCTCGGAGAGGGGCTGCGCGACCCCGGCGATGCGCTCGCCGACGGCGGGCTCCCAGGCCGCCTGGACGGCGGCGAGGCGCGTCTTCGGGGCCGCGCCCTCGAGAACCGCGCGCAGCGCCTCGCCCGCGGGTCTTGGGGCGCGGCGGCGGGTCATGTCGAGACCCGGCAATCGAGGCTTGCCCGCTCAGCGCTCACGCCGCCTCCGCGGCGCGCCGGGCCGGGCGCGGCGGCGGCATCCTGATCGCGGCGGTCCGGAGCGTGGCCGGCACCGACTCCTCCGTCGCGGCGGTGATCACGACCTGCCCCGGTCCGGCGAGGAGCTCGAGCAGGCGCTCACGGCGGTCGGGGTCGAGCTCGCTCATCACATCGTCGAGGAGGAGGAGCGGCGTCACCCGCCTGGCCTCCGCGAGGGCGGAGCGCTCGGCGAATAGCAGGGCGAGGAGCGCGGTGCGCTGCTCGCCCTGCGAGCCGAACCGGCGCAGAGCCCGGCCGGCGGCCGACAGCTTCACCTCGTCGAGGTGGGGGCCCCAGGACGTGCGGCCGAGGCGGAGGTCGGCGTCGCGCCGCTCCAGCAGGCCCTGGCGGAGCTCATCCGCGGCGGCGGCCGAGCGCGGTGCGTACTCGAGGCGCGCACCCCCCTCGAGGCCGAGATCGGCGGCGGCGGCGGCAAACCGCGGGGCGAGGTCGGCGGCTGCATCGGCGCGGGCCGCGGTCAGTGCGCATGCGGCATCGGCGAACGTCTCGTCCCAAACGTCGAGATCGCGGTCGCCGGACGGGCCGCGTGCGAGGAGCGCGTTTCGCTGCGCCAGCGCCTGCCCGAATCTGACCCGCAGACCGGAGCGGGAAGGCCAGCGGGCGGCGACGTAGCGGTCGATGTGCGCCCGGCGCTCGGCCGGCGGGCCCTTCACCAGCGCCAGCCGGTCAGGGGAGAAGACCGCGACCGGAGGCCGGTGCCGGGCCGCGGTCGCCGCATCGACCGGGCTGCCGTCGAGCAGGTGGCGCCGTCCCTCGGCCCGGCTGACCGACGCCAGCAGACGGTGCTCGGCGCCGGCGCCGCCGAGCACCACCGCCTCGGCGCGCGCGAGCTGGCCGTCGAAGGGAATCAGGTCGCGGCGGTCGGAGGTCCGGAACGAGCGCCCGGTGAGCGCGAAATAGAGCGCCTCGAGCAGGTTGGTCTTGCCGGCGCCGTTGGGTCCGATCAGGGTCGCCACCCCCTCCTCCAGCCCGACCCGGACGGCGCTCAGGCTTCGCGACGGGTCGGCGGCGGCGGCGGTGACCAGCACCGGGAAGCCCTCAGACGTTGAGGCGGATCGGCATCACCAGATAGCGGAAGTCCTCGTTGCCGACCGGTTGAAGCAGGCCCGGCCGAAGCGGCGAGATCAGCCGCAGCATCACCTCGTCGCCGTCGACGCTCTCGATCCCGTCCTTGAGGAAGTCCGGGTTGAACCCGATTTCGAGCGGGTCGCCGTCGAAGGCGGCGGGGATCGTCTCCTCCGCGTCGCCGACGTCCGGGGTCGAAGCGGACACCTTCAGCTCCCCCGAGCTGAACGAGAGCCGGAGGGGCGCGTTGCGCTGAGCCAGCTGGCTGACGCGCCGCGCGACGTCGAGGAAATCGGTGCGGCTCAGCCTGACGTCGTGCTCGTAGGACTCCGGCAGGAGTTGTCGAAAGTTGGGGAATTGGCCGTCGATCAGCCTCGTGTTGAGGAGGACCGGCCCTGCCCGAAATATGGCCTGATTGGGGAGCAGGTTGACCTTGACCTCCTCGACGTCGTCGGCGACGACGATCCGTCCCAGCTCGCGCAGAGCGCGGGCGGGGATGTTCGCCTCGAGCTCGCCGCCGATCCCGCCCTCCAGCGGCGTCCGCTTGACCGCGAGCCGGTATGAGTCGGTCGCGACCATCGTCATCTCCTCGCCGGTCGCGCTGACGAGCACGCCGGTCAGGACCGGGCGCATGTCGTCCTGCGACGCCGCGGGCGCGACCAACTCGACGGTCTCGGCCAGGGCCTTGCCGGGGATCGTCAGCGGCTCGCCGTCGGCGGTCGGAACCTTCGGGAAGTCCTCGGCGGGAAGGGTGCGAACGTGAAAGCGTGATCCCCCGCAGCGGATCTCGACGTCGCGCTCGGCCTCGCGCAGCTCGATCTCGACCCTGTCGTCGGCGAGCGAGCGAACGAGGTCGGCGAAGAGGCGGCCCGGAAGCAGGACGGTGCCCGATCCCTCGACGACGGCCTCGAGGTTGGTGCGGAGGCCGATCTCTCCGTCGGTCGCGCTGAGCTCGACCTCCTCCTCCGATACCGCGAGGAGAATCCCCGACAGCGCCTGCGTCGCAGCCCTCGTCGAGACCGCTCGCGCGACGGTCGAGAGCTTCGAGGAAAGCTCTTCTCGTTGAGTGGTCAGCTTCAAAGACAAACTTCCTATCGAGTTGGATTAGGGCCTGTGGAAAACCGGCAGAGGAAAGCGATTCCCCGCTGTGGTGGGGCTTCGACGTTGTGGATGTGGATGTGGGGAGACATTGATTCTTACAGCGGCGTCGGCGGTCAGCGGTTCGGGTCTGAGCGGTTGTGGATCGTCTCACGCAGGCTGTTGACTCGCGTTTGGAGTTGGGCGTCGTCCTCGACCGCGGCCCGCGCGCGGCGCAGCGAGTTGAGCACCGTCGAGTGATCCCGGCCGCCGAACCGCTGACCGATCTCGGGCAGCGAGAGCGAGGTGCTCTCGCGGGTGAGGAGGATCGCGATGTGGCGGGCGCGAACCGGCGCCGCCGCTCGCGAGGGACCGATCAGGTCGGCGGTTGAGATTCCGAACGAGGAGGCGACCGCGGCCTGGATCTCGTCGACGGGGTCGGCCGGCCCGAGGCGCCTGGTCCTCGGCACGATCTCGGCGACGAGCTCGGGGCTCAGCGGGCGATCTGTGATCGAGGAGTGGGCGATCACCTTCGTCAACGCTCCGCGCAGGCGGCGGACGTTGGTGTCGATCCGCCCGGCCAGCTCCGCCAGCGCGTCACGGCTCGCGGCCTCGAGGCCGGCCTCTCGCGCCAACCGGCGCAGGACGGTGAGCCGGGTCGCCAGGTCCGGGTGGTCGACGGCGACCGTGAGGCCCCACTCGAAACGGTCCCGGAGGCGCTCGGCAAGGGTCGAGAGTTCGCTCGGCAGCCTGTCCGCCGAGAGGACGAGCTGGCTGCCGCCCTCATATAGGGCGTTGAAGGTGTGGAAGAACTCCTCTTCGGTCGCGTGCTTGCCCTCGAGGAACTGGACATCGTCGACGAGCAGGACGTCGAGTTCCCGGTGGCGCTCCTTGAAACGCTCGGAGCCGCTGCAGCGGAGGGCGGCGACGAACTCGTTGGTGAAGCGCTCGGCGGTCGTGTAGCGGACCTCGAGCTCCACCGCGTGGACCCGGAGGTAATTGGCGATCGCGCCGAGAAGGTGGGTCTTGCCAAGGCCTGGCGGGCCGTGGAGGAAGAGCGGGTTGTAGGCCTCCGAGGGGGCCTCGGCGACCGCGAGGGCGGCGGCATGGGCGAGGCGGTTCCCCTCGCCGATCACGAACCGGTCGAAGCTGTGGTGGGGGTTGAGCTGGGCGTCCCTGGAACGCTCGGCGTCGCCTCCGCCGACGGGTGCGAAGCTGACCTCCTCGAAGTCGGCCCCCGCCCGGGCAAGCCCGTCCCGGATCAGCGACGAGTACCGACGCTCGACCCAGGCCCGGATCCCGTCGGGGGCGCTTAGGTGGATGGTCCGTCCCCGCGCCCCGACGACCCGCAGCGGCTCGAGCCAGAGGCGAAAGGTGGATTCGGGGACCGATGACCGCAGCTGCCTCTGGACCTCTGTCCAGAGCGCGACGAGGCGGCGTTGGTGGTCGTCATCGTGCACCCCGAGCCGACCATAGCGACGGCCCCGCGCCGCGAATTCAGCCGCCGCGCAAATGCCGAGAAATCCTTCGGACGACCCCGGTGCCGGCGTCCGTATACTGCGACGTCGACTGAAGCGCGGAGCGACCGAGCGTGACGATCTGACTCTTCGCGAGGAAGCGAAGCGGGAGCAATTGAGATGAAGCGGACCTACCAGCCGAAGAAGCGCAAGCGGGCGAAGACCCACGGGTTCCGAGCGCGGATGCGCACCCGAGGGGGTCGGGCGATCCTCAAACGCCGCCGCCGCAAGGGCCGGAAGCGTCTGACTCCGTAGCGATGCCGAAGCGACGCCGCCTCTCGCGCAGCGGCGAGTTCGACCGCGTCTACCGCGACGGCTCCTCGCACGCCACCCGCTACCTAGTGCTCTACAGCTTCCCCCGCCGCGACGCCGAGGACCGTGGTGCCGGCGATATCAGGCTCGGAGTCTCGGCGAGTCGCAAGGTCGGCGACGCGACCGAGCGGAACCGCGTCAAGCGGGTCCTGCGCGAAGCATTCTGGGAGGCGGCCGACCGGCTCCCGCAGGGACACGACTTCGTTCTCGTTGCGCGCCCTGAACTCGGCGGGCTGATCGAGAGGGAGGGTCTCGCCGGGGCTCGAAGCAGCCTCGACGAGGCGCTCAGCGAGGCCGGGATGCGGTCGGAGCGTTCCACGTGAAACGGTCGCTGCTGGCGGTGATCGGCGCCTACCGGCGCTGGGTTTCGCCGGCCCTGCCGCGCCGCTGCAAATACGAGCCCTCCTGCTCCGCCTACGCCGCCGAGTCGATCCGCCGCTTCGGCACCCTGCGCGGCCTTCTGCTCGCCGGATGGCGCCTGCTGCGCTGCAATCCCTTCAGCCACGGCGGCTTCGACCCGGTGCCTCGAACCTTCACCCTCAGGGTCGGGCCCGTCGACCCGGCCAGCTATCACGGCGAGCTGCGGTCGTGATTCCGGTCGCCGACATCCTCCATCCGCTCGAGGAAGCCGCCGAAGCGGTCCTCAACTTCTTCCACGACAACGTCGGGCTCAGCTGGGGAACTTCGATCATCGCCCTCACCGTTTGCGTCCGTGCGGTCCTGATCCCGCTGACCTACAAACAGATCAAGGGCATGCGCGCGCTGCAGGCGCTGCAGCCGCAGATCAAAGCGATCCAGGAGAAATACAAGAACGATCGCCAGCGCCAGCAGCAGGAGATGATGCGCTTCTACCAGGAGAACAAAATCAACCCGCTGGCCTCGTGCCTGCCCCTCCTCCTGCAGCTGCCGATCTTCTTCGCGCTGTTCCGGACCCTCCGCGGCGACAACTTCCAGCAGGATGTCGAAGCCGCGGGCGGCGCCGGCTGGTTCTTCATCAGCAGCGTGATCGAAAAGCCGCAGGGGGCTGAACTGATCGTGCTGATGGTCCTCTTCGCCGGCTCGATGGCGCTCTCGACCTTCATCACGATGCGCTCCTCGCCGACCGCGGCGGGGTCCCAGCAGTACGTGATGCTCGGCGCCTTCGCGCTCGTCGGGCTGTTCTTCGTCCCCGCCGTCCCCGCCGGTCTCAGCCTCTACTGGATCACGACCAACTTCTGGACGGTCGGTCAGTCGTACGCAGCGGCGAAACTGATCCCCCCCCCGGCCGTGCCCACGCTCGAGGAGGCGGCCGCGGCCAAGCCGCCGCCGCCGCCGCCCAAAAAGAAGAAGCGCAGGCGGTGAGGGGGCGGGGTTGGTTGCCCTCGTCCCGACAAGCGCCTCGCTAGTCAGCTCGGCACTTTGAGTATCCGCCGGTCCGAAGACAACCAACCCCGCCCTCACGACGATTCCGGCACTCGGTTCTCGGGCGATCGGGTGCCTGGGTGGATAGGGTGAGATTCGTGAGCGAGTCGGGCGAGACGAGGGAGTGGCCGGAGGAGCCGGCGGAGAGGGTTCGCGAGCTGGTCGAGGGGGTCCTCGACGAGCTCGAGTTGGAGGGTGAGGTCGAGATCGAGGAGGACGACGACGCGATCGAAGCTGTCGTCGTCGGCGACGACGACTACGGCCTGCTGATCGGGCGCCGGGGGCAGACGATCGACGCCCTCCAGCTGCTCTGCCACCAGGCAGCGTTCCGCGGGATCCGCGAGCGCAAGCGGGTTCTGCTCGACGCCGCGGGCTACCGCGACCGGCGCCGCGAGGTGCTGACAGCGCGCGCGGCGCGCGCCGCCGAGCAGGCGCTGAGCGCGAACCGGATCGTCGAGATGGACCCGATGAGCGCGCAGGAGCGGCGGGTGGTCCACGAGTTCCTCCGGGATCGCGCCGGGGTCGAGACCTATAGCGAAGGCGATGAGCCGCATCGCTGCGTGGTCGTCGCGCCGCTCGTCTCAGAGTGAGCGCGGACAGTCCTCGTGAGCAGAGACCCGACGGCCGCGCTCGACGACTCCGGACGCGCCGCGCTGCAGACTGTCCTCGATCTGCTCGCGACCGAGCGCGGCTCGGTCAGCTCCGTGACCGAGCCCGATCGGGGCTGGAAGATCCACATCGCCGACAGCCTCACCGGCCTCGAGGTCGCCGACCTTCGGGGTGCCGGCAGGATCGCCGACGTCGGCGCCGGCGCCGGCTTTCCCGGCCTGCCGCTCGCGGTCGCGCTGCCGGGCTCCCGGGTCGACCTGATCGAGTCGGTCGGGCGCAAGTGCGGCTTCATCGAGCGGGCGATCGCCGCGGCCGGGATCGCGAACGCGCGGGTGCTCAACACGCGATCGGAGGAGTGGGCGGCGGCGGGCGCCGAGGGCCGGGAGGCATACGACGCGGTGACCGCGCGGGCCGTCGGCCGCCTCTCGACCCTCGCCGAGCTCGCGTCGCCGCTGCTGCGCGACGGCGGCGTGCTGGTTGCCTGGAAGGGAAGGCGCGACGAGGACGAGGAGCGGCAGGCCGAGCGAGCCGCCCCGGCCCTGGCGATGCAGCCGGAGCTGGTGCTCGACGTCGGCCCTCATGCCGGCAGCCGCCATCGCCACCTCCATGTCCTCCGCAAGACGGCGGCGACGCCGAACGATCTGCCGCGACGTCCGGGAATCGCGAAGAAGCGCCCGCGCGGATGACGGCTGCCGCTAAATAGTCTGGCGGGCAAATGGGCCTCGTATACGCGCTCGCAAATCAGAAGGGCGGGGTCGGGAAGACGACGACCGCCGTCAACCTCGCCGCCTGCACCGCCCGCGGGGGCGCCCAAACGCTGCTCGTCGACCTCGACTCCCAGTGCAACGCGACGGTCGCCCTCGGCGGCGACCGCGACCTGCGCCCTTCCTCCTACGACTGCCTGATCGGCGACGTCTCGGTCGCCGAGGCAGCCCGGCCGGCCGGGCCCGACAACCTCTGGCTGGTGCCGGCGAGCCGCGACCTCGCGGGAGCCTCGGTCGAGCTGCCGCGGCTGGAGGGGTCGGAGACGCGGCTGCGGGAACGTCTCGGCCCGGTCCGGGAACGATTCGCCTTCACGATGCTCGACTGCCCGCCCTCGCTCGGCCCCGTCAGCGTCAATGCCCTCGTCGCCGCAGACAGGGTGATCGTCCCGGTCCAGGCCGAGTACCTGGCGCTCGAGGGCCTGGTCCAGTTCCTTGACACGGTGGGGATGATCCGGCGTGAGCTGAACCCTTCACTGAATGTGTCAGGTCTGTTGATCACCATGCACGATGAGCGCACGCGTCTCGCCCATGACGTCGAGCGGGAGCTGCGCGACCACTTCCCGGAAATGGTCTTCAAGACGGTCATACCGCGCAGCGTCAGAGTCGCCGAGGCCCCGAGCTACGGCCTGCCTGTGACCGAGCACGCGCCGTCCTCCCGGGGCTCGGAGGCCTATCGGGCGCTCGCCGAGGAGCTGGCCGCGCGTGGCTAGCCCCGGGATCGGCCGCGGCCTCGCGGCGATACTCCCCGAGGCCTCGGCCGAGGACGTCGGCGACCTCCGCGAGCTGCGGATCGACCTGATCAAGCCCAACCCCAACCAGCCGCGCAAGCGCTTCGACGCCGATTCGCTCACCGGGCTGGCCTCCTCGATCGAGGCGAGCGGCGTCGTCCAGCCGCTGCTCGTGCGACCGCTGGCCGACGGCGGCTACGAGCTGATCGCCGGCGAGCGCCGCTGGCGCGCCGCCCAGCAGGCGGGCCTCGAGAAGGTTCCGGCGATAGTCCGCGAGTCGGAGCGGGCCGAGCGCCTCCAGGTGGCGCTGATCGAGAACGTCGTCCGCGAGGACCTAAACCCGATCGACGAGGCGCGCGCCTGCGCCGCCCTGGTCGAGGACCTCGGCCTCTCGAAGGAGGAGCTGGCGAAGAGGATCGGGCGCAGCCGGCCCGCGGTCTCGAATCTGATCCGGTTGCTCGAGCTGCCCGACGCCGCGCTGGCGCTGCTCGAGTCGGGTGAGCTCACCGAGGGTCACGGACGGGCGCTGCTCGGGATCCGCGGCAACGATGCCCGCCGCCGCCTCGCCCGCGACGCCGCCAACGGCGGCTGGTCGGTCCGCGAGACCGAGAACAGGGTTAAGTTGGCCAGCCAGCCAAACCGCAGGCCGAAGCCCGGGCGAGTCGACGCCGACCGCCAGGCGGCGCTGCGCGAGGTCGGCGACGAGCTCGAGTCGAGCCTCGGCCTCGAGGTCCGGGTCCGGCCCCGCGGCGAGGAGATCGTCGTCGAGATCCATCTCTCCGACCTCTCCGAGACGCTCGACCTCGCCCGCCGGCTCGGCCGTTTCAGGGACTGAGCGGACCCCCGGCGGAGTCCGCCGACCGGCCGCTATCATCGGCCCCCTGTTCTCGCGGGCGATTAGCTCAGTCGGTTAGAGCGCGTCTCTGATAAGGACGAGGTCCCTGGTTCGAATCCAGGATCGCCCACTGCTCACGCGGCTCCGGCCGTACCGCAGACGGGCTTCGAGCCGGACCTATAAT
The DNA here is from genome assembly GCA_036557525.1 of Solirubrobacterales bacterium. Lineage (GTDB taxonomy): Bacteria > Actinomycetota > Thermoleophilia > Solirubrobacterales > 70-9 > VRUE01. The sequence continues at coordinate 3,620 of DATBHH010000012.1, read as the reverse complement.
GGGCGGCCAGCCATCGTGGGAGCGAGTTCGTGCAGCAGATGCAGATCTATGGCGTCAGCTTCGACATGGTCGGCAAGCAGCCGATCGTGTTGCTGAAGACAGTCGACGGGAACAGGTTCCTGCCGATCTGGATCGGGCATCCCGAGGCGGCGGCGATCCTGATGAAGCTGCAGGGGGCGTCGACGCCGAGGCCGATGACGCACGACCTGCTCTCCGACGTCCTCGAGCAGCTCGACGCCAAATGCGAGCGGGTCTCGGTGACCGAACTGCGCGACAACACCTTCTACGCCTCGATCACGGTATCGATCGACGGCACCGAGCTCGAGATCGACTCGCGCCCGTCGGACGCGCTCGCGCTCGCGGTCCGCGTCTCGGCCCCGATCTTCGCCGCCGAGGATGTGATCGAGGAGTCGGCGATCGAGTTCGAGCACGAGGTCGAGGACACCGAGGAGGTCGTCGACAAGTTCAAGGAGTTCCTCGACGAGGTCACGCCCGACGACTTCGCCCAGGGGAATTCCTAAGCCGCCCCCGGACGCGGGAGCGAGGACCAGTCCATATCTGTTTCTTCTGGTCCGAGCGTGAGCGGAGGAGGCGGCGTTTGATCAGGCCGGGCGCGGCTTGGGTCGGGCGAGGCGGCGTTTGATCAGGCCGGGGGCGGCTTGGGTCGGGCGAGGCGGCGTTTTGATCAGGCCCGGGCGCGGCTTGGGTCCGCGGGGCGAGGGCGCTTAGGCCCTTGAGGCCGTGGGGGATGCGAGTTTGAGGATGCGGTCGACGAGCTCCTCGAACGACATCCCGGCCGCCTCGGCTGCCTGCGGCAGGAGGCTGGTGTCGGTCAGCCCCGGGATCGCGTTGACCTCAAGCACCTGCGGGCCGGCCTCCTCGAGGATCAGGTCGACCCGCGAGAACCCGGTGCAGCCGAGCGCCTCGTAGGCCGCGATGGCGGCCGAGTTGACCGCCCGTTCCTCGTCCTCGCTGAGCTCGGCCGGGCAGATGAAGCTGGTGCGGCCGATCTCGTACCGAGCCTCGAAGTCGTAGCGGTCGCCGCTCATCAGGATCGCCTCGACGACCGGAAGCGGCTCGTCGCCGAGTATGCCGACCGCGAGCTCGCGCCCGTCGACGAAACGTTCGAGCAGAACGCGGTTGTCGTAGCTGAAGGCGGAGACAAGCGCCTCTGGGACCTCTGTGCGGCTCGCCGCGAACCTGACGCCGAGCGATGAGCCGCCCCGGCTCGGCTTGACGACCAACGGAAAGCCGAGCCGATCCTCGAGCCGACCGAGGGCGTCGGTGGCCCCCAGCTCCCGGAACGCCGTTTCGTTGAACGCGAGCCAGTCCGCCGTCGGCACCCCGGCCGCCCGCAGCTCGTGCTTCGCAAGGGCCTTGTCGATGCAGCGGATGCAGGCCGCAACCCCGGGGCCGGTGAAGGGAATCTCGAGGATTTCGAGGAGCTCCTGGACGGTGCCGTCCTCCCCGCCCGGCCCGTGCATCGCGACGAACGCCACCTCGGGCTCGTGGGCGGTCAGCTCGTCGACGAGGTCGGCGCCGGCGTCGATCGAGACGACCTCGTGGCCGAGCCGGGTCAGCGCATCCTCGACCCGGGCTGCGGAGCGCAGCGAGACCCCGCGCTCGAGCGACCGGCCGCCCTTGAGGACCGCGACCTTCACGCCGATTCCTCCTTTCGGAACGGCACCACGTCACCACCCTCGTCGGACCCGGCTACTCCCCCCTCCGCCCCCGGATGCGGGGGCCCAGCCGCGTCCATATCCGATTCCCGCGGCTGGCCGGGACCAGAGGAGGCGGCGGGCCGCGTAAGCGTTGAAAAAAGCTCGACCTGCTGACCGATCACCTTGCCGATCCGCCGCACCCCCTCCTCGATCTCGCCGCCGTCGGATCCGGAGAAGTTGAGCCGCATCGAGCTGCGGCCGCGCTCGTCGACGTAGGCGGCCTGGCCGGGGACGAAGGCGACGTCCTCGCGCAGCGCCCGCGCCAGGAGGTCGCCGGTGTCGATGAAGTCGGGAAGCGTCGCCCAGATGAAAAGGCCCCCTTCGGGGTGGGTCCAGATCGCCTCCGGCGGGAAGTGCTCGCGCAGCGCCGCCAGCATCGTGTCGCGGCGGTCGCGGTAGATCTCGACCAGGCTCTCGACGTACTCGCGCCAGCGGCCTTCGGCGAAGTACTCGCGGACGAAGAACTGGGTCAGGGTCGATGTGCAGAGGTCGGCCGCCTGCTTGCCGAGGACGATCTTCTCCATCACCGGCGGCGGCGCGACCGCCCACCCGAGGCGGATGCCGGGGGAGAGGATCTTCGAGAAGGTCCCGATGTAGATGACGTAATCCCCGCCGTCGAGCTGGTAGAGCGGAGGCAGCGGCTCGCCGCCGAACCGCAGCAGCCCGTAGGGGTTGTCCTCGACGACGAGCATCTCCCGCGCGCGGGCGAGTTCGACGAGGCGGCGCCGGCGCGGCAGCGACATCGTCACCCCGGCCGGGTTCTGGAAGCTCGGCACCGAGTAGATGAATTTCGGCCGCCGTCCTTCGCCGTCGAGCCGCTCGAGAGCCGCTTCGAGCTCCTCGATCCGCATCCCGTCGTCGTCGCACTCGATCTGGATCACGTCGGCCTGGTAGCTGCAGAAGACCGGGATCGCCCCCGGGTAGGACGGGGCCTCGCAGATGACGACATCGCCGGGGTCGACGAGGACCTTCGAGACGAGGTCGATCGCCTGCTGACCGCCGGTCGTGACGATCACGTCGTCGTGGTCGGGAAGCATCCCCTCGGCGCCCATCACCTGGACGATGCAGTCGACAGTCTCGTCGAATCCCTCGGTCGGCCCGTACTGGAGCGCCTCGGCTGCCGAGGTCTGGGCGATCCTGGTCATGTCGGCGGCGAAGGTCGCCGGCGGAAAGGTCGAGGTGTCGGGCAAGCCGCCGGCGAGCGAGATCACCTCGGGCCGCGCCGTGATCGCCATCAGGTCCCGCATCGCGGAGGAGCGCATCACCCCGGTTCGCCCTGCGAACAGGCCCGCGTAGCGCTCGAGGTCCCGCGTGAGCGCGTGCGCTCGCCGCCGGTGGGGGGGTTCGGGCATCGGTTAAGTGTAGGTTTTTCATGTGACTTTTCTCGAAGGGGCCGGCCTCGAGCTGGGCATAGGCATCGCGATCGGGATGCTGGCCGGAACCACCGGGACGCGCGGCTCGGCGCGCGGGCGGATGACGCTGCTGGCGGCCGTGATCGGTCTCGTGATCGGTTACCTGCTCTCCGGCCACGCCGACCTCGATGGCCTCGTCGGCGCCATCTTCTGCCTCGTCGGCGCCGTCTTCGGCTGCATCGTCGTCAGCGACATCGTCTTCGGCGCCGGCAAGCGCGATGGCGGAGGGGGCGGGGCGATCGGCTTCCTCGTCTCGCTGGCGGCCGTCATCGTCGCCGCCGCGGCCTGGTTCCTGCCGTTCCTGACCCTGCTGGTGATCGTCGGCCTCGCCTGGCTCGGCATCTCCCGCCAGCGCCGTGCCAAACGCAAACACGAGGGTCTCCGCGTCCTGAGGTAATTCCGCCGCCCCCGGACGCGGAAGCGAGCGCCAGTCCATGTCTGTTTCTTCTGGCGCGAGCGGGAGCAGAGGAGGCGGCGGTTTGATTCC
>DATBHH010000011.1:0-3770 GCA_036557525.1 Solirubrobacterales bacterium | reverse complement strand
CGTGGCTGTGACACACGAGTGCGACTACCCGCCGGAGGCGCGCGGGATCCCACATCTGACCAGCACCGTGCTGCCGTCCGACATCGCCCCGGCCGAGATCGACGCGACCGTGAAGGCGATCGTCGGAGAGGGCCGCGCACTGTACGAGCTCGACGAGGAGCGGCTGGCCGAGCTCGGGCCGGACCTGATCGTCACCCAGGCGGTCTGCGACGTCTGCGCCGTCTCCTACGAGGACGTGCTCCGGGTCGCGGCGCGACTGCCGAGCGAGCCATACGTCCTGCAGCAGGACCCGAGCACGCTGGCCGAGGTGCTCGAAGACGTGACCCGGCTCGGCGAGGCGACCGGGATGCAGCCCGAGGCCCGTGAGCTTCGCGCCGATCTCGAGGGACGGCTGGCGATGGTGCGCGCCGCGGTCGCCGGGTCGAGCGCGCCCAGGGCGATCGCGCTCGAGTGGCTCGACCCGCCGTTCGTCGGCGGCCACTGGGTGCCGGAGATGATCTCGATCGCCGGCGGCGAGGACATCGCCGGCCCTCCCGGGCTGAGGTCGCCGGAGGTCAGCTGGGGCGAGCTGTCCGGCCTGAACCCCGACGTCGTCATCGCGATGCCCTGCGGCTGGGGCGTCGAGGAGGCGCGCGCGCAGGCGCTCGAGCATTGGGACCGGATCGCCGAGCTCGGCGCGCGGACCGTCTTCGCGGTCGACGCCGCGGCCACGTTCTCGCGGCCGGGCCCGCGCCTGGTCGACGGCGTCGAACTGCTCGGCCACCTCCTCCATCCCGACCTCGTCGACCTGCCCGGCACGGTCGGCTTCGCCGAGATCAGGGCCCCGGTCCGCCGCTCGGAGTAGCCACCGGCGCCGCCCCACGCCTCCGGTGGGAGTTATGTCGAATAATCCGACATACCTCCCACCGGGAGGAATTTTCGGCGCGAACTCCCACCGGGAGGAATTTCGACGCGAAATCGGCCCTCGGCGTACGGTTTGGGCCGTGACCGCATCGAGGGACAGGCCGTGAGCGAGGGCGGCGCCGCCGCCGAGGCGGTGTTCGCGCCGGTACGGCCGCCGACCACGTTCGAGGAGACGGTCGAGCGGCTCGGCACCGCGATCCGGCTCGGGCTGCTCGCCCCAGGTAGCCGCCTGCCGCCGGAGCGGCAGCTGGCGCGCAAATTGGCGATCTCGCGCTCGACCCTGCGCCAGGCGCTGACGACGCTGACCCAGAGCGGCCACCTGGTCTCGCGCCGGGGCCGGGCCGGCGGGACCTTCGTCGCCGACCAGCCGCCGCTGGCAGGCGGGCCCGGGGAGCTCCTCGACGAGGCGGCATGGGCGGTCCTCGACTACCGGGTCGCGATCGAGACCGGCTCGGCTCTGCTCGCCGCCGAGCGGGCGAATGCGAAACAGCTCTCGCGGCTCGAGGAGCTGACGGCGGGAATGGCGGGCGCCGAGATGTTCGAGGAATACCGGCGCTTCGACATCCGCTTCCACATCGCCCTCGCCGAGGCGGCCGCGTCGCCCCGCCTGGTCACCGCGATGACCGAGGTCCAGGGGCAGATGAGCGACCTGATCTCGTTGATCGCCCACCCGACCGAGGTCCTGACCCGCTCCAACGACCAGCACCGGCGGCTGGTGATGCTGCTGCGCAGCGGCGACGCCGACGGCGCGGTCAGCCTGGTGCGCAAGCACATCGAGGGAACCGAGCACATTCTGGCCGGTCTGCTGCCCGCCTGAGCACCATTCCGCGCCGGGTATTGACAACGACCGGGCGCGCTCATACGCTCGGCGCGGGTCATAGGTGTGGTCATCACACCTTTTGCTGAATCAAGCGAACAGAGGAGGCTCACCGATGGAGAGCGCATCGCCGCCAGTCGACCGCGACGAGCAACGCCTTGCCGAACTCGGCTACAAACAGCGCCTGGACCGCGCCTGGAGCGCCTTCTCCAACTTCGCGATCTCCTTCACGATCATCTCGGTCCTCGCCGGCTGCTTCACGACCTACTTCGTCGCCTGGAACAGCGGCGGCCCGATCGCCATCTCGTGGGGTTGGCCGATCATCTGCGGGCTGATCCTGCTCGTCGCCTTCTCGATGTCCGAACTGGTGTCGAAATACCCGACTGCGGGTGGCATCTACTACTGGTCCTCGGACCTCGGCGGCAAGGCCTGGGGATGGTTCACCGGCTGGTTCAACCTGATCGGCCTGGTCGGAATCATCGCCTCGGTCGTCTATGCCTCCGCCCAGTTCCTGTACGCGCTGCTGAGCCTCTACGGCCTCGACCTCGGATTCGTCAATTTCGGCGACAGCAGCCATGTCCTGCTCGAGACCTTCTGCCTCTTCACCCTGATCCTGATCGTCCACTCGCTGATCAACATCTACTCCTCGCCCCTGGTGGCGATGCTCAACAACATCTCGGTCGGCTGGCACGTCCTCGGTGTCGCCGTGATCATCATCCTCCTGATCCTGGTGCCGTCGCACCACCAGAGCGTCAGCTTCGTCTTCGGGCACACGATCAACAACACCGGCTTCGGCCACGGAATGTTCTGGTTCTACGTCCTGCCGCTCGGCTTCCTGCTGACGATGTACACCCAGACCGGCTACGACGCCTCCGCCCACATCAGCGAGGAGACCAAAGGCGCCGCGCTCGGTGCGGCGAAGGGAGTCTGGCGCTCGGTCTTCTGGGCCGGCGCGATCGGTTGGGCGGTGCTGCTGGCGATCACCTTCGCGGCGACGGATACCGGCTTCATCAACAACGCCGAAAACGGGATCGGCCTCGGTTCCTCGCTGGCGATCTTCTCCAGCGCCCTCGATCCGTGGGCGGCGAAGATGGTGATCCTGATCGCGACGATCGGCCAGTTCTTCTGCGGGATGTCGTGCCTGACCAGCGCCTCGAGGATGAACTACGCGTTCTCCCGTGACCGGGCCGTGCCCGGGCATCGCCTCTGGACCCGGCTGAACCATCACCGCATCCCGCACCTCTCGGTCCTGTTCATGGCGTTCATCTCCTGGCTGGTGACGCTGCCGGCACTCCTCGGCGACGAAAACAACTACACCTACGCATTCGTCGCAGTCGTCTCGATTGCGGTGATCGGCCTCTACATCGCCTACGTGATCCCGGTTTACCTGCGCTGGCGGAAAGGCGATGACTTCGAGCCCGGACCCTGGAACCTCGGGCGCAAGTACAAGTGGGTCAACCCGGCGGCGGTCGTCTGGGTGATCATCTGCGTGATCATCTTCAGCCTGCCCACGGCACCGGTGGCCGTACCCTGGGATTCATCGTTCGATTGGAAGTACTTCAACTATGCGCCGCTGACGGTCCTGGTCACGATCGTCGCGGTCGGCCTCTGGTGGATGCTGAGTGCGCGACGCAGCTTCAAAGGACCGATCCGCGAGGTCACGGTCGAGGAAGCGATCGGAGCGCCGCCGCCGTTCCCCGAGGCGCCGTAGCGACGGCCCGCCGCACCACAGCCGTGGCCAACCAAGCCGGGCATGACCGTCGATGAGCTGAAGAAGGCGGTCGCGGACGGCACGGTCGACACCGTGCTCCTCGCGATCGCCGACATGGAGGGGCGCCTGCAGGGCAAGCGCCTGACCGCGACCCACTTCCTCAACGACACGCTCGAGCACGGCGCCGAGGGCTGCAACTACCTGCTCGCGGTCGACGTCGACATGGAAACGGTCGGCGGCTACGCGATGTCCTCCTGGGACACCGGCTACGGCGACTTCCAGATGAAGCCCGACCTCGAGACTCTGCGGCCCGTGCCCTGGCATCCGGGGACGGTGATG
>DATBHH010000010.1:0-5243 GCA_036557525.1 Solirubrobacterales bacterium | reverse complement strand
TCAACTCGGCGGTCTGGTCGGGCGGCTCCTTCGTCTACGTGCCGAAGGGCGTCAAGGTCGAGATGCCGCTGCAGGCCTACTTCCGGATCAACACCGAGAACATGGGTCAGTTCGAGCGGACGCTGATCATCGCCGAGGAGGGCTCCGACGTCCACTACATCGAGGGCTGCACGGCGCCCGTCTACTCGACCGACTCGCTGCACTCGGCCGTGGTCGAGATCATCTGCAGGCCCGGCTCCCGGGTCCGCTACACGACGGTCCAGAACTGGTCGCAGAACGTCTACAACCTCGTCACCAAGCGCGCCGTCGCGCAGGAGCGGGCGACGATGGAGTGGGTCGACTGCAACCTCGGCTCGAAGCTGACGATGAAGTACCCCTCGATCTACCTGCTCGGCCCCGAGGCCCACGGCGAGATCCTCTCGATCGCCTTCGCCGGCGACGGCCAGCACCAGGACGCGGGCGGCAAGATCATCCACGCGGCGCCGCGGACCTCGTCCTCGATCTTCTCGAAGTCGATCTCCAAGGACGGCGGGCGCAGCACCTACCGCGGCCTGCTCGAGGTCGCCGACGGGGCGAGGGAATCGCGCTCGAAGGTCGTCTGCGACGCGCTGCTCCTCGACGAGGACTCGCGCTCCGACACCTACCCGACGATCAGGATCGGCGAGAACGACGCCGACGTCGGCCACGAGGCCACGGTCTCGAAGATCGGCGACGAGCAGATCTTCTACCTCCAGAGCCACGGGCTCGACGAGGAGGAGGCCTCGAAGATGATCGTCAACGGCTTCATCGAGCCGGTCACCAAGGAGCTGCCGATGGAGTACGCGGTCGAGCTGAACCGGCTGATCGAGCTGCAGATGGAGGGCTCGATTGGCTGAGGCGCTGGCGACCGAACCCGGCTGGCTTGAGGAGAGGCGCCGTCAGGGCGCCTCTCTCGCGCAGGAGCTGCCGCTCCCCGAACAGAAGACGAAGGGTTGGGAATTCACCGACCTCTCCGGCCTCGACCTGGACGCCTACGCCCCGGCCGCGGCCGGCGCCTCGATCGAAGGGGCCGGCGAGGCGACGGTCGTCACGCTGGCCTCGGCCCTCGAGACTCACGAGCCGCTGCTGCGCGAACGGCTCGGCTCTCTGGTGCCCGCCGAGGACCCATTCGTCGCCCGCAACGAGACGGGCTGGCGCGACGGTGTCCTCGTCCATGTCCCCGCCGGGGTGAGGGTCGAGGAGCCGATCCGGGTCGAGATCCCGCTCGATGAGGACGGCGCCGCGGTCGCCTGGCGGACCCTGGTCGTGCTCGAGGAGGGCGCCGAGGCCGAGGTCTGGGAGCACTGCGGCTCCGCCGGCGACGAGACCGAGGCGCTGCTCAACTCGGTCGTCGAGCTCCACGTCGGCCAGGCGGCGGCGCTTCGGTACGTCAGCACCCAGGACATCTCCGAGCGGGCCTGGATCTTCGCCACCCAGCGCGCCGAGGTCGAGCGCGACGCCCGCCTCGACTGGACCGCGCTCGGCTTCGGCTCGGCGCGCGGCAAGGTGCGGATGGAGACGAAGCTGGCCGGCGCCGGGTCCGAGGCGCGGGTGACCGGCGGCTACGCGGGCGGGCCCGGCCAGCACCTCGACTTCGACACGACCCAGGAGCACGCGGCGCCGAGCACGATCTCCGACCTCGCCTTCCGCGGCGTCCTCGCCGCCGGGGCGACCGCGGTCTGGCGGGGGATGATCCGGGTCGACCCCGGCGCCCAGCAGACCGACGCCTTCCAGGAGAGCCGCAACCTGCTGCTCTCCCCCGAGGCCCACGCCGACGCGATCCCCGGCCTCGAGATCGAGGCCGACGACGTCCGCTGCACCCACGCCGCGGCGATCGCCCAGATCGACCGCGAGCAGCTCTTCTACCTCACCGCCCGCGGCCTCGATCCGGCCGAGGCGAAGGGGCTGATCATCGAGGGCTTCCTCGAGGCCCTGGTCGAGCGCCTGCCCGAGGGCGAGGTCCGTGAGGAGATCTCCGCCGCGCTCGAACGGCGCCTCGCCGAGATCCTCTAGCGGCGCCCTGCTCCATGCGCTCGGCGAGCTTGCTGCGGTCAGACGAGAGCGCGACGATCGCCCCGGATGCGAAGCGGAGAAGGCGGCGGAACATTTCTTCTAGGCGTTGGCGACCGAGAGCAGGTAGAGCCCGAAGCAGGTGAAGGCGACCATCACCGCCAGCATCCAGTACTGGGAGCGAGCGGCTTGACGATAGTCGCCCCAGAATGCCGTGGCCCGATCGTGGGCGAGGGTCAGGCCGAGGATATGGCCGAGGACGAGGACTCCGACCTGGACGTACCAGATCTCGTTGGCCGTGATCACCCGGAAGTCGATCCCGCCCGAGGCCGTCCCGAACAGGTTCGTCGTCGTCGTTCCCAGCGGATCGGACAGCAGGTAGGTGAACTGCGCCTGCTCCTGGTAGACGAAGAGGCTGAAGTAGTGCGCGACCAGGTAGGCGAATGCGATTGGGATCAGCGTGTGGATGAACCCCCTTCGGAGCTTCTCGATCGGGGGTGCTTCGTCGACGCTCGCCATCCCGCGGACGCCGATCAGGTAGACGAGGCCGACCCCGATGAAGCTCAGCGCCATGAAGATCGTGTCGGTCAGACGGATCGCGGTCAGGCCGCTGAACCCGATGTCGGTCATCCGTTCGAAGAGCCATTCGATCCCCCCTTTGAACGCTCCCTCCTGAGCGCCGTCGAAGGTGGTGCTGGCGATCGAGGCGATCACGACGGCGGCCGACCCCGGAATCGTCGCCCAGTGGATCGTCGCCGAGAACGGTTTCCTGATGCCGATCCTCCCGCCCTTCACGCTGAACGAGCCGAGCTGGGAGAGCATCCCGAAGTAGACCGAGAAGATCTCACCCCGTTCGCACCACTCCTCGACCCCGAAGAGGCCCATCATCGCCAGCGTGTAGACGCTGTAGACGAGGATCGCGACGGCCGTGACGTGTGGATTGAGCCCGACCGCGACGCCGCCGCTGCCCCCGTAGACGACCTCGAGCCAGACGAATGCCATCAGCCCGATCGCGGCCGGCCACCGCCCGATCGGTTCGGGATAGCGCAGATGCGCCGGACGCTGACCCGCGATCGCGGAGAAGAGCGCGCCGACCGGCCTCGCCACCGCCCGCCATGGGTTGAACGGCGGGTAGACGTTGCCGATCAGGACGCTGAACAGCGGGAAGCCGAGCCAGCAGGTGACGAAGATGAAGGTCAGGGCGAAATTGCGGTCGGGTGCTTCGGTGCCTCTCAGCCCCGAGTAGACGGCGACGCCGAGCAGGAAGACGCCGGCCGCCCCGAACACGATCTGCGCCGGCAGGCCGAGCAGGACCCGTGAGAGGCCCGGGCCGAGGGGACGCCATCGTTCCTCCTCGAAGCGGGGAGCGCGCCAGGCGACCGAGAGCGCGAAGAAGGAGACGATCAGGACGATCGACGCCGCCCACGCGAACAGCCACGCCGGGACCGGTAGATCCTGGCGGGACGCAAGCGCGTGCGCGAACGGAAGAAAGGTCAGGCTCACGGTTTCTGACTTTCGGTTGCAGGGCGTTCGGTCCGCGCTAGGCGGGCGGAGCGCGACCTGCCATCGAGAAGGCGAGAAGCCCGCCGCCGTGAGCGACGAAGGCGGCCGGCGGGCGCGGACGGCGGGAGTCGGGCGCCGAAGCGATCCGGACCCGGGCGCGGGACGCGATTCGCTGGGCCACGCGCATCGCCGTCTCGAGGCCGGGGAAGCGACCGATGAGCAGCGAGGTGACCAGGACCAGGAGCGGCAGCGCCGCGAGGATGCTCTCGATCATCGCCCGGGCAAGTTAGCGCACCCCTGACCGGAGCGGACGATCTTTAGCTGCCGTTCAGGCTGCGGCCGGGACCCCGTCGAGGAGGCGCCAGTTGGCCCTGAAAGCCTCCTCGGCCGCCGCGACGAGGGCGTCGGGGTCGGCGTCGGCGCCCAGGTGGGCCTCGATCAGCGAGCGACCTTCGGCGGCGTGCTGCACGTCGGCCTTCTCGTGAAGGCAGAAGTACTCGTTGCCGGGCCCGTCGCCGATTCCGTAGTGGGCCGCGAGGCCGTCGCGCTTGGTGCGTGAGATCCGCGGCTGGCCGCTCTCGATCGCGTAGAGGCGGACCATCCGGGCGAGCTGTTCCCCCTCGGCCGTCCAGGCGGCGACGCACTCGCTGGTCTCGGGCGTTGGCGCGGCCGAGCTGTCGCCGCCGACGGCGTCGACGAAGCCGTCCCAGAGTGCGACGTGGGCCTCCTCCTCGGCGGCATGGCGGCGCAGGGCAGGGCGCTCCGGCCCCGCGGCGGACTCGGCGACCGCGGAGCTGAGCTCGGCGATGGCGACGGCCGCGTGCCGGTATTGGCCCGAGTAGGAGGCGAGCTCCTCGCGGGTCAGCTCGCCGGCCGACCAGCGCTGGTAGAAGGGATGCTCGAGGACGTTCCAGCGCTCGCGGGCCTGCTCGATCCGCTGCCAGACATCGTTGCTCACGTCATACCTCCTTGGTCGCCGTGCCGAGCGGCCCAGGATAACGTCCGCCTCCTCCGATGCGACCGGAGCGTGACCACATCGCGGCGCCAGACCTGCCCGAGGAGATCGGCTGGATCGGCGAGGCCCCCGCCTCGATGCCGGAGCTGACCGCAGCCGGGCCCACCCTCGTCCACTTCCTCGACTTCGCCCAGCTCAACAGCGTCCGCACCCTTCCCTACGTGGCCGAGTGGGACGCTCGCTACCGCGAGCTCGGGCTGAGCACGATCGGCGTCCAGGCCCCCCGCTTCCCGTTCGGCGCCGAGCCGGCGGTCGTCGCCGCCGGCCTCGAGCGCCTTGGCGTCTCGTTCCCGGTCGCGATCGACGCGAGGCGGGAGCTCTGGCACGCATACGGATGCGAGGGATGGCCGAGTCTCTTCCTCTGGAACCAGGGCGGCGCGCTCTCCTGGTTCCACTTCGGCGAGGGGGAATATCGCGGCACCGAGGAGGCGATCCAGGCCGAGCTGCGGGAGATCGACGCGCTGCGCGAGCTGCCCGAGCCGATGACGGCGCTCCGTCCCACGGACGCGCCCGGCGAGGTCGTGATCGCTCCGACGCCCGAGCTGTTCCCGGGCGGCTCATGGGAGCGCCCGTGGATCGCCGGCGAGGACGGAGACCTGCTCGAGGTGCCCTACGAGGCGGGCGGGGCTTACGTCACAGTCGAGGGAAGCGGCGAGATCGGGGTCGAGATCGACGGCGGCCGAATCGCTTCGGTCGC
>DATBHH010000009.1:0-19530 GCA_036557525.1 Solirubrobacterales bacterium | reverse complement strand
CGAGGAAGGGCAGGTGAGCGAGATCGTCGCCCGCGCCGAGGCGGAGTTCGTCGAGGAGGCAGAGGAGGAGGTCGCCGAGGCGGAGGCGGCCGAGGAGGCCGACGAAGAGGCGGAGGCCGAGGAGGCCCTTGAGGCCATCCCCGCCGACCCCGGACGCGAAGCGGAGGAGTCGGCGGTTGATGGCGAAGCCGTGCCCGAGGCCGACGACGATCACGATCTGACTCCTTCGGAGGAGGCCGAGGGCCCCGCCGCCGACGCCGAGTCGCCGGACGAGCCGACCGCCGACCCCGGAAGCGAAGCGGAGGAGTCGGACGGTGAGGGGGCGGCGGCGGCGGCGTCGATATCTGACTCCTCGCCGCCCGAGGCGGCCCCGGAGGCCTAGTGGCCAAGAAGAGGGTTCACGAGATCGCCAAAGCCCAGGGCGTGACCAGCAAAGAGCTGCTGGCTGCGCTGAAGGCGGCGGGCGTCGAAGCCAAAGCCGCCGCGTCGAGCGTCGAGGAGAGCGAGGCCCTGCAGGCGCTCTCGGGCTCGAAGGGTACGGACGGCGACGGTGCCGCGGCGACGGCGACGAAGACGAAACCTAAAGCGAAGCCGAAAGCGAAAGCCGCCGGCGACGGCGCCGCCCCGGCCAAGCCCAAAGCCAAACCGGTCAAGCGGCCGGCGCGGCCGACGGAGAAAAAAGGTGCCGCCGGAGCAGGAAAAAAACGCCGTGTCGTGATCGACTCGCAGGCCGCCCGCCGCGACCAGATGGGCGGGCCGCCCCCGCAGCGGCCCCCTCGCCGCCGCGGCGGCAGGCGCCGCCGACCGCTGCTCGAGGAGCCGCCGGCGAAAGCACCGGAGGAGCCCGCCGAGCCGGAGGCGACCAAGGTCCAGTCCGGCGCGACCGTGCGCGAGGTCGCCGAGCTGCTCGGGCTCGGCAGCGCCGAGGTCATCAAGAAGCTGATGACGATGGGGGAGATGGCGACCCTGACCCAGACCCTCACCGACGACTCGATCAAGGCGATCGCCGACGAGTACGACCGCAAGATCGAGATCGTCACCGCCGCCGACGAGGAGCCCGAGGCCCCCGGGTTCGAGGACTCCGAGGAGAGCCTGGTCGCGCGGCCGCCGGTCGTGACGATCATGGGCCACGTCGACCACGGCAAGACCTCCCTGCTCGACGCGATCCGCGAGACCGAGGTGGCCGCCGGCGAGGCAGGCGGGATCACCCAGCACATCGGCGCCTACCAGGTCCACCACGACGACAAGACGATCACCTTCCTCGACACGCCGGGCCACGCCGCGTTCACGGCGATGCGCGCCCGCGGCGCGAAGGTGACCGACGTCGCCGTGGTCGTGGTCGCCGCCGACGACGGGGTGATGCCGCAGACCAAAGAGGCGATCGACCACTCCCGAGCCGCCGACGTCCCGATCCTGATCGCGGTCAACAAGATCGACAAGGAGGGGGCTCAGCCCGACCGGGTCCGCAACGAGCTCGCCTCGGACGGCCTCACACCCGAGGACTGGGGCGGGGACACGGTCTACGTGGACGTCTCGGCCAAGACACACGAAGGCCTCGACAACCTGCTCGACATGATCCTGCTCGTCTCCGAGCTCGAGGAGCTCTCCGCCAATCCGGACGCGCCGGCGTCGGGGACGGTGATCGAGTCCCAGCTCGACCCCGGGCGCGGCCCCGTGGTCAGCATTCTGGTCCAGCGGGGCACGCTCAGGGTCGGCGATTCCCTGGTCGCCGGGCCGCAGTGGGGCAGGGTGCGGGCGATGCACGACTTCACCGGCGACCGCGTCGAGCAGGCGCTGCCGGGAATGCCGGTCGAGGTGCTCGGCTTCGACGGCGTCTGCGAGGCCGGCGAGCTGGTCCGCTCCGTCGAGAACGACCGCCGCGCCCGCCAGCTCGCGCAGGAGCGCGCCAACCGGCTCAAGACCGAGGCGCTCGCCCGGCGACAGGCGCGGAAGGTCAGCCTCGAGGAGGTCTTCTCGCGGGCGCAGGAAGGCGACATCAAGGAGCTCGACATCGTCCTCAAGGCCGATGTCGCCGGGTCGCTCGAGGCGCTCCAGGACGAGATCGCCAAGGTTCCCCAGGAGCAGGTCGGGATCAACATCATCCACTCCCAGACCGGCGGGATCAACGAGTCCGACGTGATGCTCGCCTCGGCCTCGAACGCGATCATCATCGGCTTCAACGTGCGGCCGCTGGCGGACGCCAAACGCGCCGCAGAGCGCGAGGGCGTCGACATCCGCACCTACTCGATCATCTACAAAATCACCGAGGACCTTCGCAACGCGATGGAGGGCATGCTCGAGGCCGTGGAGGTCGAGGAGACGCTCGGCGAGGCGGAAGTCAAACAGACCTTCAAAGCCTCGAAAGTGGGCAGGATCGCGGGCTGCCTCGTCACCCAGGGCAAGGTCGTCCGCACCGCGAGCGTTCGGCTCATCCGCGAAGGCACGGTCATCTGGGACGGGAAGGTCGGCTCCCTGCGCCGGTTCAAAGACAACGTGCAGGAGGTCGAGGAGGGTCAGGAGTGCGGCATCGTCCTCGAGGGCTACGCTGACGTGAAGGAGGGCGACGTCCTCGAGTTCTTCCAAACCAAGCAGGTCGAGCAGACACTGGAGTAAGTGCCTATGATGGCCGCTCCTCGCATGCGCCGCGTAAACGAGGTGCTCCGCGAGGTGATCGGAGCGGCGATCGCCACCGACCTGAGCGACCCTCGCATCGGCTTCGTCACCGTGACCTCCGTCGAGACCAGCCCCGACCTCCGCACCGCCAAGGTGCACGTCAGTGTCCTCGGTGGGGAGGATGAGCGCCAGGCGACGCTCCAAGCCCTCCGCTCCTCGCACGGAGTCCTGCAGGCGAAGATCGCCGCCGAGACCAGAATGAAGCGGACACCGACTCTCACCTTCCATTACGACCCGACGGTGGAGACCGGAATGCGGATCTCGCAGCTGCTGGAGGAGGACGATGGGTAGCGCCGGCGTCAGCGTCGCGGCGATCGAACGTGTCGCCGACGAGCTACGTCGCCGCGACAAATTCCTCCTCACCGCGCACGAGGGGCCCGACGGAGACGCGCTCGGGTCGCTGCTCGGGATGCACCATCTCCTGACCCAGCTCGGCAAGGACTCGGTCATGTTCATGGCGGCGAAGGAGTTCCCGCTGCCGATCGAGTACCGCTTCCTGCCGCTGGAGGAGGTCTTCCACGAGCCGCCGGCCGACATGGCCGACCGCACGGCGATCTTCCTCGACTGCGGAAACATCGACCGGATGCCGGTCGACTTCCTCACCGAGGGCGCCCACGAGATCATCAACATCGACCACCATCACGACAACACCCAGTTCGGCGACCTCAACCTTGTCGACGTCGGGGCCTCGTGCACGGCCGAGATCGTCTACGAGCTGGCGCTGCTGCTCGGGGCACGGATCACGCCGGAGATGGCGTCGGCCCTCTACGTCGGGATCATCACCGACACCGGCAAGTTCATGTACGACAACACCAACGCCCGCACCCACCGGATCGCCGCCGACCTGATCGAAGCCGGCGTGGTCGTCGACGACACCTACCGCCGCCTCTACGAGCACGTTCCGATCGAGAAGATCCGCCTCGTCGCCCGCGCTCTCGACGGGATCGAACGCTATTGCGACGAGCGCCTCGTGGTCGCCTACATAACCGCCGAGGACTACGAGGCGACCGGGGCGGGGGAGGAGATGACCGAGGGGATCATCGACCACCTGCGCTCGGTCGAGGGGGCTCAGATCGCCGCCTTCGTCCGTGATCTCGGCGATCGCGGCCGCGCCGCCCGCAAAGTCAGCCTGCGCTCCAAGACCGGCGAGGTCGACGTCTCGGCGATCGCCCGCAAGCACGGCGGCGGCGGCCACAAACGCGCCGCCGGGTTCTCGACCGACCTCGAGCTCGAGCAGCTGGTCACCTTTCTCTGCGGCGAGGTCGAAGACCAGATCGGCTAGTGGAGCCTCTCGGAGCGTGGCGACTTTCACCCCCCACGGGGCGGGAAAAGCGCCAGACGGCGGCGCCGTGGCTCTCACCGCGCGCCCGAGCGGCTGACGGAGCGAGACCCGAATGGGCTTGACGACAGAGGGCGCCGTCCTGCTCTGCGACAAGCCGGCGGGGATAACCTCGCACGACATGGTCGTCCGCCTGAGACGGGAACGCGGCACCAGGGCCGGGCACGCGGGAACGCTCGACCCGTTCGCGACCGGCCTCCTGCTCGTCCTGCTCGGCGGCGCGACCCGGCTCCAGCGCTTCCTCACCGCGATGCCGAAGACCTACCTGGCGACCGCGCGGCTGGGATGGAGCTCCAGCACCGGCGACCCCGACGGCGAGCTGACCGAGACCGGGCGGATGCCGGAATCGCTCGAGCTGCCGACCGGGACCGTGCGCCAGCGGGTGCCCATGACCTCGGCGGTGCGGGTGGGGGGCGAGCGCCTCTACCGCAAGGCCCATCGGGGCGAGCAGATCGAGACCCCCGAGCGCGAGGTGGAGGTCCACCGGGCCGACCTTCTCGACCACAACGGTGAGAGCGCCCGCTACGAGATCGAGTGCTCCTCGGGAACCTACGTCCGGACCCTGGTCGAGACGCTCGGGGACGCCTACTGCTCGGAGCTGCGGCGGACCGCGATCGGGCCGTTCCGGGTCGAGGACGCCGGTGCCGAGCTCAGCGTCGCTCAGGTCGCCGAGCTGGTGCCCGCGGTCGCCGAGGCGGTCCGCTAGTGGCGCCGATCGTCGTCACCTCGCTCCCCGACGCGAAGCCCCGCCCGCGCGACGTCGCGATCGGGACATTCGACGGTGTCCACCGCGGGCACCAGGCGGTGATCAAGGGGTCGGACACCGTCCTCACCTTCGATCCGCACCCGCTCGAGATCCTCCATCCGGCGGCGATGCCGAAGCTGATCATGCCGTTCCGAGTCAAGCGCGACGTGATCGAAGGCCTCGGAGTCGATGAGCTCGTCGTGATCCCGTTTGACCGCGAGTTCGCCTCGCGCCCGGCGGAGGAGTTCATCGAGGACGTCCTGATCGCCCGCCTCGGAGCCGAGCGCGTGTCGGTCGGTGAGAACTTCCGCTTCGGCGCGAAAGCGAGGGGCGACCCGGAGATGCTCGCCGCCCGAACCGAGTTCGAGACCCGCGTCGTGCCCCTGGTCGAGGTCGACGGCGAGACGGTCTCATCGACCCGGATCCGGGCGCTGATCGCGGCCGGCGACATGGAGGGTGCCCAGCGCTGCCTCGGCGCTCCGTTCATGGTCGAGGGAGAAGTCGTCAGCGGCGACCAGCGCGGCCGCGAGCTCGGCTTCCCGACGGCGAACATCGTCCCCGACGATCGCCTCGCGATCCCCGGCCACGGGGTCTACGCGGCGTTCGCCAACGGCGTCCCGGCGGCGGTCAACGTCGGCGTCCGGCCGACCTTCGACACCGGCCGCGGCGTGCTGATCGAGACCTACCTGATCGACCACGAGGAGGACCTCTACGGAACGATGTTGAGGGTCGCGTTCGTCAAGCGCCTGCGGGGCGAGAGGCGGTTCGCCGGGGTCTCGGAGCTGATCGCCCAGATGCGGATCGATGTCGAGGACGCGAAGCGGGTGTGTGCTAGCTTCAGCCCGCGATGACGCTGACCAAAGAGCAGAAGAGCGAGCTGATCGGCAAGTACGGTCGCGCCGACGGGGACACCGGCTCGGCCGAGGTCCAGATCGCGCTGATGACCGAGCGAATCAACGAACTCACCAAGCACCTGCGGACCCACGCCAAGGACCACCATTCCCGCCGCGGCCTGCTGATGCTGGTCGGCAAGCGGCGGCGGATGCTCCGCTACCTCGAGCACTCCGACCTCGAGCGCTACCGCGCCCTCGTCGCCGAGCTCGGCCTCCGTCGATAGCGCCGATCGGGCAAGCCTCGACCCTCCTCGAGTCGCACGGCGCCTGACGAACAACCCCCGCAAATAGCGGGGTCGTGCTCGCCGCTCGCGGCAGCCGTGTACCCTCTCTCGCGAAAGAGAACGAGAGTTCTGAACGCAAATTGGGCCGCAAACCGTGCGGCCGGAGGTAAAAAACTAAATGAGCATGTTTGACGTAAGTCGCGTCTCGGTGGATGTCGGCGAGGGCCAGATCTCCTTCGAGACCGGCAAGCTCGCGCGGCAGGCAAGCGGCGCGGTCGTCGTCCAGTCCGGGGACACGCTGGTCCTCTGCACCGCGACGATGGGCAATCTCAGGGACGTCGACTTCCTGCCCCTCACCGTCGACGTCGAGGAGCGGATGTACGCCGCCGGGAAGATCCCGGGCTCGTTCTTCCGCCGCGAGGGTCGCTCGGGAGAGAAGGCGACCCTGACCGCGCGGATGATCGACCGGCCGATCCGGCCGCTGTTCCCGAAGGGCTGGCATTACGAGACCCAGCTCGTCGCGACCCCGCTCTCCGTCGACCACGTCCACCCCTACGACATCCTCGCGATGAACGGCGCCTCGGCCGCGCTCGCGATCTCGCCGGTCCCGGTCGAAGCCCACGTCGGCGCGGTCCGGATCGGAAAACTCGACGGCGACTTCGTCGTCAATCCTCCCGAGGAGAGCCTCGAGGAGCTCGAACTGGACCTGATCGTCGCCGGCACCGACGAGGCGATCCTGATGGTCGAGGCCGGCGCCGACGGCGTCACCGAGGCGGAGATCCTCGACGCCCTCGACATCGCCCACTCCGAGATCAAGAAGCTCTGCGCCTCGATGCAGGAGCTCGCCGACAAGGCCGGCAAGGACAAGCTCGAGATCGAGGCCCCGAAGATCGACGAGGGCCTGATCGAGGAGATCCGCTCCTCGCACGGCCAGGCCCTGGTCGACGCGATCGCGACCGAGGGCAAGCTCGAGCGCTACGAGGCGATCGACAAGGTCAAGGAGGAGGTCGTCGCCAAGTACGCCCCCGAGGGCGAGGACGGCGAGGCCGACGACGAGCGCAGGGCCGAGGTCGGCGCTGCCTTCGACGCGATCGAGAAGGACACGATCCGCAAGGCGATCGCCGTCGACAAGAAACGGCCCGACGGCCGTGCCCAGAACGAGATCCGGCCGATCGAGACCGAGGTCGACATCTCGCCCCGGGTCCACGGCTCGGCGCTGTTCACCCGCGGCGAGACCCAGATCCTCTCCAACGTGGCGCTGGGGACGACGCGGATGGACATGCGGCTCGACACGCTCGGGCTGCAGACGACGAAGCGGTTCTGGCACCACTACAACTTCCCGCCGTTCTCGGTCGGGGAGGCCGGCTTCATGCGCGGCCCGAAGCGCCGAGACATCGGCCACGGGGCGCTCGCCGAGCGGGCGCTGGCGCCCTCGATCCCCGGCGAAGAAGACTTCCCCTACGTGATCCGGGTCGTCTCCGAGACGCTCGAGTCGAACGGGTCCTCGTCGATGGGCTCGGTCTGCGCCTCCTCGATGGCGCTGCAGGCGGCGGGCGTCCCGGTCAGCGCGCCGGTCGCCGGGGTCGCGATGGGCCTGATCAAAGAGGGCGACGACTACGTCGTCCTCACCGACATCGCCGGTGTCGAGGACCACCTCGGCGACATGGACTTCAAGGTCGCCGGCACCAGCGACGGGATCACCGCCCTGCAGATGGACATCAAGATCACCGGCGTCACGTTCGACATTCTCCGAGATGCGCTCGCCCAGGCCAACGAGGGGCGCCAGTTCATCCTCGGCAAGATGGCCGAGGCGATCGACGGCCCGCGCGAGATGCTCTCCAAGCACGCTCCGCGGATCGAGGCGATCAAGATCGACCCGGAGAAGATCGGCGCCGTGATCGGCAAGGGCGGCGAAACGATCCGCGCTCTCTGCGAGGAGTTCGAAGCGGAGATCGACGTCGAAGACGACGGCACGGTCCGGATCTATGCGCCGACCGGCGAACTGGTCGAAGCCTGCGTCGCCCGGATCGAATCGATGACCAAGGAGGCCGAGGTCGGCGACCGCTACGACGCCGCCAAGGTCGTCAAGACGACCACCTTCGGCGCCTTCGTCGAGCTGGTCAAGGGCACCGACGGCCTGCTCCACATCTCCAACGTGAAACCGGGGGAGAGGGTGGACTCGGTCGACGACGTGCTGAGCGCCGGCGACGAGATCGACGTCACCGTGGTCGAGGTCGACCGCGAGCGCGGCCGGATCGGCCTGCGCCTCTCCGATGACCCGTCGATCGCCGGCAAGAGCGCGACGGACCTGGCGGCGGTCGGCACCGGCGACGGCGGCGGCCGCCGCAACGGGGGGGACCGCGAGCGGCGGGGCCGGCGGCGAGAGCGCGAGCGGCGTCATTGAGCGCGGAGCGAGCAAGCGTCCATATCTGATTTCCGCGCAGCGAGCGAAGCGCGATTATTGATGTCGATGGAGCAAGCACAGACGACGGGGCTCTCATCGGGCGTCCGGGTCGTCACCGAGGAGGTCCCCTCGGTGCGCTCGGTGGCGCTCGGGCTCTGGGTCCGGACCGGTTCTCGGAATGAGACCCTCGCCCAGGCGGGTGTATCCCATTTCCTCGAGCACCTCCTGTTCAAGGGGACCAAGCGCTACTCGGCGATCGAGATCTCGGAGCGCTTCGACGGGCTCGGCGCCTCGGTCAACGCCGCGACCGGCAAGGAGACGACCCACCTCCACGCCCGCTTCCTCGACGAGCACACGGACGAGGTCTTCGAGCTGCTGGCGGAAATGCTGCTCGGCCCGACCTATCCCGAAATCGATTCCGAGCGCGACGTCGTCCTCGAGGAGATCGCGATGTACGAGGACGAGCCGCAGGACCGCGTCCACGACATTCTCGCCGATGCCGTGTTCGGCGAGCACCCGCTCGGGCGGCGGGTCCTCGGCGAGGCCGAGGTGATCGCCTCGATCCCGGTGCCGGACATCTCCGCCTATCACCGTGCCCGTTACACCGGCGCCAACCTGGTCGTCGGCGCCGCGGGGCACCTCGAGCACGACCGGATCGTCGAGCTCGCCGAGCGGTTGGTATCTCCGGCCGGGGCCGACAGCGCCGCCTCCGGCGGGGGCACGGTCGAGACCACTGCCAGGTTCCGGTTCTATCCGAAGGACACCGAGCAGTACCACATCTGCTTCGGGGCGCCGGGGATCGTCCGGGCCGACGATCGCCGTTACGCGCTCGCCGTCCTCGACGCGATCTTCGGCGGCTCGACCTCCTCGCGGCTGTTCCGCGAGGTCCGCGAGAAGCGCGGCCTCGCCTACGCCGTCGGCTCCTACAACGAGCAGTACACGGACTCCGGGCTGGTCGCGACCTACGTCGGCACCCGCGCCGACAACGTCGAGGAGGCCTGCTCGGTGATCGGCTCCGAGCTGGCGCGACTGCGCTCCGAGCCGGTCTCGGACGAGGAGCTCGCCCGCGGCAAGGAGAGCGTCAAGGGCCGGCTGGTCCTCTCCTCGGAGTCGACCGCCGCGCGGATGACGCGGATCTCGCGCGCGACCCTGTTCGGGCTGCCGATCGACAGCCTCGACGAGATGCTGGCCAAGGTCGACGCGGTGACCGTCGAGGACCTGACCGAGCTCGCGACCGAGCTGTATGGAGCCGAGCGGCTCTCGGCCGCCTGCATCGGCTCCGACGAGGACTGCTTCCGTGAGGCGCTGGCGCCGGTCAGCGAGAGCCTCGCAGCGGCATGACATCAAGTTCTGCCATCTCCTCTGCTCTCGCGGATGCCTGAGGAGACAGATATGGACAGGCATCCGCTTCCGCGTCCGGGGATGGCGGGTGGTCGGCGTCCGGGGGCGGCGCACTTGGGTCCGGGGATGGCGGGTGGATGGCGTCCGGGGGCGGCGCCGTGATCCGTGTTGCCGTTTCTGGAGCCGCGGGGCGGATGGGGGAGGCCGTCTGCGGGGCCGTGGAGGGCGCCGAGGACATGGAGCTGGCCGGCCGCGCGGACCCGAGCCTCGGGGTCGAGCTCGCGGAGGTGCTCGGCGAGGCCGACGTCGTTGTCGACTTCAGCACCCCCGACGCCGCCCTCGACAACGCGAGGTCCTGCCTCGAGGCCGGAGCTCACGTCGTCATCGGGACGACCGGGTTCGACCTCGACGACCTCCGCACCGCCGCCGAGGCCGCCGCGGCGAACTGCTTCGTCGCCCCCAACTTCGCGATCGGCGCGGTTCTGCTGATGGAGGCCTCACGGCTGATCGCCAGGCACATGCCCGAGTGCGAGATCATCGAGCTTCACCACGACCGCAAGCTGGATGCCCCGTCGGGAACGGCAAAGCGGACCGCCGAGCTGATCGACGCCGCCGGTGGCAACGTCCACCAGCCGATCCACTCGATCCGGCTGCCGGGCCTGGTCGCCCATCAGGAGGTGATCTTCGGCGGCGAGGGACAGACGCTCTCGATCCGCCACGACTCGATCGACCGCGGCTCCTTCATGCCCGGCGTCCTGCTTGCGGTACGGAGGGTCGGCGGCCTGCCGGACCGTTTCACCGTCGGCCTCGAGAACCTGCTCTGAGGCTCTGAGCTAGGCTGGACCGATGGCTCTACTGGAAGGCGTGCTCACCGCGATGGCCACCCCCTTCGACGAGGGCGGCGCGGTCGATGAGGCCGCGGTTCGCGGCCTCGCTGCCGATGTGGTCGAGCACGGCTCCCACGGCATCGTCGTCGCCGGATCGACCGGCGAGGCGGCGACGCTCGACGATAGCGAGCACATCGGGCTGCTGCGATCGGTAGTCGACGAGGTCGGCGACCGGGCGACGATCGTCTGCGGGACGGGGACCAACGACACCCGGCACTCGATCGAGCTGACCAGGGCCGCCGCGGACGCCGGCGCCGAGGCGGCGCTGGTGGTCACGCCTTACTACAACAAGCCGAATCCGGCGGGGATCGTCGCCCATTTCGAAGCGATCGCCGCCGCCGTCCCCGACCTGCCGCTGATTGCGTACAACATCCCCTCCCGGGTGGTCGTGAACGTCCCGCCGGACGAGCTCGCCCGCCTGGCCGAGATCGACAGCGTCGTCGGCCTGAAGCAGGCCAACAACGACGAGCTGCAGCTGATCGACGGCCTCGCGGTCCTCGCCGGAAACGACGACTCGTTCCTGCGAACCCTCGAAATCGGCGGGGCGGGAGGGATTCTCGTCGCCTCGCAGGTGGTGGGCCCGCAGATGCGCGAGATGTGGGACGCGGCCCGCGCCGACGACCTCGACCGCGCGCGGGAGATCGACACCGCCCTACGGCCGCTCTACGAGGCGCTGACGGTGACCACGAACCCGATCCCGATCAAGGCCGCGCTCGAGATGACCGGCCTGATCCCGACCGACACGCTCCGCCTGCCGCTGGTGCCCGCGGACGAGGCCCAGCGCGAGGTCATCCGGGCGGCGCTCGACACCGTCGGCGTCGCGGTCGCCCGGTAGCCGATGGCGAAGACTCTACGCGTCCTGCCGCTCGGGGGCCTGGGCGAGATCGGGAAGAACATGACCGTCGTCGAGTACGAGGGGCGGATCGTGGTCGTCGACACCGGGCTGATGTTCCCGACCGCGGAGATGCTCGGGATCGACCTCGTCCTGCCCGACTTCTCCTACCTCCGCGACCGTGCCGGCGACATCGAGGCAATCGTCCTCACACACGGCCACGAGGACCACGTCGGTGCCCTTCCCTACGTCCTGCGTGAGGTCGGCGATCCACCGGCGATCTACGGCGGGATGCTGACGATCGCGATGGTGCGGTCGAAGCTCGACGAGCACAAGCTCTCCGATGCGCCGCTGCAGGACCTGCCGGCAGGCGAGGTCGTCCGGCTCGGGCCGTTCGAGATGGAGATGGTTCATCTCTCACACTCGATTCCCGACGCGCGCGGGATCGTCCTCACGACCGAGCTGGGGTCGGTTCTGCTGACCGGCGACTACAAGTTCGACCAGACTCCGGTCGACGGTCGCCCCGCCGACATCTCGCGGCTCGCCGAGCTTGGGCGCGACGGGCTGCTGTTGCTCTGCGGCGACTCGACCAACGCCGACCGGCCCGGCGTCGCCCCCTCGGAGTCGAGTGTGGGGCCGGCGCTGCTGGAGACGTTCAAGGACTGCGAGGGCAGGATCATCGTCACCTCGTTCGCCTCCAACATCCACCGGGTCCAGCAGGCGATCGATGCCGCCGTCAAGCTCGACCGCCGGGTTGCCCTGGTCGGCCGCTCGATGCGCAAGAACTTCAACATCGCCTCGAGTCTCGGGATGGCCGAGGCGCCTCAGGGCGTCTTCATCCAACCGCGCGAGATCGAAGACTTCCCCGACGAGAAGGTCGTCGTGATCTCGACCGGCAGTCAGGGAGAGCCGCTCTCGGCGCTGCGCCGGATGGCGAACAACGACCACCGCGACGTCGAGCTGCACCGCGGCGACACCGTCGTCTTCTCGGCAACCCCGGTTCCGGGCAACGAGCGCGCGGTCAACGAAACGATCGACCGCATCCACGAGATCGGGGCGTCGGTGGTGACCGCGAAAGACGCGCCGATCCACGCCTCCGGCCACGGCTCGCAGGAGGAGCTGAAGCTGATGCTGAACCTGACCAAACCGCGCTACGTGCTGCCGATCCACGGCGATCACCAGCGCCTGCGGCTGCACGCCCGCCTCGCGGAAGCGGTCGGGATCGAGGCCGAGAACATCTTCCGCGGCCGCAACGGCCTGCCGCTCGAGATCGACGGGAGCGGCGCCCGTTTCGGCGAGGACATCCACGCCGGAGTCGTCTACGTCGACGGCGTCAACGTCGGCGAGCCCGACGACGTCGCGCTGCGCGACCGGCGCGAGATCTCCGACGACGGGATCTTCATCGTCGTCGCGACGATCTCCTCCGACGACGGCAGCGTCGTCGCCGACCCGGAGGTGATTCTCCGCGGGGTCGCCTTCCTCGACGACGAAGACGGCCTCGTCGAGGAGCTGAAGGACGTCGTCGAGGACTCGATCGATGACGCGGCCGCGGCCGGGACACGCGAGGTGCACCTGATTCAGGAGGACCTCCACGACTCGATCGCAAAGCTGGTCTACGAGAGGCTGCGCGTCCGGCCGATGATCCTGCCGGTCATCGTCGAGGTGTAGAGACTCAGAGGCGCCCCCGGACGGGAGAGCGTATGAGCAGAGGAGGCACTGCTGAGTTAAAACGGGCCCGCCGGGACGTTGGGGAGGCCAGGCGGGCCCGTGTGTGTCTCGTCCGTTTCGGAACCTATGGCGCCCTGCTAAAGCCGGCCTAAAGGCGCGCTAATTCCCCGCTCAGACTTGCTGAGCGGTATCCGGACCGTGAACAGCGCCCCGCCTGAGTCCGACTCGGCGACCGCGGCGCTGCCGCCGTGCGAGGTCGCGACCGCGTGGACGATCGCGAGGCCGAGCCCGCTGCCCGAGGCGCGAGCGGTGTCCGCCGGCCCTTCGCCGCGGACGAAGCGATCGAAGACCTCGCTCCGCACCCCGGGGGGGATGCCGGGGCCGTCGTCGGCGACTTCGATCACCGCGTCGCGGCCGGCGGCACGGAGCCGGAGGTCGATCCGCGACCCGGGCGGGGTGTGGCGGACGGCGTTGTCGAGCAGGTTGAGGACCAGCCGGTGCAGCTCGTCGGGATTGCCCTCCACCCGCAGGGGCCGGTCGTTCTCGATCCGCAGCTCGCGTTCGCCGACGGTCGGCGCGACCTCGGCGGCGGCATTGCCGGCGATCTCGGCGAGGTCGCAGGAGATGCGGGCACCCGGGCGGCCGGCGTCGGCCCGCGCCAGCAGCAGGAGATCTGCGACCAGCCGGCTCATCCGGTTCGACGAGCGCAGCGCCGAGTCGACGACTGCCCGCTCCTCGTCGTCCCCGGGGTCCTCGAGCGAAGCCTGCAGCAGCTCGAGGTTGGCGACGATGCTGGTCAGCGGCGTCCGCAGCTCGTGCGAGGCGTCGGCGACGAACTCGCGCTGCTTGCGCATCGCCGTCTCACGCTCCGAGCGCGCCGCGTCGAGCGAGCGGAGCATCTCCTCGAGGGTGCCGGCGAGCTCGCCGACCTCGTCGTCCGCGCTCGGCACCGGCATGTGGCGGGAGGGGTCGCCGGTGTCGCTGATCTCGCGCGCGGTCGCGGTGAGCGAGGAGATCGGCCGCATCGCCCGGCCGGCGATCGCCAGACCGGCGAGGGCAGCCAACAGGGTCGCGCCGAGGACGCCGGCGGCGATGAAGAGCCAGAGGTGGTCGATCGTCGAGTCGATGTGGCCTTCGTCGCGGCCGTACTGAACGTAGCCGGCGACGCGCCCGGTCTGGCCGCTGCGGAGGGTCACCGTGACCACCCGCATGTCACCGACGTGGTGGACCCCGAGGACCGGGGGGCCGAGTTCGACGGCGCCGGGGCTGGCTTCGAGCAGGGTCCCGCGGGAATCGAAGATCCGCGCGGTCGCGTCGTTCGGGCTGACGAAGTCGCCGAGATCGGGCTCGCGGGTGATCAGCGTGTTGGTGATCGTGTCGACGATCTGGATCTGAGAGGAGAGCGTCGCGACCGCCTGCTGCATCTCGCGGTTGAAGTCGTCGCGGATCCGGTGCGCGACGAGGTTTCCGATCACCGCGCCGAACAGGACCAGGATCGCCAGCGTGAGCCCGGCCGAGACGCTGGCGAGGCGCCAGCGGACCGGCCAGTTGCGGGGGCGGAGCCGGGAGAGGCCGGTGCTTTTCACGCCTACGCCTTCAGGACGTAGCCAGCCCCGCGCTTGGTGTGAAGGAGACGTGGCTCGCCGCCTTCCTCGAGCTTACGGCGCAGATTCGAGATGAAGACGTCGATCGTGTTGGTCGCCGCGGTCGGGTCGTAGCCCCAGACCTCGTCGAGAAGGCGCTCGCGGGAGACGACCAGCCGCTGGTTGCGCATCAGGTGCTCGAGCAGCTCGAACTCGCGGTTCGTCAGCTCGATCTCGCGCTCGCCGCGGCGCACCTCGCGGGTATCGGGATTGAGCGTCAGGTCGGCCACCTCGATCGAGGCCGAGCCGCGCGGCGGCCGGCGCCGGAGCAGCGCCCGGATCCGAGCCAGCAGCTCCTTGCGCTCGAACGGCTTCGCGAGGTAGTCGTCGGCGCCGCTGTCGAGGCCGCCGACCCGGTCCTCGGTCTCGCTGCGGGCGGTCAGCATCAGGATCGGAACGTCGCTGTCCGCGCGCAGCCGCCGGCAGACCTCGACCCCGTCGAGGCGCGGCAGACCGAGGTCGAGCACGACCAGGTCGGGGACGAACCCGGCGGCGACGTCGAGCGCGTCGATTCCGTCGGCGGACGTGCGAACGTCGTATCCCTCGTTGCGCAGCGAGCGCCGGAGGACATCGGCGATGTCCTCATCGTCCTCGACCACGAGCACACGGCCGCCCGCTTCGGCTCCATCGGTGAGCATCACAGCCCCTCGCGCTTCGGTCGCTGCGCGAAGAACCAGAGATGCGCGCCTGTTCGCTCCGCGCTCATCGAGCAATGATGTTAGCCCCGCAAATGGCGTTCTAGCCTTTGTTTTAGCGCGAATTTAGGCCTGCGCAGGGGAGCGAGGGCCGGCGTCGAAGCCCAATCCATGTTCGTGCGTAAGCGGCGCGGGGCGAAACGACGCCCGAAATCGAAGGCAAAGGGCGGGGCGCGAAAAATCGTCCGGCCGCGCCTGCCGCAGGCTCTCGAGCAACGCCACCTCGACCTGATCGGCCTGTTCCTGATCGCCTCCGGCGTCTACCTCGCGTTCGTCCTCTTCTTCGGCTGGGAGGGCGGCAAGGTCGGATACGGGGTCGAAACCGCGCTCACCTACCTGATCGGCGACGTCGGCGCCCGGATCTTCACCCTCCTGATCCTCGTTATCGGTGTCGTCCTCGTCACCGGAACTTCGATCGGCGCGATCTTCCGCGGCCTCGGCCGCGGCCTCCGCAGCGTCTTCCTCGGCGGCCGGGGGATGGCGGAGACGGTCGTCATGAACCGCGAGGACCGACGGCGGGGAAGCGACGAGCTCGAGACCCGCGCCGGCCCCACCGACGTGATGGGCGCCTACCCCGACGAGGAGGACTACGAGCCCACCGTCGCGATCGGTCACGGCTCCTTCGACGATGAGGTCGCGGAAGCCGAACATGGTGGGGCCAACCCGCATGTGCCCGCAGCCGACGGGGCGGCGCCGGGCGCGCCCGGACGCGAAGCGGAGGACGTGCCCGCTGATTCCCAATCCCCGCCCTCGCCCGACGGCGATCCATCTCTGACTCCTTCGGCGTCGGGCGAGGGCGCCGCCACCACCCCGATGGGGAATGTCCGAGGCGTCACGACCTCGGAGGAGATCGACTACCGGCCGCCTCCCGCGAACGTCCTCGAGAAGGGCCGCGCCGACAGGGGCCCCGACCCGCGCGACCACGACGCGGTCGGCAGGAGGCTGGTCGAGACCCTCGGGCACTTCGGGGTCGAGGCGAAGATCATCGGCATCGTCAGCGGCCCCCACGTCTCCCGCTACGAGCTGCGCCTCGCCCCCGGGACCAAGGTCAAGAAGGTGACCGAGCTCGCCAACGACCTCGCCTACGCGCTCGCCTCGACCGACATCCGGATCCTCGCCCCGATCCCCGGCAAGCAGGCGGTCGGCGTCGAGGTCCCCAACACCCGGCGGCGAATGGTCCGCCTCGGCGACATCTACGCCGGCCGCCCCGAGAAGACCTCGCCGCTCGTCGCCTGGCTCGGGAAGGGGATCGACGGCAAGCCCGTCTGGACCGACCTGGCGAAGATGCCGCACGTGTTGGTCGCAGGGACCACGGGCTCGGGGAAGTCGGGCTGCGTCAACGCGATCCTCTCCTCGATCCTGATGCAGGCGTCGCCGAACGACGTCCGCCTCGTCCTCGTCGACCCCAAGCAGGTCGAGCTCAACCACTACGAGCACGTCCCGCACCTGCTGACCCCGGTCGTCACCTCGCCCCGCCTGGCCGCGAACGTTCTCGCCAACCTGATCGGCGAGATGGAGAGCCGCTACGGGATCATGGGCGAGGCCCGATGCCGCAACCTCGGCGAGCTCAACCGGGCGCGGGCGCGGAAGGGGGAGCCGCCGCTGCCCCACATCCTCTGCGTGATCGACGAGCTCGCGGACCTGATGATGGTCGCCCCGGCCGAGGTCGAGGACGCGATCATCCGGCTCGCGCAGAAGTCGCGGGCGACCGGGATCCACCTCGTCCTCGCCACCCAGCGACCCTCGACCGACATCATCACCGGCACGATCAAGGTCAACATCCCGGCCCGGATCGCGTTCGCCGTCTCCTCGCAGACCGATTCGCGGGTGATCCTCGACCAGGGCGGCGCCGAGGCTCTGCTCGGCCAGGGCGACATGCTGTTCCGTGGAGCGGGAACCTCGAAGCTGCAGCGGATCCAGGGCGCGTTCGTGACCGAGGAGGAGATCGCGCGGATCACCACCCATTGGTCGAAGCAGGGAGAGCCCGAGTTCGAGGCCGAGCTGCTCGAGGCCCGCGAGGATGCTCCGGAGGAGGGGGCCGAGGGCGAGTTCGACCCCGACCGCGACGACCTCCTCGACGAGGCGATCCGGCTCGTCGTCCAGACCGAAACCGCTTCGGTTTCGATGATCCAGCGGCGGCTTCGGGTCGGCTACACGCGGGCAGGCCGCCTGATCGACATGCTCGAGCGGCGCGGCGTCATCTCCGGCTACGAGGGCTCGAAGCCGCGTCAGGTGCTGATCACCGGGGCCGACCTTCCCCGCTTCCTGAGCAGCGATCAGGCGGGCGAGCCGATGCCGGTAGACGCCGAGTAGGGCCTTTCGGCGTCGAACGGCAACAATGTCGGCGTGGATACGGGCATCGGAAGCACCCTGCGCGATGCGAGAAATCGACGCAAAATCGATCTTTCCGAGGTCGAGGACGCGACCAAGATCCGTGTTCGCTTCCTTCGCGCGCTCGAGAACGAGGAGTGGGAAGTCCTCCCGGGCGACATCTACACCCGCGCCTTCATCAAGACCTACGCCTCCTATCTCGGCCTCGACGGCGAGCGGCTTGCCGAGGACTACCGGGCGAGCACCGAGGCTGTCGGCGCCGCCGAGCGGCCACCGACGAGGGTCGAGCCGGCGCTGAGCGCGAGCCGACCGCCCGGGCGGTCCCGGGTCGGCGGCCGGATCCTGATCGTGGTCGTCATCGCAGCCCTGATCGGGATCCTGGTCGCGATCGGGCTTGCCGGAGGCGGCGACGGCTCCTCCGGCAAGAAGTCGAATGCCGCCGCG
Source organism: Solirubrobacterales bacterium (assembly GCA_036557525.1). Lineage (GTDB taxonomy): Bacteria > Actinomycetota > Thermoleophilia > Solirubrobacterales > 70-9 > VRUE01. Next base: position 1,411 of record DATBHH010000009.1, on the reverse strand, counting down.
AAGAAAGGACATGCGACGGGCGGCCGGCCGAAGCCGGCAGCCGCCGCAGTCGCGGTCAGCCTCGAAGCGACCGACGAAGTCTGGGTCTGCCTCCTCGACGCCGACGAAGAACCGGTGATCGACGGCGAAATCCTCGGCCCCGGCGAACAGCAGGGACCCTTCCATTCGAAGGGGTTCTCGGTCGCGTTCGGAAACGGCTCGGTCGAAATGGAAATCGACGGCAGCCCCGCGCACCTGCCCGAATCCTCGAGTCCGATCGGGTTCGCGATCGACGAAAACGGCCACCTGACCGAACTGCAGGAAGGCGAAAGGCCTGAATGCGGGTGAGATACAGCGCCGCCTCCTCTGCTCCCGGGAATGCCTGAAGATTCAGATATTCGCGCCGGGATCGTGGTCACCGGCACCGAGGTGCTGACCGGGACGATCGCCGACGCCAACGGCCCCTGGCTATCGGAACAGCTCGCGCGGCTGGGGGTCGACGTCGCCCACATCCTGATCGTCGGCGACCGCCCCGACGACCTCGAGGCGGCGCTTCGCTTCATGGCCGCCGAGGGAATGGACCTGGTGGTCACCTCGGGCGGGCTCGGCCCGACCGCCGACGACCTCACCGCCGAGGTCGTCGCCCGCTTCGCCGGCCGCCGATTGCTCCTCGACGAGGAGGTCGAGGAGAAGATCGCCGCGATCCTGCGCGGATTCGCGCGCCGCTTCGACTTCGACCAGGAGGCGGTCCGCGAGGCGAACCGCAAGCAGGCGCTGGTGCCGGAGGGGGCGACGCCGCTAGACCCGGTCGGGACCGCGCCCGGGCTCGTCGTCCCCGCCGAGGGCCTCGTCGTCGTCGTCCTGCCGGGCCCGCCGCGCGAGCTGCGGCCGATGTGGCCGGCCGCGCTCGCCACCGAGCCGGTGCGCGAGGTCGTCGGCCGGGCGCGGCCGCTGCACGGCTACACGCTGCGGATGTTCGGCATCCCCGAGTCCGAAATCGCCAAGAGCCTGCGCGAGATCGAGGCCGACGGGGTCGCGCTCGACGAGGTCGAGATCACGACCTGCCTGCGCCGCGGCGAGATCGAGGTCGAGGTCCGCTACCGCGACGAGGCGGCCGCCACGGCCGACGCGGTGCGGGACGGCCTCCGCGCGCGGCACGAGCGCCATCTCTTCAGCCTCGACGGCGAGACGATCGACTCGCAGGTCGCGAAGCTCCTGGCGGGCCACCGGCTGGGCCTGGCCGAGTCCTGCAGCGGCGGCCTGATGGCGGCGAGGATCACGAGCGTTCCCGGTGCCTCCGCCTACTTCGCCGGCGGCGTCGTCTCTTACTCGAACGAGTCGAAGGCGGACCTGCTCGGTGTCGATCCGGCCCTGATCGAGACCCACGGAGCGGTCTCGCCGGAGGTCGCCGAGGCGATGGCCGACGGCGCCC
>DATBHH010000008.1:0-5252 GCA_036557525.1 Solirubrobacterales bacterium | reverse complement strand
CTTCGGTGGCCGGATCGGCCAGGACCGCGGCCGCCGATCGCCACTTCAGACCCGCCTGGGTCGCGTCGCCGAAGCGGATTTCGATCCCCGAGCTGAGGTTGACGCTCACCCCTCCATTCCCGTAGGAGCTGCTGGCCAGGTAGGGGCTCAGGCCCGCAGGCGCGGCGGCGAGGACGCGGACCTGTTCGAGCATCGGGCCGCGCAGCTGCCCCGACCTCGGCGGCTCGGAGGCCGGCAGCAGCGGCAGCGACCCTTCTTCGGGCGCGGGCCAGCCCGCGAGGACCCGGCCCGTCGAGTCGACCCCGACCGCTCCCGAGCCGACGCCGATCGCCGCGACCGGGGCCGGGACCGTCAACCTCGGCTCGACCTCGCTCGTCGCGAAGGCGAAATGGTAGATCGCGACGGCGCCGACGACGACGAGGACGCCGATCGCCGCGATCCGCCTCACGGCAGTTCCCAGCCGTCCGGCATCTCGATCTCGCCGAGCAGCTGGACCTCGGGCTCGAGCACGACCCCGAACCGCTCGTGGACCCGGCGCCGGCCGGCGGCCATCAGCTCCAGCACGTCGGCGGTGGTCGCCTCGCCGGCGTTCTCGACGAAGTTGGCGTGCTTCTCCGAGAACCGCGCTCCGCCGTGGGCCAGACCCCGGCACCCGGCCGCCTCGAGCAGCTGGCCGGCGGTGCGGCCCTCGGCGCGGGCGTCGTCGGGGTTCTTGAAGGTCGATCCGAATGTCTTTATTCCCGCCGGCTGCGCCTCGTGGCGGCGCTCGCGCATCGCCGCCATCGTTTCCCTTACCTCCTCGGCGTCGGCGGCGGTCAGCGCGAACCCGGCCGCGGCGACGACCTCACCCGGCCCGAGGTTGGAGCTGCGGTAGGAGAAGCTGAGGTCCTCGGGGCGGCGGCGGTCACGGCCGCCCGGGGCGCAGACGTCGACCCACTCCAGCACCTCGGCGAGCTGCCCCCCGTAGGCGTTGGCGTTCATCTTCACGGCGCCGCCGACCGTGCCGGGGATGTTGACGCCGAACTCGAGCCCCGACAGGCCCCAGCCCGCGGCCCGCGCCGCCACCGAGGGCAGCCTCGCTCCGCCGCCGGCGCGCAGGCGCTCGCCGTCGCGCTCGACGGCCGCGAGCCCGGGCCCGAGCTTGATCGCGAGCCCGTGAAAGCCGTCATCGGCGACCAGCAGGTTCGACCCCGACCCGAGGACCCCGATCGGCAGGCCCTCGGCGTCGGCCCAGCTCACCAGCTCGGCGAGCTCGTCCGCGTCGTCGGGGCGGGCGAACCAGTCGGCGTGCCCCCCGGTCCGGACGGTGGTCATCCGCGCCAGCGGATAGCCGCGCTCGAGGCCCCCCGGCGGGGTCATGACCCCTCCCCGCCCTTGAGCAAGGCCTCGGCGAGCTCATGGATGTCGCCGGCGCCGATCGTGACCAGGATCCGCCCTGGACCGAGGGCCGGCGCGAGGGCGGACGCCGCCCTTCCCCGGTCCGGCAGCCAGCAGACCCTGCGCCCGCCCATCCGGTCGGCGGCGGCGCGGGCGACGTCGAGGCCGCTGACGCCGGCGAGCTCGCCGACCGGCTCCTCGCGCGCCGGATAGACGTCGAGGACCGCGACCTCGTCGGCGAGCGCCAGCGCCGCCCCGAGCTGCTCGGCGAACGCCTTCGTCCGCGAGTAGAGGTGGGGCTGGAAGACCGCGATCAGGCGCTCGGGCCCGAGCTCGCGCAGCGCGGCGAGGGCGGCCCGGACCTCGGTCGGGTGGTGTCCGTAGTCGTCATATATGCGGGCGCCCGAGCGCTCCCCGCGGAGCTCGAGGCGGCGGCGGACACCGGGGAACCCGGCGAGCGAGGCGGCGCCGGCTTCGAGATCGGCGCCGGCGAGGCCGGCGGCCGCCAGCGCCGCACGGGCGTTGAGCAGGTTGTGACGGCCGGGGACGGCGAGATCGAGCTCGGGCGGCCCGGGGCTCTCCTCGTCGAAGCCGACGACCTCCGCCCCCGGGACCAGCGGGTCGAGGCCGGCGGCCGCCGGCACGACGAGCCCCCTGGCGGACTCGGCGAAGCGAGCGAACGCGGCCCGGAGCTCGGCGATCGAGCCCCAGTGGGCGTGGTGATCCATCTCGACGTTGGTCACGACGGCGACCTCCGGCCGCAGCAGCAGGAAGCTGGCGTCGCTCTCGTCGGCCTCGGCGACCACCCACTCGCCCCCGCCCCAGCCTGCGTTCGCCGCGGCGCCGCCGGGGCCGAGGCCTTCGACCTCGCCGCCGATGAAGAAGGCGGGATCGGCGCCGGTCGCGCGCAGTGCCCAGGCGGCCATCGCCGCCGTCGTCGTCTTGCCGTGAGTCCCGGCGACGGCAAGCAGCCGCCTCTCGCCGCAGAGATCGGCCAGCAGCTCGCCGCGGTGGCGGATCGTGAGGCCCCGCGCCCGGGCCGGCGCCAGCTCGGGGTTGTCCTCCGGGATCGCGCTCGAGACGATGACCTCGGCCGCCTCGGGCAGGTTGGCGGCATCGTGGCCGACCCTGGCGTCGATCCCCGCCGAACGCAGCCGCTCGACATAGGAGGACTCAGCCCGGTCGCTGCCGGTGACCTCGGCGCCGAGCTCTTTGCAGACCAGCGCGAGGCCGCTCATCCCGGCGCCTCCGATCCCGATGAAGTGCAGCCGCCGCCCGCTCCAATCAAGTTTCTCGCTGTGCTCGCCCGCACTCATGATCGCCGGCGACCCTGCCCACTCGCTCCGCGCTCGCCCGCCGCCAGGACCTCGTCGGCGATCCGCCGCGCGGCGTCGGGCATCGCCAGCCCCCGCGAGGCGGCGGCCATCCGCTCGAGCTTGCCGGCAGCGGCGAGCAGCCCGCCGGCCGCGTCGGCCAAGAGCTCCGGCCGCAGCCGCCCGTCGTCGATCACCAGCGCGGCGCCCGCCCGCTCCATCCAGGCCGCGTTGGCCGCCTGGTGCCCGGCGGCCGCGTGCGGATAGGGGACGAGGATCGCGGGCCGGCCGGTCGCGGTGAACTCGAAGATCGAGCCGCCCGCGCGGCCGAGGACCAGGTCGCCGGCGGCGAGGCAGTCGCCGAGGTTGGGCTCGTAGTCGAGCAGCTCGTAGCGCTCGTTGTGGGGCGCCGACGCCAGACGCGGCTTCAGCTCGGCGTAGTCGCGGCGGCCGGCGACATGAACGACGTGGAACTCGCGCCCCTCGCGCTCGGCGAAGGCGGCGACCGCGCACTCGTTGATGGAGCGCGCTCCCTGGCTGCCGCCGACGACCAGCAGGCAGCGGGCCGACTCCGGGATGCCGAACCGGTGCCTGGCGGCGGCGCGGTCGGCGCCGAGGACGGCGGCCGGGACCGGCCGGCCGGTGACGAGGTAGCGATTCCCGCCGCGCCCCTCGATCGGGAACGCGAGGCAGACCCGCCGTGCCCTCCTCGCGAGCAGACGGTTGGCGAGGCCGAGGTGGCTGTCGGCCTCGGTCAGGACGAGGGGCGTGCCGGTGACCGCCGCCGCGAGCCCGGCCGGGCCGGCGACGAACCCGCCGCCGCCCATCACCACGTCCGCCCGGCGACGGCGGATCGCGCTGCGGGCGGCCGCGACCGCGGCGCCGGCCTCGAGCGCGGCGGCAGCCGCCCTCAATGGGTTGCCGCGATCGATCCCGCGCACCCTGACGAAGTCGATCTCGTATCCGGCGGCGGGAACCAGCTCGGCCTCGATCCGCTCGCGGGTGCCGAGGAAGGTGACCTCGGCGCCGCTATCCCGAAGCTCTGCGGCGACCGCCATGGCCGGCACGACGTGTCCTGCCGTTCCCCCGGCCGCCACCACCACTCTTGCGGGCTCTGGCACCGCTCGACCCACTCCTTCCACGGGCGGGCCTTCGCCCGCCATCGACGACGCGCAGTTTGCCAGCGCCGGCGGTCCCCCCGCGGGCGACGTTGAGGATCAGGCCGACGGCGAAAAGCGAGGCAATGAGGCTGCTGTTCCCGTAGGAGACGAACGGGAGCGGGACGCCGGTCAGCGGGGCGAGCCCCATCACGGCGAACAGGTTGACCGTCGCCTGGATCAGGATCAGCGAGGTCAGCCCGGCGACGAGGATCTTGCCGTAGACGTCCTTCGCACCTTTCGCCGTCTGCAAGCCGGCGTAGCCCAGCATCGAGAAGAGCCCGACGACGCCGACGATCCCGACCAGGCCCAGCTCCTCGCCGATCACGGCGGTGATCATGTCGGTGTGGGCCTCGGGCAGGTAGTAGGCCTTCTGGACCCCGTTGCCGATCCCAACGCCGAACAGGCCGCCGGAGCCGAGAGCGATCTTCGCCTGCGCCGCCTGGAACCCGGTCCCGGCGGTGTCCGCGCCCGGGTTGAGGAATGACGTCAGGCGCGCCATCCGGTAGGGCTCGACCAGGGTCATCAGCAGGGCGAAGAAGCCGAGCACCAGGGCGATGATCGCCAGGTCGCGCATCCGGGCGCCGGCGGCGACCAGGGTCGCGGCCGAGGCGAACGCGATCACCAGAGTCGTGCCGAGGTCGGGCTCGGCGATGATCAGCAGCGCCGAGGTCCCGACGACGAGCAGGAAGGGCATCATTCCCTCGAGCGAGCGGACCCGCCTCGGCTTGCGGGCGAAGAGGTCGGCGCCATACAGGACCAGCGCCACCTTCGCCAGCTCCGAGGGCTGGATCTGGAGGAACCCGGACCCGATCCAGCGGCTCGAGCCGTTGACGTTGGTGCCGGCGACGAGGACCGCGAAGAGGAGGAAGAAGGGGAGGGCGAGGATCGCCGGCGTCATCCGGCGGACGAAGTCGAGCCCGGTGCGGGCCGCAACGTGCATGATCAGCAGTCCGAGCGCGCCGAACATCGCGGTTCGCTTCAGGTAGTAGACGCTGTCGGAGAGGCCTCCGTCGCTGAGGACGCGGGTCGTCGAGCTGGCGGAGAAAACCATGACCGCGCCGAAGGCCAGCAGGCACAGGGTCGCGGTCAGCAGCATGTTGTACTCGGCCGGGAGGCTCGCGGCCCGCGAGCGCCGCTTCGACTTCCTCCTCCCCTTCTTCGCACCGGAGGCCCGTCCCGGCAGCCGCAATGAGATCGCCCGCGCGCTCACCGAAGCTCCTCGACGATCTCGCGGAACCGGTCGCCGCGCCGTTCGAAGTTCTCGAAGGCGTCGAAGCTCGCGCAGGCGGGCGAGAGGAGGACGACCTCCCCCGGGCGGGCGGCATCGGCGGCGGCGCGGACGGAGGCGTCGAGGTCGGCGCAGCGGTGCAGCGGGACCCCCCGCTCGACCACCGCGGCGAGC
>DATBHH010000007.1:0-7954 GCA_036557525.1 Solirubrobacterales bacterium | reverse complement strand
CGCGAGTGGATCGCCGAGAACCGGGCCGGGGGCGAGAACCTCTCGCGGATGCGCGAGGAAGGCGCGAAGCACCCGATCGAGGAGGTCGGAAAGGATCTTCGCTCGACGATGTCCTGGATCGACCAGGACTTCTGAGCTAGGACGCTCCTGAAGGCCCGCCGTGAACGCGGGTCTCGCCCTCGGGCATCTGGCCGTCGCGGCCGACGTAACCGTCCTTGCCCCCGATGCAGACGTAGACCGCGTCCTCGCTGTCGCTGAGGTTGCGGATCTGGCGCACCGTGGCGGCGTCGACACGGGCGAGGCCGCCGGGCTCGAGCACGTGGCTCGTCCCGTCGCCGAATTCGATCTCGACCCGGCCGCGGTGGAGGAAGTAGAGCTCCTCCTGCTCGTCGTGGAAGTGGCGGCCGGTCTCATAGGACGGCGGCACCACGATTGCGTTGACGCCGAAGGCGGTGACCCCGAGGCCCTGGCGGATCTTGCGGAAGCCCCAGCCCTCTCCGAGGTCGTCGATGTTGGCGACGGCATAGCCCTCGCCCTCGACCGCCTGCGTCCGATTCTCCTCGGGCATCGGCAGGATCGTATGCAACAAGGCGCGGCCGTGGGCGCGGGTCCACCCGCGCGGGTCAATAACCTGTCGCCTCCGCGCCGACGATCATGACTCCGACGACGAGAACAGCAGAGATCCCGACCGGCCTCAAGCCGGCCGACGGGCGCTTCGGCTGCGGCCCGTCCAAGGTCCGCCCCGAGGCTCTGGCGAGGCTCGCCGAGCGGGCCGACCTGATGGGGACCTCGCACCGCCAGGCGCCTGTCCGCGACCTGGTCGGGTCGGTGCGCGAGGGCCTCGCCGAGCTGTTCGGCCTGCCGGACGGCTACGAGGTGGCGCTCGGCAACGGCGGCACCACCGCCTTCTGGGATACCGCGGTGGCCTGGCTGGTGCGCGAGCGCGCCCTGCACCTCGCCTACGGCGAGTTCTCGCAGAAGTTCGCAAGGGAGACGGCGGCGGCGCCCTTCCTCGCTGACCCGATCCTGGTCGAAGCCGAGCCCGGTGACGCGCCGGAGCCCGTCGCCGACCCCGCGGCCGACGCGATCGCCTGGGCTCACAACGAGACCTCGACCGGGGTGATGGTCGAGGTGCGGCGCCCCTCGGGCGCGGGCGAGGCGCTGGTTCTGATCGACGGAACCTCCGGGGCCGGCGGCCTGCCGCTCGACCCGGCCGAGGCCGACGCCTACTACTTCGCCCCCCAGAAGGCCTTCGGCGCCGACGGCGGGCTCTGGCTGGTGCTGCTGAGCCCGGCCGCGATCGCCCGCGCCGGCGAGCTCGACGGCGCCGTCGGCCGCTGGCAGCCGGCCTTCCTCTCGCTGCCGACGGCGATCGAGAACTCGCGCAAGAACCAGACCTACAACACGCCCGCGCTCGCCACCCTGCTGCTGCTCGCCGATCAGGTCGAGTGGATGCTCGCCGAAGGCGGGCTCGAGTGGTGCGTCGCCCGCTCGACGGCCTCCTCCACGGCCCTCTACGGCTGGGCCGAGGCAAGCGAACTTGCGACCCCATTCGTCGCCGACCGCGCCAGGCGCTCGCTGGTCGTCGGCACGATCGACTTCGACGATGCCGTCGACGCCGCCGCGTTGGCGGCGACCCTGCGGGAGAACGGCATCGTCGACGTCGAGCCATACCGCAAGCTCGGACGAAACCAGCTGCGGATCGGGATGTTCCCGACCGTCGACCCCGCCGACGTCGAGGCCCTGACCGCCTGCATCGACTGGGTGATCGCGAACGTCGCCGAGGTGCGCCGATGAAGGTCCTCGTCAAGGAGAAGATCGCCGACTCGGGAATCGACCTCCTGCGCGAGAGCTTCGACGTCGACCTCGGGTTCGAGATGTCGGACGATGAGCTGCGCGAGGCGATCGGCGGCTACGACGCGATCCTCGTCCGCTCGGCGACGAAGGTGACCGAGGACCTGATCGGCCGGGCCGAGAACCTCAAGGTCATCGGCCGGGCCGGCACCGGCGTGGACAACGTCGACATCACCGCTGCGACCAGGCGCGGGATCGTCGTCGCCAACGCCCCCGAATCGAACTCGGTCGCGGCCGCCGAGCACACCCTGGCGCTGACGCTGGCGCTGTGCAGAAACATCCCGCAGGCACAGGCGACCCTGGTCGCCGGCGCCTGGGAGCGCTCGCGCTTCAAGGGAACCGAGCTCTACGGCAAGACGCTCGGGGTGATCGGGTTCGGTCGGATCGGCCAGCTGGTCGCTCGGCGCGCGCAGAGCTTCGAGATGGACGTCATCGCCTACGACAAGTTCGTCTCGACCGAGCGCTTCCGCGAGCTCGGGGTAGACGGTGTGGCGGAGCTCGAGGAGCTGCTCGGCGCGGCCGACATCGTCACCCTCCACGTTCCGAAGACCCCGGAGACGATCGGCCTGATCGACGCCTCCTCGATCGCGGCGATGAGGGATGGCGCCCGGCTCGTCAACTGCGCCCGCGGCGAGCTGGTCGACCTCGACGCGCTGCTCGAGGCGCTCGAGTCTGGAAAGCTCGCCGGCGCCGCGCTCGACGTCTTCCCGTCGGAGCCGTTCACCGAGCACGCGATCTTCGCCCGCGACGACGTCGTCGTCACGCCGCACCTCGGCGCCTCGACGGCCGAGGCCCAGGACCGGGCCGGGATCGTCACCGCCGAACAGGTCACCGCGGCGCTGAGCGGGGGCGTCGTCACCAACGCCGTCAACATCGCCGCCGTCCGACCGGAGGAGATGGAGGCGCTGGCGCCGTTCGTCCCGCTCTGTGAAAAGCTCGGCCGGCTCGCCCAGGGGCTCGGGGGCGGCTCGGTCGAGCGCGTCAGCGCCGAGTTCCGGGGACGGATCGCCGCCCACGACACCCGCCTGCTCGGGATCGCGGTCCTGGTCGGCGTCCTCTCCGGCCACACCGAGGAGCCGGTCAACCTCGTCAACGCGCCGCAGATGGCCGAGGAGCGCGGCATCGAGCTGACCGAGACGAACGACACCGGGTCCGAGGACTTCACCGAGCTGATCACGGTTCGGATCGGCGATCAGGAGGCCGGAGTCTCGGGGACCGGCGTGGGTCCCCGCAACGAGCCCTACCTGGTGTCGGTCTGGGGCGAGAGCTTCTACCTGCCGTTCGCCGACCACCTCACGGTCTTCCGCTATGCCGACCAGCCGGGGATGATCGGTCGGGTGGGGTCGGTGTTCGGCGAGCAGGGCGTCAACATCGTCTCGGCCGCCGTCGGCGCCTCAGCCGGCGGCGAGCAGGCGGTGATGGCGCTCACCTCCGACGCGGCCGTCCGCGAGGAGACGATCGCGAAGATCCTCGAGCTCGACGGCTTCACGCTCGGCCGCTCCGTCGACCTCTGACCAAGACCGCCGCCTCCTCGGCTCCCGCGCCGGGGGGTGGCTGGATATGGTCAAGCCGGTGAGCGCAGAGCGAGCAAGCGTTTATCCATGGCCCTTCGCGCAGCGAGCGAAGCGCGAACATTGATGAAAGCGGTGGTCCTGAACGGCAGCGGCGGGCCCGAGATGCTTCGGGTGCAGGAGCGACCCGATCCCCCGGTTGGCCCCGGCGAGGTCCGGATCGCGGTCAGGGCCGCCGGGATCAACTTCGCCGACACGCTCGCCCGGGTCGGGCTCTACCCCGACGCTCCGAAGACCCCCTGCGTCCTCGGATACGAGGTCGCGGGCGAGGTCGAGTCGGTCGGCGACGGCGTCACCGGCCGCCGGATCGGGGATCGGGTCATGGCGCCGACCCGGTTCGGCGGCCAGGCCGAGCTGGTGACCGTCGCCGCCGATCAGGCCCTGCCGCTGCCGGATCAGATCGGGTTCGAGCAGGGCGCTGCCTTCCCGGTCAACTACGGGACCGCCCACGCGGCGCTGGTGATCATGGGCGGCCTGCGCGAGGGCAACAGGGTGCTCGTCCACGGCGCCGCCGGCGGGGTCGGGATCGCGGCGACGCAGATCTGCCGCAACGCCGGCGCCTCTCTGTTGATCGGGACGGCATCGAGTGCCAAGCATGAGGCGATCCGCGCCCAGGGCGTGACCGACCCGATCGACTACCGAACCGAAGACTTCGAGCGCGAGGTGATGCGGATCACCGGCGGCGAGGGCGTCGACATCGTGATCGATGCCCAGGGGCCGACCAGCTTCCGCAAGGATTACCGGCTGCTGCGGCCGGGGGGCCGCCTGGTCATGTACGGGATCTCCGAGGTCAGCAGCGACGGGCGCCGCGACCTGCCGGCGGCGCTCAGGGCGCTGGCGAGGATGCCGGCGGCGACCTGGCCGTGGTGGAAGAGCCTCTCCGCGATGAACGAGAACAAGGGCGTGTTCGGCCTCAACCTGCTCAAGTGGTGGGATCGGGAGGGCGATATTCGCCGGGTGACGGAGCCGTTGATGAGCGATCTGAACGCCGGTAGGCTCGATCCCGTCGTCGCCGCCTCGTTCCCCTTCGAGCAGGCCGGGGACGCGCACCGGTTCATCGCCGAACGCCGCAACGTAGGCAAGGTTGTGCTGTTTCCCTAGTGGGGGCCAGAGAGCACCCGGGTCAGGGGTCGGTCTTTCGATGAAGAGGGCAATCGTCATCTCGTTCGCGTTCTTGGCGGCGGTGTTCGCTTCGCCGGCGACCGCAGCCGCACCCGGGTCGTTCACGGTTCTGCTCGCGGGCGGGTCGGCCTCGAACAACATCCACGTCTGGCTGACCTCCGACGGCCACGACTACGTGATCGACTCGATCGTCCCGCTCGAAGTCGGCGGCGAAGTCTGCACCAATCCGGAAGGCAATCCGAACGAGCTCATCTGCGGCGCCCCCCCGATCGCCGGGTTCGAAATGAACGCCGACGGCGGCGACGACACGGTCACGGTCTCGAAGGGCGTGACGGTCCCGGTCACGGTCCGGGGCGGGACCGGCCGCGACATCCTGGTCGGCGGGTCCGGTGACGACAAACTGATCGGGGGGCCGGGACCGGACCGTCTCGTCGGCGGCCCCGGCGACGACGTTCTGATCGGGGGGCCGGGCTCGGACGTCCTGATCGGCGGCAGCGGCAACGACACCCTCCTCTCGGGCCCGGGCTTCGACTTCACCCGTGGCGGCTCGGGGAAGAACGTCATCAAGTAGGCGCCGGCCGTCGCTTCAACTCGCGGCTGCCTCGGCGGCTGCCTCGGCCTCCTGGCCACGGCTCCAGATCCTGCCGCCGACGAACAGCAGGGCGATCAGAAAGCCGATCAGCGAGAGGAACGCGTCGAGCCGGAACCCGGCCTGGATTCCGTCGACGAACGTTTCCTGCGATGAGAAGACGGTCGTCGTCAGCCCGAGGCCGATCGAGCCGCCGGCGATCTGAAACATGTAGATGATCCCGCCAGCGAGGCTGGTCTGCGATTCGTCGACCGAGGTCACCCCCGCGGTGGTAGCGGTCGGGTAGAAGCTCCCGATCCCGATCCCGAGCACGATCATGCCTGCGACCAGCGAGCCGTATCCGGAGCCGGCGTCGACCAGCGAGAAGGCGAACGGGGCGATCGTGATGCAGGCGGCGCCGATCACGACCAGCAGCTTCGCCCCGAGCCGGTTGTAGAGAGGGCCGGCGACAAATGAGACGAGGGCGAAGGTGGCGAGGAATGGCAGCATCCCGACGCCCGCCTCGAGCGGCGAGTAGCCGAGCTGCTTCTGCATGAACTGCGGCAGGTACAGCAGGGCTGCGAAGAAGGTCGCCGACATGAAGAGGATCGCCAGGCAGGAGGCGCGGAAGCTCTCATTGCGGATCACGTCGCGGGGGATGAGCGCGCTGCTGCCGGCGCGGCGCTCGATCGGGAGGAAGGCGACAATGAGGATCGCCGCGATCACCAGCAGGGCGACCGTCCTCGCGTCGCCCCAGCCCCAGTCGTCGACCTGGTCGAGCGCGATCAGCAGTGAGACGAGGCCGAAGGAGATCGCCGATACGCCCGCGTAGTCGATCTTCTGCCGGCCGACCTCCGGCTCCTCGATGTGGACGAAGCGGTAGGTGACGAGGACCGCGAAGATCGCGACCGGGACGTTGGCGAAAAAGATCCAGCGCCAGGTGAGGAGATCGGTGAAGACGCCTCCGATCAGCGGTCCCATCGCGTTGCCGAGCCCGGCTGCGCCGATGATGATCCCGCCGGCGAGCCCGGCCTTCTCGTCGGGGAGGATCTCGTAGGTCATCCCGAGGATCGCCGGCCACATCAGGGCGCCGCCGATCGCCATCAGGACGCGGGTGAAGATCAGAAAGGTCTCGGTCGGCGCGGCGCCGCCGACGGCGGACATCGAGGCGAAGATCGCGGTGCCGACGAAGAATGCCCGCCGGCGCCCGAACATGTCGGCGAGCCGGCCGCCGGTGACGATCAGCACCCCGAACGTCAACGCGTAGGCGTTGATCACCCACTGCATCGTGTTCACGTTGGTGTCGAAGTCCTTCTCCATCGTCGGGATCGCGACGTTGATCGCCGAGAAGTCGTTGGCGATGACGACGACGCTGACTCCCATCGCGATCAGCGCGAGCCAGGGGGTGGGGCTCGGTCCGCCGGAGCGGGACTCCATGGGCTCAGCTTATTGCGGCCGGCAGAGCGTGCGCTAAGCTGATCAGCGAATGACGCACCGGCTCGACAGCCTGGCGCTTCTCCTTCTCCTCCCCCTTCGGGGGGAATAGCGCTGGGCGGCGCGTGAGCCGCGAGAGAAAGGTCATTCGAGTCAAAGCGAGAAGGAGGTTGGTCCAGTGACAGCTTCACCCAACGGCGCAAACCGCGTCCACATCTTCGACACGACCCTGCGCGACGGCGAGCAGTCGCCGGGGATCTCTCTCAACACCGCCGAGAAGGTCGAGATCGCGCAGCAGCTGGCGCGGCTCGGCGTCGACGTGATCGAGGCCGGCTTCCCGATCACCTCGCCGGGCGACTTCGAGGCCGTCGAGGCGATCTCGCGCGGCGTCGAGGGCCCGGTGGTGTGCGGCCTCGCCCGCACCCACAAGGCCGACATCGACGCCGCCTGGGGCGCGATCCGCGACGCCCAGCGACCGCGGATCCACACCTTCATCTCGACCTCCGACATTCACATCGAGCACCAGCTCCAGACCGACCGCGAGGATGTCAAGGGCCAGGCCAGAGCCGCGGTGGCGCTGGCCAGGTCCTACTGCCCGGATGTCGAGTTCTCGCCGATGGACGCGACCAGGGCCGACGTCGAGTTCACCGCCGAAGTCTGCGCGATCGCGGTCGAGGAGGGCGCGACGGTGATCAACATCCCCGACACCGTCGGCTACACGACGCCCGAGGAGTACGCCGCCTACTTCAGGCGCCTCTACGAGTTGGTGCCGAGCCTGAGCGAGGTCGAGACCTCGGTCCACTGTCACGACGACCTCGGGATGGCGGTCGCCAACTCCTACGCCGGGCTGCTGGCCGGCGCCCGCCAGGTCGAGTGCGCCGTCAACGGGATCGGCGAGCGAGCCGGCAACTGCTCGCTCGAGGAGATAGTGATGCTGGTCCGGACCCGCGAAGACGTCCACGGCCTGACGACCGGCGTCAACGCCCGCGAGCTGGCGAAGACGAGCCGGATGGTCTCGCGCCTGACCGGCTACCCGATCCAGCCGAACAAGGCGGTCGTCGGGCGTAACGCGTTCGCCCACGAGTCCGGGATCCACCAGGACGGCGTGCTGAAGGAGCGGACGACGTACGAGATCATGGACGCGACCGAGGTCGGGCTCGAGTCGAACTCGATCGTCCTCGGCAAGCACTCCGGCCGCCACGCTCTGCGCGACGCCCTTGAGCAGCTGGGGTTCAAGGTCGAGGGCAACGCCCTCAACGCCGCCTTCAAGCGGTTCAAGGAGATTGCCGACCGCAAGAAGCAGGTCACGGCGCTCGATCTCGAGGCGATCGTCTCCGACGAGATGCGCGAGCGCGAGGACGCCCACGAGCTGGCCTGGTTCGAGGTCGAGGCCGGGTCGCGGCGC
>DATBHH010000006.1:0-14696 GCA_036557525.1 Solirubrobacterales bacterium | reverse complement strand
GCCCGCCCTCGCGCTCTCGTTCGTGATCGTCCAGGTGCCGCCGAGCGTGAACCGGCTCTGGCCGAGGCGGTCGTCGGGCGTCGGCGAGTAGGTGACGGTCCCGGGCGCGACCGGCGTCGTGTAGCGCTCGGCGCGGGCGGCGCCGAGGTAGGTCTCGGGCGTGGTGACCCCGAGCGAGGGTTCGATCCCGCGCGCCCCCGACTTACCCCGGCCCACGCGGTCGCCGGCTTCGGCGAGCAGCTGGCGTATCACCTTCTCTTTCTCGCCGTATTCGCCCTCGCCGAAGTGGACGTAACGGACGCGGCCCTGGGCGTCGACGAAGTACTCGGCCGGCCAGTACTGGTTTCCGTAGGCGTTCCAGGTTGCCTCTTCGTTGTCCTGGACTACGGGATAGCGGATGTGGTTGCGTTCGATTGCTTCTTCGACGTTGCCGGCGTCCCGCTCGAACGGGAACTCCGGCGTGTGGACGCCGACGATCGTCAGGCCGTCGCGCCGATAGCGCGCGTCCCAGGCCGTGAGGTAGGGGAGCGTGCGGATGCAGTTGATGCAGCTGTAGGTCCAGAAGTCGATCAGAACCACCCGTCCGCGCAGCCCCTGCATCGTCAGCGGCCGGTCGCCGGGCGTGTTGAACCACCTCTCGGTGCCGACGAATTCGGGCGCGACGCCGAGCACCGGGAGCCTCAGCCCGCCGTTGCCGGCGCTCTGCGGCGCGCCGCCGTCGGCCTTGGAGCCGACGCCGTGGCTGTTGCCGCGGAGGTCCGCCAGGGCGCTTTGCGCCGAGGCGGTGTCCTCGAGCCCCTTGCTCGGGTTGACGAGAAAGCTCGGCAGGTCGCTGGCGATCGCGTTCTGGAAGCGGACGTCGTAGTTGTTGAGCATCGCCAGACCGACCGCGATCATCACCGCTCCCGTCGCGATCTGAAAGAAGGCGCCGCGGCGGGCCAGGGGCGCGATCGCGCGGCGGCCACCGAGCATCAGCACGTAGAGGACGGCGGCCGAGCCGAGCCCGTAGCTGAGCGCGACCGCGAGCCTGCCGGCGCTGAACGACTGCGAGGCGGAGACGGTGATGACCCCGGCCAGGATCGGCCCGGCGCAGGGGGCGTAGACGAGACCGAGGCTGAGGCCGACGAGCACGCCCGACCAGAAGCTCTCGCCGCCGACGCCGGGGCCGCCGCCGCCGCGGGCGGTCAGCCGGCTGATCCAGCCCTCCAGCCGGGCCGCCAGCGGCGGGGCGATCAGGGTCAGGCCGAAGGCGATCAGGACGACGATCGCGAGCTTGCGCAGGAGGTCGTCGGGCAGCCCGAGCGCCGCGATGACGTAGACCAGCGCGACCGTGGCAAAGGTGAACGACAGCGTCAGGCCGGTGACGATGCCGAGCGGCCGCCGCCGGCCGCCGGTGGCGCCCGCCGAGAGGGCGATCGGAAGCACCGGGAGCACGCATGGCGAGACCGCCGTTGCGGCGCCGGCGACGAATCCGAATACGACGAGGAGCGCCATCAGCCCCCGTGCATCGACCCTTCGTCGTGCATCGACCCTTCGTGCATCGACCCTCCGTGCATCGACCCTTCATCGTGCATCGCGGAGCCCTTCTTCTTCATCGAGTCCTCGTGCTTCATCGCGGCGCCGGTCGATGCCTGGCCGGCCGGTGTGGTGCCGCTCGCCGACCCGGCTCCGGTGGTCGAGTCGCCGCCGCCGCAGCCGCCGATGAGGATCGCCACGCCCACCGCCGGCACGCTCAGCGCCGATATCGCCCTCCTGCCGCCCATTGTCGCTCCCTTCATTCGTTGGACGAGAGCAACGCTAGGAGGCAAATGTGACAGGGAAAGAAACTACTCGAGCTCGATCGCTCTCATCGTGTGCTCGTCGGGCAGCTTCTCGAGGATCCGGCGGAGGACCTCGCGCTCGTCAGCCTGCTCACGACGAGTGTCGTCGAACATCAGCTTGACGGCCGTGTGCGTGATCTTCATCTGTGGCGGGCTGAGCGGCACCTTGGCGACCCCGAGCTCTTCCCCGGGCGCCTCGAGGCTGGCGAGGACCTCGCGAGCCAGAGGACGGATCGGGGGCTCGTGGCGCTCGTCAGCGATCAGGAGATTGAGGGCGGTTATCAGCACCCCGACCTCACCCTGCTCGAGCAGCAGGTGGAAGCCCGGTTCGGACGCCGGCTGCTCTTCCCCGATCGTCTCCACGGCGGCCAGTCTAGTCGTGGGGATCGACCTGGCGAGGCCCGGTTTCGCTATACAGACGACGGGAAGATGAAGAGGATGAA
Organism: Solirubrobacterales bacterium; assembly: GCA_036557525.1. Lineage (GTDB taxonomy): Bacteria > Actinomycetota > Thermoleophilia > Solirubrobacterales > 70-9 > VRUE01. Next base: position 12,433 of record DATBHH010000006.1, on the reverse strand, counting down.
CGATTCAGAATCACCCTCCCAGCTGATCGACGCCAGAATCGTCGAGTTGGGTGATTGGCGCGGCGAGATCCTCGCCCGGGTCCGCGATCTGATCAAGGAGGCCGACCCCGAGGTCGTCGAGGAGTGGAAATGGAGAGGGGTTCCGGTGTGGGAGCACGCCGGGATCATCTGCACTGGGGAGACCTACAAGAACTACGTCAAGACGACCTTCGCAAGGGGGGCGTCGTTGGCGGACCCCTCGGGCCTGTTCAATTCCAGCCTCGAGGGCAACACCCGTCGAGCAATCGATTTCCATCAGGACGAGGAGATCGACGAGGAGGCGTTCAAGCGGCTGGTCCGCGAAGCCGTGGCCCTCAACACTGCCTGAGATGGCGGGCTTCACCAGCCAGGGAGCTAGGTGAAGATGATCTGACCGCCGGCCGCGAGGCCGTAGAACTCGCCGACCGTTATGACGTCCTCGACCTCGGCGACGAAGTCGTCCTTGGTCAAGCCGAAGAGGTCGACCGAGGCCTGGCAGGCGTAGAGGCCCGCACCCGATTCGGCGATCATCTCGACGAACTCCGGGATCGGCGGGATGTCGAGCTTCTCCATCTCATCTGCAAGTTTGTGCGTGACGAGGCCGGAGACGCCCGGTATGCCTCCCGCCCAGGTCGCCAGGTGCAGGCCCGGGTTGCCGACTGTCGCCACCTTGACGTGCTCGTGCTTCGCCCGGCTGATCGCATCGAGCCCGAAGAAGGTGAAGAAGAGGTTCGCCTCGATCCCCTCCATGCGGGCGCCGTTGGCCATGATCAGCCCGGGGTAGAACCCCTCGAGCGAGCCCTTGGAGACGATGATCGAGACCTTCTCGATCGGCTCGGGAGCCGTTCCATTCGACCTGCTGCTCATTCGTCCTCTCCTCCTCCTAGATGCAGCCGCGCGGCTTGGGGATGCCGGCGATCTTCGCGGCGAGCTTGGCCGGCCCCTTGGGAAACAGCTGGTAGAGCTTCTTGATCGGCACGCCCGAGGCCTTGCCGAGGGTGCGAATCGAGGGCGCCGAGCCCGATTCGAGATATGCGTTTCGCATGAAGTTGACGACGAGCCAGTGTCGATCGGTCAGCTCGCCGATCCCCGCCTCGGCGGCGATCTCCGCCGCGACCTGCTCGTTCCACTGCGCCGGATCGGTCATGAACCCCTCGGCGTCGACGTCGACAGGCGCACCGGCATAGGTCATCGTGCTCATCGGTTTCCTCCTTGGTTCAGGGCCGCCTGCTTGCCGGCCGTCGACATCTCGGAGCCGACGCCGGGGATCCCGCGGCCGGGCAAAAGGACGTGCCAGTAGAGCGGCTCGAAGGCGAGCTTGCCGAGATGGTTGAGCCGCGACTCGCGCAGAAGCGAGAGCGGCCCGACGTGCGCCCCCGGGTAGCGGCCGGGGAGCGGCTCGACCTCGTAGTTGAAGTCGATCAGGAGCGCCCGGTGGAAGCCGCTCTCGATGAAGCAGTTGACGTGCCCGTCGTAGCTTCCGCGCAGCTCTTCCTGGGCGAGGAACCGGGCCAGGTTCGAGCACAGCGTCTCGGCCTCGAAGTGCGTCGCCGAGCCCGCCTTCGAGGTCGGCAGGCTGGCGGCGTCGCCGATCGCGAAGACGTTCGGAGCCGCCCTGCTCTGCAGGGTGTGGATGTCGACCGCGACGAAGCCGAGCTCGTCGCCGAGGCCGGCGGAGCGGGCGATGAACGGCGACCCGCCGTGCAGGGGGACGACCACCGCGAGGTCGAACGGGATCTCGCGCTCGTCCCAGCTGATCAGCCTGCGCTCGCCGCCATCGACGCGGCCGGTGGCGAACTCCGCCTCGAGCCGGATTTCGCGCTCCGCGAGCATCCCGCCGAGATGCTCGGCGGCGACGGGCTTGGTGAACGCGGCGTCGAGCGGGGTCGCGTAGGTGATCTCGATCTGGTCGCGAACCCCCCTCTCGCGGAAGAACCAGTCGGCGAGGAAGCAGAACTCGAGCGGCGCGACCGGGCATTTGATCGGCATGTCGACGAGGTTGACGACGAGGTGTCCGCGGTCGAACTCGGCGAGCGCCGCGCGCAGCGCAGCCGCGTCCTGCACCGAGTAGAACGAGAACACGCTCTCGCCCCAGCCCGGCCCCCGCAGCCCCTCGGTCTCCTCGTAGAGGAGCGAGGCGCCGCTGGCGACGACCAGCGCGTCGTACTCGAGGCTGTCGCCGTCGGCGAGCCGAACCGCATTTGCCTCGACGTCGACGCGGTCGACGTCGGCCGTCCGGAAGCCGATGCCGTCGTGGAGCTGGGCGCTGCGCGAGCGGACGATGCCCTCGGGCCGGTCGATGCCGAACGGCACGAAGAGCAGGCCCGGCTGGTAGACGTGGCGGTCGTCGCGGTCGACGACGACGATCTCGAGCTCCTCCGGCCGGTGCTGCCTGCGAAGGCGGTTGGCCACGAGGGTACCGCCGGTGCCGCCGCCGATGATGACGATCCGATTCACACCCCCAGGATCGGGCCCGGCGGCGGCGGCGCCATCCGCGCAAAGCCGCAGTGTTCTCGCGGGCTTACCGCACCCCGCCGGCTCCGACGAGCTCCCTCTCTTCGGCCACGGACCGGGCGGGCGGCTTCGGCCCATGACCGAAGTGGACGTCGGGCAGGACGCGGCCGAGCCAGCCCGGCAGGTACCAGGCCGCGCGACCGCTGAGCCGCAGGAAGACCGGCAGCAGCAGAAGCCGGACCAGGAAGGCGTCAAGAAGGACGGCGACGCCGAGGATGACCCCCATCTCCTTCGGGGGAAGCGGCCCGGAGAGCGCGAACGTCAAGAAGACGGCGACCATCACCGCGCCCGCCGCGAGGATGACGCGGCCCGAGTGGGCCAGGCCCCCGACCATCGCCTCCTTGGGATCGTGCGAGGCCTCCCAGTGCTCGCGGGACGAGGAGAGCAGGAAGACCGTGTAGTCCATCGCGATCGCGAAGATCATCGCGAAGAAGAAGATCGGCCCCCAGGCGTCGAGGAAACCCTGCGATTCGAACCCGAGGAGACCGGAGAGGTGACCGTCCTGAAAGATCAGCGTCGCGACGCCGAACGCGGCTCCTGTCGAGAGCAGGTTGGCGAGAACGCCGATCGCCGCGACCAGGGGCGCCTGGAAGGCGACGAGCAGAAGCAGGAACCCGAGGCCCAGCACGACGCCGATCGCCAGCGGGGTCTTCGCGGCGAGCGCCGCTTCGAGGTCGTGGTTTTCGACCGACGGGCCACCGACCAGCACGCCGTCGGGCAGCGCGCCGCGCAGCCGATCGACCGTGGCCGCGGCGGCGCTCGTCGAGGGACCCGCACGCGGGATGGCCTGGATCAGGACCAGTCCTTCGCGTCCCGGGACCGGCGCCGCGACGGCCGCGATGCCGCGATCTGCCCGCAGCGTCGCAACCGCGGCCCTCGCCTCCGGGCGCGGGGCGGTCACCTGGAGGGTGCCGGGCACCCCCGGGCCGAAGGCGGTGCTGATCTGCCGATAGCCGACTCGGGACGGATCGTTCTTCGGGACCACCTTGATCGACGGCATCCCGGTCTCGAGGCCGAGCACCGGGATCGCCAGGCCGAGGAGAGCAATCAGGGCCGCGCCGCCGAACAGCAGCGGCCGGCGCCAGAGCAGTTCGGCCCAGCGGGCGAAGCGCCGCGAGCGGTGCTCGCCGGAATGCGCCCAGGGAAGCGCCAGCCTGTCGACACGCGGTCCCAGCCTGACGAGCACGGCGGGCAGCAGGGTCATCGTCGCCGCGAGAACGAAGATGACCGAGATCATGATTCCGAGCGACATCGAGCGGAAGGCGGGGCTCGGCACGAGCATCACCGCCGAGAGCGCGATCAGGACGGTCAGGCCCGAGAGGAGAACTGCCTTGCCGGCCGTGTCCATCGTCTCGGCGACCGCCTCCGTGCGGCCCAGGCCCTGCCCGAACAGGGCGTTGCGAAATCGCATCACGATGAACAGGGCGTAGTCGATGCCGAGAGCAAGCGCGAACATAAGCGCGAAGTTCATCGCCCAGATCGAGATCGGCGAGATCAGCGTTCCGAGGTAGAGGAGTCCGGCCGAGGCGATCAGGCCGACGATCGTCAGCATCAGCGGCAGGCCCGCGGCGACGAGCGAGCCGAAGGCGAGGACGAGGATCGCCAGCGTCACCGGCCAGGAGAGGAACTCCGACTTCATCATCGCTTCGCGGTTGGCTTCGTTGAAGTCCGACCACATGCCGGCGGCGCCGGTCAGGCTCGCTTCGACGCCCGGCGCGGCGGCGGCGGCGACTTCGGTCTTGAGGTCGTTGGCGGCCGCGACCATTTCGTTGGGGCCCTCGGCGGCGGTCCCGACGACGATCGCGGTATGGCCGCCGCGGGAGATCGAGGTGCCGCGGGAGGGCCGGACCACCCTGCCGACAGAGGGGTCGGCGGCGAGGACCGTCGCCACCCGCTCCAGGGTCAGCCGGAAGGCGGGATCGGCCGCAGTCCGCCCACGGGAGTGAACGGCGACCTGGATCGCGTAGGCGCCCGCGCCCCCGAACGAGCGATCGAGTTGTTCGCGGACCTTCACCGAGTCGGAGCCGTTGGCCTGCCACCCCGCCCCCGAGAGCGCGGTCTCGACCCGCGGCGCGAGGAAGCCGAGGCCGACGGCGACGATCGCCCAGGCGATGAAGACCCGCCGCCGGTGGGTGGCGGCGTAGCGGCCGAGCCTGCCGATGGGACCCAGCGAACTCATCTATCCGCACCCCGCCGCCCGCTCGACGCCGAACCCATGCCGGAGGATCAGCGAAGCGGGGCAGTCGTTGACCGCGGCGAAGACCAGCTGGTTGACGGCGACGAACGCGGTCAGCAGGAGGAACCACGGGCTGACGAGGGCGCTCAGCAGGGCGCTCAACCCCGTCATCGTCCCGGCGAGGACGAACAGAACCCTCTCGAGCGGCCATCCCCTCCCTCTGATCCGGTGCGAGCCGGCGTCGTCGGCGCCCGCTACGTTGGCGGGAAGCTCCGTGACTGAACTCTCTGACATTTCGACCTCCTGGATCGAGCGATCATCTCTACCACTTCACAATCTAGCAGTTTTACAACTATAGAGTTGTTGATTGGTAGAATGGAGGTCCGATGACCGATCCGCTCCCACAGGACGCCGCCGAACTGATCGCGCGGCGCTTCCGCGCGCTCGCCGATCCCACCCGACTTCGCATCCTCGACCTGCTCCGCAATCGCGACGAGGCCTCGGTCGGGGAAGTCGCCGACCACATCGGCGGCTCGCAGCAGAACGTCTCCAAACACCTCTCGGCGCTGCTCGCGGTCGGTTTCGTCACCCGGCGCAAGCGCGGCACCAGCTCCCTCTACAGGATCGCGGACCCCGGCGTCCACGAAATCTGCGACGGCGTCCGGGCCGGCATCGCGACCCAGCTCGCCGAGCTGGGCGCGGCGATCGCCGGCTGAGCCTCGGCCGACTACGTCTGGAGGTGGCGCAGCTTGTCCGGGTTGCGGACGATCCGCACCGTCCTGATCAGGCCACCGGCGCCCTCGACCGTGAGCACGTCGGTGACATCGCCGGCGGGCCCGATCGTCATCTGACCGGGCTGGCCGTTGACGCTGATCCGCCGGCGCCGGAAGCCGTCCCGCCAGGGGCGCCGGCTGGTGATCTTCACCATGAAGCGAGCGATCCGGTCGATCCCGGAGAACGGCCGGCGCGCCGCCGCCACCTTTCCCCCTCCGTCGGAGTAGACGACCGCGTCGTCGGCGAGGATCTCCTTCAGCGCCTCGACGTCGCCGCTCTCGCTGGCGTCGAGGAAGCGATCGAGCAACTCGTCGCCGTGGCTTCGATCGGCATCGAAGCGGGCTTCTCTCGCTTCAACATGCTTCCGGGCGCGCCGCGCGATCTGGCGGCAGTTCTGCTCGCCCTTGCCGACCGCCTCGGCCACCTGGGAATAGTCGTAGCCGAACACGTCGCGGAGTAGGAAGACCGCGCGTTCGACCGGCGAGAGCGTCTCGAGGACAACGAGGAAGGCCTGCGAAACCGAGTCGGCGACCTCGGCCTGCTCAGCCGGCCCGGGATTGCCCTCGGTCAGCAGCGGCTCGGGCAGCCAGGGGCCGACATAGCTCTCCCGCCTCGCTCGGGCCGAGCGCATGTGGTCGATCGCGAGACGGGTGGTCACGGTCGAGAGCCACGCCCGCGGGGATTCCACCGCCTCGCCATCCCGACGGGCGCGCTCGAGCCTGACGAAGGCGTCCTGGCCTATTTCCTCGGCGTCGTTGACGCTGCCGGTCATCCGGTAGGCGATCGCGAAGGTCAGCCTTCGCTGCTCCTCTATCTCGGCCTCCGACGCCCGCCGCTCTTGCACTTGACCTCTGAGGGTCATTACCCCGATCCTGCGGTCTCAAGCAGCGGCGAGCATCCCGGGCTCGTAGTGGCCCGGCTCCGCCCGCGTCGTGATCATCAGCCGGTTCCAGGTGTTGATCGCGGCGATCGCGAAGACGACCTGGGCAAGCTCCTCGCCGAGGGCGTCGCTGGCCTGCTCCCAGACACCATCCGGCACGTGGCCCTCGGAGATCAGCGTCATCGCCTCGCAGAGCTCGAGCGCGGCGCGCTCGCGCCGGTCGTAGACCGGGCTCTCGCGCCAGGCGTCGAGAGAGTAGAGCCGCTCCTCGAGCTCGCCCGCAGCGCGCGCGTCCTTCCAGTGCATGTCAATGCAGAAGGCGCAGCCGTTGATCTGCGAGGCTCGGAGGCTCAACAGGTGGTGGAGCCGATCCTCCAGCTCAATCGAGCTCTCGAGCCTGACCATCGCCGCCATCAGCGGCTTCGGGGCCTCATCGCCGAGCTGCATCCGTCCCGCCGGGAACTCCTGAGTCATGTCCGCCTCCTCTCGTTTCTGCTGTCGGGAGTGAAGACGAAGCCGACGAGGTCGCTGTGACAACCCCGTGCGCGACTCGTCACACAAGGACCCGGGCAGTCACATCCGCGGCCGCCATCTCGTCTTGCCATTGAGACGCATGAAGACGAGACCTGGAGGACTTCGCATGGCACGCAAATGGTGGACTTTGATCGCGGTATCGGTGGCGACCTTCATGCTGTTGCTCGACATAACGGTCGTCAACGTGGCGCTTCCCTCGATCCGCAAGGACCTCGGCGCGAGCTTCAGCGACCTGCAGTGGGTGGTCGACGCATATGCGCTGACGCTGGCGGCGCTGGTGCTCTCGGCCGGCTCGCTCGCCGACCGGCTCGGCCGGCGGCGCGTCTTCACCGCCGGCCTGGCCATCTTCTCGCTCGCCTCGCTGCTCTGCGCGCTGGCGCCGGACCCGACCTTCCTCAACCTCTCCCGCGCCCTGCAGGGAATCGGCGGCGCGGTGATGTTCGCCGTCTCGCTGGCCCTGATCGCGCAGGAGTTCCCCGCCGGTCGCGAGCGGGCGACGGCGATGGGTGCCTACGGGGCGACGATCGGGGTCGCGGTGGCGATCGGCCCGCTTGTCGGCGGCGCGCTCACCGACGGCCTCGGCTGGCAGTCGATCTTCTACCTCAACGTGCCGATCGGCCTGGCGGCGATCGCGATCACCTACGCGAAGCTGCGCGCGAGCCGCGACCCCCACGCGACCCGCATCGACTGGCCGGGGGTGGCGACGTTCAGCGGCGCCCTCTTCATGCTCGTGCTGGCACTCGTGCGCGGCAACGACGAGGGCTGGGGCAGCACGCTGATCGTCTCGCTATTCGCGGGCGCGGCGGCGCTGATGGCGGCATTCGTCGCGGTCGAGAGCCGGGTCCGCGAGCCGATGCTGCCGCTCGGCCTCTTCCGGCGCGCCTCCTTCACCGGGATCCAGCTGTCGGCCTTCGCGCTATCGGTCTCGGTGTTCGCGCTCTTCCTCTACACCAGCCTCTACCTCCAGGACTACCTCGGCTACTCGCCGTTCCAGGCCGGGCTCCGCTACCTGCCGATCACCGTGGTGACCTTCCTGGTGGCACCGGTCGCCGGAGCGCTGCTCACCAGGGTGCCGGCGCGGGCGCTGCTGGGATTCGGTCTCGCGACGGCGGGAACGGGCCTGCTGCTGATGTCCGGGGTCAACGCCGGCTCGGAGTGGACGGCGCTGCTCGCCGGCTTCCTCGTCCTCGGCGTCGGCGGAGGACTGCTCAACCCGGTGATCGGCGACGTCGCGCTGAGCGTCGTGCCCAAGGAGCGGAGCGGGATGGCGGCGGGGATCATGGACACCTTCCGCCAGGTCGGAGTCTCCGTCGGGGTCGCCGTCTGGGGCGCGGTCTTCGTCGCCCGCGGCGCCGACAGGGTCAGCTCGCTGACCGCGGGAACGCCCGCCGCCAGCGGCGACCACCCGCGGCAGCTGGTCGAAGCGGCCTCGTCGGGTGATCTCGGGCGAGCCGTCGCCGGGTTCCCCCCGCAGACCCACGACGCCGTCATCAGCGCCGCGCGCGAAGGCTTCCTTTCCGGCTTCAACGAGGTGCTGGTGCTGGGCGGCGTGGTCTGCTTCGTCGGCGCCGCGCTCGCCCTCTGGCTGGTCCGCGAGCACGAGATCGAGCGCGAACCGATCGAGTCGATCGAGGCGGACGGCCAGGGCGCGCTGCAGGGGGCGGGGGCACCCGCCGGGTGAACGAGGAAAGGAGCAATCATGTCCACCGAGCAATCAACCGAGCAGCCCACGACGAATCTCCTCGACACGGTTTCGGACTTTCTGGTCGGCGGCGGGATCCTCACCATGGCGCTGTTCCCGCTGGCGGTGCCGATCGTCGCGCTGCTGATCGTGGCGTTGTTGCCGCTCCTGGCGGTCGCCGCGGTCCTCGCGGTGATCGCCGCCGCCCTCATCGCCCCGGTCGTCCTGATCCGGCGCCTGTCGCAATGGATTGCCACGATGCCGAGCGATCGGCGTGAAGGTCGCCTCATCCGGGGTAACCGACCGATGATGGGAGCCCACCGGTGATCGACGAGCTGTTCGATCGGCTGAGACCGAAAGGGTTCGCGATCGCCTACAGGATGCTGGGCAGCGCCAGCGAAGCCGAGGAAGTCGTCCAGGAGGCATTCCTCCGTCTCTACCGCGAGCTCGAGGAGGGTTCCGATATCGAGTCGCCCGAGGCCTACTTCACGACCGTGGTGACGCGACTGTCGATCGACGAGCTGCGATCCGCCCGGGCGCGGCGCGAGGTCTACACCGGCGAGTGGCTTCCCGAGCCGATCCTCACCGCGGAGGAGGAGGACCCCGCGCGGCACGCCGAGATCGCCGATTCGCTCTCCCTTGGCCTGCTGGTGGTGCTCGAGACGCTGACGCCCGAGGAGCGGGCGGTGTTCCTCCTGCGCGAGGTCTTCGACTATCCCCACGACCGGATCGCGGAGGTCCTCGGCAAGAGCCCGGCCGCGGTCCGCCAGCTCGCGGTCCGGGCCCGGGGCCATGTCGGCGAGCGGGAGCCGCGGTTCGAGACGTCGCGCGAGCAGCACGACCGGCTCGCCGCCAGCTTCTTCGACGCCTACGAGGAGGGAAACCTCCAGAAGCTGGAATCGCTGCTCGCCGCCGAGGCCTCGCTGCACGGCGACGGTGGCGGCAAGGCGCCGGCGCTGGCCAGGGCGCTCCTCGGGCGGGGCCGCGTCGCCCGGGCGATGATGGGGTTCCGAAGAAGAGCCGAGCGGTTCGGCGGTGTCGAACTGCGCCGCGCCGAGCTCAACGGCGGCCTCGGCGCGCTCGCCTACGACCCGGACGGCCGGCTGATCAGCGCGCTGATCATCGAGACCGACAGCGGCGAGATCCAGTCGGTCAACTCGATCGTCAACCCCGACAAGCTGGGCCACCTGGGCCCCGTCGCGGACGTCAATGCGCTGCTGAAAAAAGGCTTCCGGCCCTAGATGGTTGGACCAGACGTCGGACCGGCCGGGCGCTACGACCCTTCGGCGGCGAGCGTTCCGATGTCGTCGCTGACCCAGGTCGGCAGGAACGGATAGACCATCCCGGCCCGCTCGAATCCACGCGAGTCGATCAGGTACAGCGCGTCGGTATGTTCGATGTCGCCGGGTGTCCGCCGCACTTCGATTCTGAACTTGCGCCACACGGGTTCGAGGCGTTTCCTGGAGCCGAGCAGCCATCGCCAGTCGAATGACGCCAGGCCGAAGCGCGCGATCGCCCGCCGCGCGGAAGCGGGCGTGTCTTCCCAGGGGTTGACGCTGACGACGACGATCAGCGGACGCTCTTCACCCGGAACCCGGCGCAGGCCCGCGGCCAGCGCCCGTCCCTCGAGCGGGCACTCCTGGTGGCAGTGGGAGTCCATGAACATGAGCACCGCCGACCGGCCTCGGGCCGAGGCCAGCGAGAACAGTTCGCCCGATTGGTCCGGCAGCGAGAAGCCGGGCGCCGGCCTCATTCCCGGCGGCCAGATCGCCTGACCTTTGAGGCTGACCTCCGGCCTTTGAGCGCCGCTGCCGCTGCCGGCCAGATGCAGGCCGATTCCCAACGCCACGCCGATCAGCGCTGCGATCGTCACCGCGCCCAATGCAAGGCGCCGAGTGACCCCTCGCGGCTTCATCTTCTCGCTGAAGGCTTCGGTCGATCCACTCACGGGTGCCGTCTTGAGGCCACCCAGTACCAGCTCAATACGGCGATGACGACGAGTAGCGGGAACACCGTCGAAAAGACGGCTGAGAAGGTCGTCCAGCCGGCGGTCGCAAACAGCAGGGCCGTGATAGCTGCGATCGCCATCTCCTACACCAGGTAGAGAAGTATCCAGGCCAGGACCGAGATCGCCGCCAGGAGCAACCAGTAGTAGGCGCCGGGCGTGATGTCCGGCGGCGGCTCGGATGTCTCGGACTCGCGATATCGCAAACCGGAGGCGAAAATGGTCTCGATCCGATAGAGCGCGATCAGCGCGAACACGGTGAAGAACGCCGTCCAGCCGTAGAAGACGCTGGCGTAGCCCCCGTCTTCGGGACCGAAGCCGAGGTTCGCGTACTCGAACGCCTGCAGGACGCAGCCGAGGAACCCGAGCAAGAGCGATATGCCGGCGATGATCGACCAGCGGCGGCCCGACCGCGCCGCCAGGGCGACGTAGGCGAAGAGCGCCGCGCTGAGCACGAAGGCGACCGTGATCGCCACCCCATAGCCATCCGGGGCGTCGATGCCCGCCGGGCGCCAGAGGCCGTTGTTGTCGAGCGAGCGCAGGTAGAAGTAGGCGAAGACGAAGCAGAAGAAGAATGTGATCGTGGCGCCGGCGATGAGGCCGAAGCCGACCCGGTCGATGCGGTCGGCCAACTCCGGCGGCTCGACATAGGCCTCGGTCTGGTGTCGAAGTGACTCCTGCATGACTACCCGGCTCCGGCCGGGGCCTCCCTGGGGACCGTCGGCGGCGGCGGCTGGCCGTATTCATACGGGTCGGAGTCGATCACCGGCGGCCGATCGAAGTTGTGGAGCGGCACCGGGGTCGGCGTCTGCCACTCGAGCGACTTCGAGTCCCACGGATTGGCAGCTGCCGGCTCGCGCACGAACGCCAGCGAGTAGACGACGTTGAAGAGGAAGACGAGCATCGAGGCCCCGAGTACGAAGGCCGAGACCGAGACCCAGTCGTTGAGGGCCTGCAGATGCGACGGATAGGTGACCACCCGCCGCGGCATCCCCATCAGCCCGAGCGCGAAAAGCGGGAAGAAGGTGGAGTTGAAGGCGATGAACATCGCCCAGAAGTGGATCTTGCCCAGCGTTTCGTTCAGCATCACGCCGAACATCTTCGGCACCCAGTAGTAGATCGCCGCGAAGAAGGTGAAGACGAGGCCGCCCATGATCGTGTAGTGGAAGTGCGCCATGACGAAGAAGCTGCCGTGCGTGGCGACGTCGCTCGGGACGTCGGAGAGGAAAACTCCGGAGACGCCGCCGATGAAGAAGTTGAAGAACCAGGCCAGGCAGAACAGCATCGGGACCGTGTACCGGATTCGCGCCCGCCAGAGAGTTGCCATGCCGCAGAGGAAGACGAGCCCGGTCGGGATCGAGATCAACTCGGTCGAGAACATGTAGAAGGGCCGCAGCCCGGAGTTGAGGCCGCTGACGAACAGGTGGTGCTGCCAGACGAAGAAGCTGAGCAGCATGACCCCGAGCAGCCCGGCGACGGCGACCCTGTAGCCCCAGAGCGGCTTCCGCGCGAAGACGGGCAGGATCTCGAGCAGGATCCCCATTCCAGGCAGCGCCAGCACGTACACCTCCGGATGGCCGAAGAACCAGAAGAGATTCTGGAACAGGTAGGGACTGCCGCCGGCGCTGGGGAGGAAGAACGAGGTCTGGAGCCCGCGGTCGAACGCGACCATCAGCAGCGTCGCGATCAGGACCGGTGCGGCAAGCACCATCAGGATCGAGGTGCTGAGGGCGCCCCAGCAGAAGATCGGCAGGCGGCGCCAGGTCAGACCCGGCGCCCGCATGGTGACGATCGTCGTGATCAGGTTCAGCCCGAGCAGCATCATCGAGATGCCGACCAGCGCGAAGAAGA
>DATBHH010000005.1:0-11248 GCA_036557525.1 Solirubrobacterales bacterium | reverse complement strand
GGGTTGCCCTTGCCCGAGCCCATCCGCGTCTCGGCCGGCTTCTTCGTATACGGCTTGTCGGGGAAGATGTTGATCCAGACCTTGCCGCCGCGTTTGATCTTGCGGGTCATCGCGACGCGCGCGGCCTCGATCTGGCGGTTGGTGATCCAGCCGCGATCGAGGGTCTTGAGGCCGTACTCGCCGAACGCGACGTGGCTGCCGCCCTTGGTGTTGCCGCGCATCCTGCCGCGCATCTGTTTGCGATGTTTGACCCGCTTCGGCATCAGCATCAGCGATCGCCTCCCCCGCGGCCGCGGCCGCGCTGCGCCGCCGGCGGCTCGCCGTCGGTCGGGATCTGGTCGGAGCGGAAGCCCTCGGGCATCACCTCGCCCTTGTTGATCCAGCATTTGACGCCGATCCGGCCGGCGGTGGTCCGCGCCTCGAAGAAGCCGTAGTCGATGTTCGCGCGCAGCGTGTGGAGCGGGACGCGGCCGTCGGAATAGCCTTCGGTGCGTGCCATCTCGGCCCCGCCGAGGCGGCCGGAAACCTGCACCTTCACCCCTTTGGCGCCGGAGCGCATCGCCGAGGTCAGGGCCCGTTTCATCGCCCGCCGGAACGCAACCCGGTTCTGGAGCTGCTCGGCGATCGACTGGGCGACCAGTTTGGCGTCGAGCTCGGGGCGCTTCACCTCGCGGATGTTCACTTTCACCGGTTTGCCGGTGAGCTTGTGGAGCTCCTTGCGGAGAGCGTCGACTTCGCTCCCCGACTTCCCGATCACGATGCCCGGCCGGGCAGTGTGGATGTCGACCGAGACCTCGCCGCGGCGCTCGATCGTGATCTCGGAGAGTCCCGCGTGGGAGAGTTTGTCCTCGATGTGGGCGCGGATCTTGAGGTCCTCCTGGAGGACGTCCGCGAACCCCTTCTCGTCGAACCAGTTCGACTTCCAGTCCTGGATGTAGCCGACCCGGAAGCCGCCGGGATGGATCTTCTGTCCCATCAGAACTCGTCTCCTTCGGGGCTGAGGGCGACCGCGATATGGCTGGTCCGCTTGTTGATCGGGGTTGCCCGGCCGAGCGCGCGGGGCCGGAACCGGCGCAGGGTCGGCCCTTCGTCGACGGTGATCTCGACGACCTTCATCTCGTCCGCGATCAGGTCGTGGTTGTTCTCGGCGTTGGAGGCGGCCGACTCGATCAACTTGCGGATGTCGTCGGCGGCTCCGCGCGGCGAGAACTCGAGCAGCGCCCGAGCGCGCTCGATCGGCAACCCCCGGACCTGGTTGGCGACGAGCCGGGCCTTGCGCGGCGGCACCCGCACGTAGCGGGAGCTGGCGCGGACGACGATCGGGGCGAGTTTCGGCGTTGGAGCGGCTTTTTTCGGGGCGGCTTTCTCCGCCTCTTTTGCTTTTTTCGCGCCTTTCGCCGGTTTCGCCGGTTTCTCCGATTTCGCGGCTTTTTTCGGCGCCGCTTTTTTCGCCGGTTTCCTGGCGTCTTTTTTCGCCGCCGTTTTTTTCGGCGCCGCTTTTTTCGCGTCTTTTTTCTGTTTCTCGTCAGCCATCTCTACTCGGCCGCCTTGCCGGTGCCGGAGTGCGCGCGGAAGGTGCGGGTCGGCGCGAACTCGCCCAGCTTGTGACCCACCATCGACTCGGAGATGAAGACCGGGACGTGTCTGCGCCCGTCGTGGACGGCGATCGTGTGCCCGACCATTTCCGGGAAGACCGTCGAGGTCCGCGACCAGGTTTTCACCATCTGTTTCTGGCCCGACTCGTTCATCGCCTCGATTCGCTTCATCAGCGCCTCTTCGACCCACGGGCCCTTTTTCGTCGACCGTCCCACCCGGCTACCTCTTCTTCTTCCCGCGCCTGCGGCCGCGGACGATGTAGCGGTCGGACCGCTTGCGCTTCTTGCGGGTCCGGTAGCCGAGCGTCGGCTTGCCCCAGGGGGTCACGGGGTGGCCGCCGGGCGTGTGGTGGGCCTCGCCGCCGCCGTGCGGGTGGTCGACGGGGTTCATCGCGACGCCGCGGGTCTGGGGCCGCTTGCCCTTATGGCGGTTGCGGCCCGCCTTGCCGATCTTGACGTTCTGATGCTCGGGATTGGAGAGCGACCCGACCGTCGCCCGGCACTCGGCGCGGACCATCCGCATCTCCGAGGAGGGCAGCCGCAGGGTCACCATGTCGCCCTCCTTGGCGGCGAGCTGGATTGCGGTTCCGGCGGCGCGGCCGAGCTTGCCGCCCTGGCCGGGGACGAGCTCGACGTTGTGGACGACGGTTCCGGTCGGCATCTCCCGCAGCGAGAGCGCGTTGCCGGGCCTGATGTCGGCGCCCTTGCCGGCCTGGACCTGGTCGCCGACGGCGAGGCCCGCCGGGGCGAGGATGTAGCTCTTCTCGCCGTCCGCGTAGTGGAGGAGAGCGATGTAGCAGCTCCGGTTCGGGTCGTACTCGACCGTCGCGACCCTCGCCGGCACCCCGTCCTTGCGGCGCTTGAAGTCGATCCGCCGGTAACGGCGCTTGGCGCCGCCGCCGCGATGGCGCGCGGTGATCCGGCCGTTGCCGTTGCGGCCGCCGGACTTGCGCAGGCCTTCGGTCAGCTTCCGCTCCGGCTCGGAGGCGGTCAGCTGCTCGCGCATCGGGTAGGTCGCGAAGCGGCGCCCGGGGCTGGTCGGCTTTGTTTTCCGGTTCGGCATCTGTCCTCTCCCTATGCCGTCTCCGCGCCCTCGAACAACTCGATCCGCTCGCCGGGGGCGAGCTGGACGACCGCCTTCTTCCAGCCGCGGGTCCTGCCGACCGGCTGGGCGAGGTTGCGGCGCTTGGGCTTGGCC
The DNA here is from genome assembly GCA_036557525.1 of Solirubrobacterales bacterium. Taxonomy (GTDB): domain Bacteria; phylum Actinomycetota; class Thermoleophilia; order Solirubrobacterales; family 70-9; genus VRUE01. The sequence continues at coordinate 8,455 of DATBHH010000005.1, read as the reverse complement.
CGCACCTGCGAGGTCCGCACCGCGACCACGTCGACGCCGAAGATCTCTTCGACCGCGTGCGCGATCTGGGTCTTGTGCGCGCGCTGATCGACCCTGAACGTGTACTTGCCCTCGCCGATCAGCGCATAGCTCTTCTCCGAGACGACGGGGCGGATCAGCACGGTTCGCGGGTCCATCACACCACCTCCCGCTTCGCACGCGGCGCGAATGGCCAGAAGATCACGCTTGCTCGCTCCGCGCTCATCAGCCCAGCCTCTCCTTCAGGCTCTCGAGCGCGCCCACCGAGACGACGATCGAGGCGGCCCCGATCACGTCGGCGACGCCGATCGCTCCGGCCTCGGCGACGGTGACCCGGTCGATGTTGCGGAAGCTCTTCAGGGCGCCGACCTCCTCGACGTCGAGCACGACCAGCGTCGGCCGGGTGGCGCCCCATTTGGCCAGCGCCTGGGCCGCCGCCTTGGTCGACGGGGCCTCGAAGGCGGCGGGGTCGACGACGGCGATGCTGCCGCGCTCGGCGTGCACCGAGAGTGCCGATCGCATCGCCTTGCGGCGCGCCTTGCGGTTGACCTTGACGATGAAGTGGCGCGGCTTCGGACCGAAGGCGACACCACCGCCGGCCCGGTTGGGGACGCTGAGCGAGCCGACGCGGGCGCGACCGGTGCCCTTCTGGCGCCAGGCCTTCGCCGTCGTCATCGAGACCTCGCCGCGGCTCAGCGTCGACGCCGTCCCACGCCGGCGGGCGGCGAGGTCGGCGCGCGCCGCCTCATGCACCAGCGACTGGTGGAAGGGCTCGGCGAAGAGCTCCTTCGGCAGGTCGGCTTTGGTCGTTTTCCCGAGAACGACGGCTTTACTCATCGGACACCACCGGGAGTTCGTCTCCGCTCCCTCGTGAAAAACCAGATATGCGCACTCGGTCTCTACGCCTCACTTCGCACCTCGAGCACGGCGTTCTTGGAGCCGGGGACCGACCCACGGACCAGAAGCAGGTTGTTCTCGGCATCCACCTCGGCGACTTCGAGCCCCCGCTGGGTGACCCGCCCGTTCCCCATCTGGCCGGGCATCCGCATCCCCTTGAAGACGCGCGCCGGGAAGGCGCTGGCGCCGATCGAGCCGGGCGCCCTGACGTTGTGGGAGCCGTGGCTGACCGGGCCGCGGCTGAAGTTGTGGCGCTTGATCCCGCCCTGGAAGCCCTTGCCGATCGAGACGCCGGAGACCTTGACCGTCTGCCCCGACTCGAACGAGGCGACGGTCACGTCGTCGCCGACCTTGGGTCCCTCCTCGGCGCCGAGGTCCTCGTCGCGGAACTCGGCCAGGTGCCGCATCGGCGGCGCGCCGGCCTTCTTCAGGTGGCCGATCTCGGCGCCGGTCAGCTTCTCCTCGGCGACCTCCTCGAACGCGAGCTGGACGGCGGCGTAGCCGTCGCGCTCGGCGTCGCGGACGGCGGTGACCTTGCAGGGGCCGGCCGCGATCACGGTGACGGGTACGACGGTGCCGTCCTCGCGGAAGACCTGCGTCATCCCGAGCTTCTTGCCGAGGATCGCGGCCATCACAGGTCCTCGACGGCGCTCCAGGCGCAGTCACACATCCGGAGATCTTGCGCGCGTCGCGCCGTCTCCGGGTCGGCTGTCTCTCGGAAGGTCATAGGCGGATCTCGATGTCGACGCCGGCCGGCAGCGAGTCGAGGCGCTGGAGGGAGTCGACGGTTTTGGGCGACGGCTGGAGGATGTCGATCAATCGCTTGTGGGTGCGGATCTCGAAGTGCTCGCGCGAGTCCTTGTCCTTGAACGGCGAGCGGATCACGCAGTAGACGTTTTTCTCGGTCGGCAGCGGCACCGGTCCGGAGACGCTGGCGCCGGTGCGCTCCGCGGTCTCGACGATCTCGCGGGCAGCGCGGTCGATGGCGTCGTGGTCGTACGCCTTCAACCTGATTCGGATTTTCTGCGCCGCGATCGTCGCCACGGTTCGTTCTCTGTTCCTTTTCGTTTGCTGCGGCCTTTACCGCGTGAAAGGGGCGCCGCCCCTGTTGAATCTCTGAACTTCGCCTGCGCTCCGCTCGCAAAGAATCAGACTGCGATGCTCGCTTCGCTCGGTTCAGAGGGGGCGCCGCCCCGGTCGTATGTCCTTTTGCAGTTGTCCCGCCGCCGACGGCGGCGAGGGGACGGGGTGCTCGGCCCGCCCCTCGGGTGCTACTCGACGATCTCGGAGACCACGCCCGATCCCACGGTCCGGCCACCCTCGCGGATCGCGAAGCGGAGGCCCTGGTCCATGGCGATCGGCTGGATCAGCTCGATCGTCATCTCGACGTTGTCGCCCGGCATCACCATCTCGGTCCCCTCGGGGAGGTTGGCGATGCCGGTCACGTCGGTGGTGCGAAAGTAGAACTGGGGCCGGTAGCCCGAGAAGAACGGAGTGTGACGACCACCCTCCTCCTTCTTGAGGCAGTAGACCTCAGCTTTGAATTTGGTGTGCGGTGTGATCGAGCCCGGTTTGCACAGCACCTGACCGCGCTCGATCTCCTCCCGCTTGGTGCCACGGAGAAGCGCGCCGATGTTGTCGCCCGCCTGGCCCTGGTCGAGGATCTTGCGGAACATCTCGACCCCGGTGACGACCGTTTTGGTCGTGTCCTTGATTCCGACGATCTCGACCTCGTCGCCGGTGTTGACGATGCCCTGCTCGACGCGGCCGGTGGCGACCGTGCCGCGGCCGGTGATCGAGAAGATGTCCTCGATCGGCATCAGGAAGGGCTTGTCGAGCTCGCGGACCGGCTCCGGGATGTAGGAGTCGAGCGCGTCCGCCAGTTCGAAGACCGCCTTCTGCGCCTCTTCGTCGCCCTCGAGCGCCTTCAGCGCCGAGCCTTTGACGATCGGCGTCTCGTCGCCCGGGAAGTCGTACTCGTTGAGCAGGTCCTTGACCTCCTCCTCGACGAGCTCGATCAGCTCCTCGTCGTCGACCTGGTCGACCTTGTTGAGGAAGACGACGACGTGGGGGACGTTCACCTGGCGGGCGAGCAGGATGTGCTCGCGCGTCTGCGGCATGACGCCGTCGGCGGCCGAGACGACCAGGATCGCGCCGTCCATCTGGGCGGCGCCGGTGATCATGTTCTTGACGTAGTCGGCGTGACCCGGGCAGTCGACGTGGGCGTAGTGGCGGTTGTCGGTTTCGTACTCGACGTGCGAGGTCGCAATCGTGATCCCGCGCTCCTTCTCCTCCGGCGCGTTGTCGATTTCCTCGAAGCTTCTCGCCTCGGTCTCACCTTTGCCGGAGAGCGTTTTCGTGATCGCTGCTGTGAGCGTCGTCTTGCCGTGGTCGATGTGACCGATCGTGCCGACGTTCACATGCGGCTTATCGCGCTCGAACTTCTCCTTTGACATCGCTCTCCGTTCTACCTTTCGAGTCGGGTTACGTCTGGTTTGGCTGGTTAAGTCTTGCCTGCAGCGCCCTAAGGCAGCGCGCGTTCTGCTGCCTGCAGGCGAACCTGGGAAATATAGCTGGATCGAACGCCCGCCTGCACCGTTCGTCCGGCGCTGTGGAGGTGGGATTTCACGAAGCCGCGCCCACCGGCTCGCCGGCCCTGTGCTCGACGATCTCCTCGGCGATGTTGCCCGGGACCTCCTCGTAGCGCTCGAACTGCATCGTGTAGGTCGCGCGGCCCTGGGTCGAGGACCGCAGGTCGGTCGCGTAGCCGAACATCTCGCCGAGCGGGACGAAGGCCTGGACCGCTAGCGCGTTGCCGCGCTGTTCCTGGCCCTGGACCTTCCCACGCCGTCGTGACAGGTCGCCGATCACGTCGCCGAGGAACTCCTCGGGCGTGACCACCTCGACCGACATCACCGGCTCCAGCAGGATCGGGTTGGCCTTGCGGGCAGCCTCCTGAATCGCCATCGAGCCGGCGATCTTGAACGCCATCTCCGAGGAGTCGACGTCGTGCGATGAGCCGTCGACCAGTTCGACCTGGACGTCGACCATCGGGTAGCCGGCCTTGACGCCGTTCTCGAGCGCCTCCTCGATGCCTTCCTCGACCGGCTTGATGAACTCGCTCGGGATCGCCCCGCCCTTGATCTTGTTGAGGAACTCGAAGCCCTCGCCCGGCGCCGGCTCGAGGTTGATGACGACGTGCCCGAACTGGCCGCGGCCGCCGGTCTGACGCACGAACCGCCCCTCGACGTTCTTGACGTCCTTGCGGATCGTCTCGCGGTAGGCGACCTGCGGCTTGCCGACGTTGGCGTCGACTTTGAACTCGCGCAGCATCCGGTCGACGATCACCTCGAGGTGGAGCTCGCCCATCCCGTGGATCAGGGTCTGCCCGGTCTCCTCGTCGGTTTCGACCTGGAAGGTGGGATCCTCCTCGCCGAGGCGCTGAAGCGCGGTGCCCATCTTCTCCTGATCGGCTTTCGTCTTCGGCTCGATCGCGACGGCGATGACCGGCTCGGGGAATTCGATGTTCTCGAGCATGATCGGCGAGTCCGGCGCTGCCAGCGTGTCGCCGGTCGAGGTCTGCTTGAGCCCGACGCCGGCACAGATGTCACCCGCGTAGCACTCCTCGATCTCCTCGCGGCTGTTGGCGTGCATCATCAGCAGCCGGCCGATGCGCTCGGTCTTGCCGGTGCTGACGTTGAGCACCCGACCGCCGGCCTCGAGCTTGCCCGAGTAGACGCGGAAGTAGGTCAACTTGCCGACGTAGGGGTCGGTCATGACCTTGAAGGCGAGCGCCGCGAAGGGCTCGCTGTCGGACGCGGGGCGCTCCGCCTCGGTCGGCCCGTCCTCGCCCTTGCCGGCGGGGACCAGCCCTTTGACCGGCGGGATCTCGAGCGGCGAGGGCAGGAGCTCGACGATCGCGTCGAGCAGCGGCTGCACACCCTTGTTCTTGAACGAGGACCCGCAGAGGACGGGAGTCACCTTGGTGTCGAGGCAGGCCCGGTGCAGCGAGCTGGCAATCCGCTGGTGCGGGATCTCCTCCTCGCCGAGGTAGGCCTCCATCAGCTCATCGTCGTAGTCGGCGCAGGCCTCGATCAGCTCGGTCCGGTAATGCTCGGCCTGCTCGAGCAGGTCGGCCGGGATCTCGGAGGTCTCGAACTCGGTCCCGAGCTCGTCCTTCCAGGTCAACGCCTTCATCTCGATCAGGTCGACGACGCCGATGAAGTCGGCCTCGCCGCCGATCGGTAGCTGGATCGGCAGGGGGTGGGCGCCGAGCCTGTCCTTCATCGTCTCGACCGCGTTGAAGAAGTCCGCCCCGGTGCGGTCCATCTTGTTGATGTAGGCGATCCGCGGGACCCGGTACTTGTCGGCCTGGCGCCAGACGGTCTCCGACTGCGGCTCGACCCCGGCGACTGCGTCGAAGACGGCGACCGCGCCGTCGAGGACGCGGAGACTGCGCTCGACCTCGACGGTGAAGTCGACGTGGCCGGGGGTGTCGATGATGTTGATCCGGTGCCCCTCCCACTCGCAGGCGGTCGCGGCCGAGGTGATCGTGATCCCGCGTTCCTGCTCCTGCTCCATCCAGTCCATGACGGCGGCGCCCTCGTGAACCTCGCCCATTTTGTGGGTGCGGCCCGTGTAGTAGAGAATGCGCTCGGTCGTCGTCGTCTTGCCGGCGTCGATGTGCGCCATGATCCCGATGTTGCGCGTTTTCTCGAGGGGGAAGGTGCGTGGCATGGTCTTAAGGTACGGGGTTGGAGTGAAGCGGGGAGCGAAAAGAGAGCCTTCCGGCAAGGGCCGGGATCGGCGCATGAAAAAGGCCCTCGCGGGCCCGGCGAAACGTCCAGCGAAAAAGAAGCCTGAGCGACGGGCGATGATAGCAGCGACACAGCGGCGCCTGCGCGCGCTGCCGGGCGTCGCTTCGGGCGGGGTGAAGCAGGCGACGGCCAGGGTCGATCGCGACGTCAACCGCGTCATGATCCGTGCCTGGCCGCCGCTCGCGCGCTTCGCCCGCCGCGCGGCCGGCGCCGGTCGGCGCTGGGCCCGCTGGGTGGGCCGGCGGCTGCGCCCGGTCGGGGTGGTGCTGCTGCGTGCCTTCTCGGTGGCGGAACGCCGGCTGCTGCGGGCCAGTGACATCGCGAGCCGCGCCGCCACCCGGGCCAGCGCCGCCCTGACCCCCGAACGAGCGGTCTGCGCGGTGATCGTCGCCTCGGGCGCGTTCCTGATCGCCTCCCAGTTCGTCGATTACCGCGGCGTCGAGGTCGGCCAGCCCGGCTACGCGGGTCTGCCCGGAGCCACGCCGCCCCTCGTCGGCGTCGAAGCCGCGGGGGCGGCGCACGCCTATCTGCTGGCCCCGGTCGGCGCGGTCGCGATAGCCCTCGCTCTCGCTGCCGGCTGGACCGGCCGCAACCGGCTCGGCCGCGTCGTCTTCATCCTCGGTTTGGTCAGCCTCGCGGTCGTCCTCCTCGTCGACCGGCCCGCCGGGCTCGACGTCGGCTCGCAGGCGTCGCGCTTCTCGGGAGCGAGCGCGGTGCTGCAGAGCGGCTACTACGCCGAGCTGGCCGCCGCCGCCGGGCTGATGCTGGCCGGACTGCTGCTCGTTCTCGCTCCGAGAGCCGCGGCCCGCTACCATGCGCGGCCGTGCCGAACACGAATCAGCTTATTCGCAAGGGCCGCAAGCGGCCTAAGAAGAAGACGACGACGCCGGGCCTCAAGTCGGGGCAGGGACGCAAGAAGAGGGTCGCGGCGCCGCAGAGGCGCGGCGTCTGCACCCGCGTCGCCACGGTGACCCCGAAGAAGCCGAACTCGGCGCTGCGCAAGATCGCCCGTGTCCGCCTGACGAACGGGATGGAGGTCACCACCTACATCCCCGGCGAGGGCCACAACCTCCAGGAGCACTCGGTCGTCCTCGTCCGCGGCGGCCGCGTCAAGGACCTGCCGGGTGTCCGCTACAAGGTCGTCCGCGGCACCCTCGACGCCGCCGGCGTCTCCGAACGCAAGCAGGCTCGCTCGCGCTACGGCGTCAAGGCGTCCTGATGCCGCGCCGCTCGGCAGCGCAGATCCGGCCGGTCGAGGCCGACGCCCGCCACCGCAACCGGCTCGTCCAGCAGACGATCAACAAGGTGATGCACGATGGCAAGAAGTCGCTCGCCGAGCGGATCGTCTACGACGCGCTGGCTATCGTCGGCGAGCGCAGCGGCGAGGATCCGGTCGAGACCCTGGAGGCGGCGATCAAACAGCTGACCCCGGTTCTGGAGGTCCGCTCGCGCCGGGTCGGCGGCGCGACCTATCAGGTTCCGGTCGAGGTGCCCGCCCGGCGCGCCCGCACCCTCGCGGTCCGCTGGCTGGTCGACTTCGCCCGCAACCGCCGCGAGTATTCGATGTCCGACCGCCTGGCGAGCGAAATCCTCGACTCGATCCAGCAGCAGGGCGGCGCCTGGAAGCGGAAGGACGACATCTACCGCATGGCCCAGGCCAACAAGGCGTTTGCGCACTACCGCTGGTAGGGGCCGGCCGGTTGGGCACCTCTCGCCCGGACAAGTGCCGGTCCGATGAGACCGGCACATTGAGTATCCGCCCGGTCGCGAGGCGCCCAACCGCCCCCCGACGGCCGCAGATGTGCGAGACACCTCGCTGAGCAGGCGCCATGCGGGCATCTAGAGTCCAGATATGAGTCGGCCGATTCTTGCTGTCGATGTCGACGGGGTGATCTCGCTGTTCGGGTTCGAACAGCCGCCGAGCCGCGACGAAGCCCGGTTCGAGCTGGTCGACGGGATGGTCCATTGCATCTCGATCGCGGCCGGTGAGCGGCTGAAGCGGCTGGGGGAGCACTACGACCTGGTCTGGGCGACCGGGTGGGAGGAAAAAGCCAACGACTACCTGCCGAACATCCTCGGCCTCCCGGAGCTGCCCCACCTGAGCTTCGAGGGGGCGGCCAGGTTCGGCTCCGCGCACTGGAAGCTGGGCCCGCTCGCCGAGTACGGGAGCGGCCGGGCGCTGGCCTGGGTCGACGACAGCTTCGACGAGAGCTGCTACGAGTGGGCGCGGGCCCGCGAGGAGCCGACCCTGCTCGTGCCCACCCAATCCGAGCTCGGCCTCGAGGAGGTTCAGGTCGAGGCATTGACGGCGTGGGCCAGCGGTCTAGACTGATTCCGATGCACGGGTTCCTGCCGATTTTCTTCCTGCTCGTCGTGCTGAAGATTCCTGTATTCGGCTCGCTCTGGCTGGTCTGGTGGGCCGCACAGGAACCGCAGCCCGACGAGGACGCTGCCCCGGGCGAGGACGACGGCTTCGGCCGCCGCCCTCCCTTCCGGCCCCGCCCGCGCGGCCCCCACCCCACCCCAACGGCGCCGTCGCTGCGGCGTCGTGGGGAGGAGGCAGGTGTGTCTCGCGAGCTCCGGCGAGCTCCGGTCCGCGAAGCGGAGAACCCAGCGGGGAGGGAGGCGCACCCGCCTCCCTCTCAGACGGCTTGAGTCGCCCGCCTGCGCTCGTGGCGAATTTGGCGCAGGTAGGGGTGGAAGTCCACCTCGATCGTGTGACG
>DATBHH010000004.1:0-13639 GCA_036557525.1 Solirubrobacterales bacterium | reverse complement strand
CGGCGCGGCCGCTCGAGGTCGTCGTAGTCGTAGGGGACGAGCTCGAAGCCCTCGTAGGCGACGAAGATCACCGCCGCGCCGAGGAGCGGGCCGGCCAATCCCTCGTTGTCGAGCGGCGCCAGGCGGGCGCCGGAGAACATTCCGAGTCCGACGAGGGCGATCCCAGCGAGGACCGCCAGCTTGGTGAAGACGACGACGTCCTCGATGAGCCCGGAGGTGCCGACGCCCCGCAGGTTGACGGCGGCGAAGCCAGCCATCACGGCGATCCCGCCCACCCGGGCCGCGATCGTCGGCAGGCCGAGGGCGTGGGCTAGGTAGTGGCCGAATGTGAACGCGTAGACCGCCAGGGCGAAGACGTAGCCGGCGACCAGTAGCCAGGCGACCCAGGCGGCGGCACGGGTGTGGCCCTCCTCGCGGAGGTAGGTGAAGGGGCCGCCGGCGCGTTCGGAATGTAGCGCCAGGCGCGCGTAGGCATGGGCGGTGAGGGCGGCGATCAGGCCGCCGAGCAGGAAGGCGGCGAAGGCAAGGTGCCCGGCAAGATCGATCGTCACGCCGAGAACGCTGAAGATGCCGCCGCCGATCATTCCCCCGATCGCCATCGCGCTCGCCTCGCGCAGCCCGAGCAGGCGGCCGCCCGCGCGCTTCGCCTGGGTCAGAGGGTGATAGGCGGGTTTCGCCGACTCCTCGTTCACGACCGCGAAAAGTCTGCAGCAATCGGCTCGGATGACGCGGTCGCCGACGCCGGACGAACCGCGCCGCCGCCCCTCTGTCCGCCTGCTGACACCCCTGCGCTTGGATCGGTGACTGTCGGGTTTGAAGGGTGAGACGGCGCGTCGACAGACGCGAAAGGCAATCCAACAGATCGGAGGTAGACATGAAGCGGCTCTTCACGGCGGCTCTCCCGAGCTTGCCGGCGATCGCGATCGCCGCTGTGCTCTCGATCGTCGGCAGCGCGCTGGCGAACGGAGCGATTCGCGATAACACCGTCAATACCCGGGACATCAAGGACAATCAGGTCAACACGCGGGACATCCGGAACGACACCATCACCACGCGCGACATTCGCGACAATCAGGTGAACACCCGCGATATCAGGGACGGATCGGTCCGCGGGGTGGACGTCCATCCCGGTTCCCTGGGCGTATCGGATCTCAACTCCTCGACGGCCGCCCTGGTCGGAACGGCGACGCTGCTGGACCCTCGCGCCCACGATCAGGACGACAACGGCGACGGCGCTGTCGACAACCCGTCCGGGACGGTGGCGGGTCATGCCTGCTGTCTCGACTGGTCGCAGGGCCCGACCGAGCTGAGCGAAGTTGCAGCCTCGGCGTCCGATCCGATCCCAAGTGCGACCAGTGGTCATGGCTGGCGCGACGTCGTGCTTGACCCCGGCGCCTACGTCGTCGAGACGACGGCCGTTGCCGAAGGAGCGGAGGCGGGTGCCGAAGCGGCGGTAACACGGCTGTTCCTCGGCGGTGCCCCGGTGGGCGCCAACCGCGGCTATCACTTCCTGCCGGTCGCTGCCGCGGGCTTCCCCGCCTCCTCGACGCAGACGACCGCGTTCGAAGTGCCGTCCGGAAGCGTGGATCAGCGTCGCCTTCTGGAGCGTGCCACCTCGATCGGAGGGGCGACCAAACTGGGCGATGACCTCCTGATCCTCAGGGTGACGCCGCGGTGACGTCCCTCGGCCCGGCCCTGGTCCGGTGTACGCGCTCTGACCGCCGCCCTTGCGGGCGACGCCCATCGGCGCAACCATCGATGCATGGTTTCCTCAGTTGTCATCGGTGGCTTCGCGGTGCTGGACGGCGCGATCCTGGGGCAGGCGGCCTACGCCATGGCCCAATACCGCAAGAGCCACGACCGGAAGCGTCACCAGGGGACCGGCTAACCCGGCTGCAGTAGACGCACAGGTGCGGGTGCGCCGCCGTCCGCGTTGGCCGAGGCAGGGGTGATATCGGTCAACTCGGGCGGCGGGCCGCCCTTGAGCAGCCATCCGCTCTCCGTCCGCTCCACCGCGCCCGCCCGGGCCAGGCCGGCGATCGCGGTGCTGACGGTCGGCCGGCGGGCGGCGACCAGGTCGCTCAGCAACCTGTGGGTGAGCGGAACCTCGACCGTCACCCCGGCGGCTCCGGTCCTCCCCCAGCGATCGGCGAGGTGCCAGAAGAGCATGTGCAGCCTCTTGTCGATCCGCGCCTGCTGCACGATCGCCATGTTCACCGCCAGGTGGCGGGAGCGCAGCATTGCCCGGCCGATGAGCTGCGAGGTCACCTCCGGATAGGGAGCGGCTCGGCGGGCGAAGCTGGCACCGAGGACGGCGATGCTCGCGTCCGAGATTGCCTCCCAGCGCGGCTCGAAGGGAATGCTCGCAACCTCCCCGACCGTCTGCCAGGGGCGGAGCAGGTCGCCCGGTCCGAGCAACTCGGCCCCCGAGCGGCCGCCCTGGCCGACCTTGCGAGCGAGGAAACCGGAGAGGAGCAGCATGCCGAAGCCCCCGGGGTCGGGGCTGTCGAGGTCGCGCGGGTCCCACTCGCCCTTGCTCACCATCACGACCGGGCTGACGCAGTTGCGTCGCGCCGCCGCCCGCCCGGCGCCCTGGAGGCCGTCCGCCAGGTCGCGATCGAGCGTCAGAACCTCGATCAGTCGCTCGCTCATGATCTCCATTGTGATCTAAACGCTGGGTCAGAATTCTGACCGGGGCGACGAACGGGTGCGATCAGGGCGTCGGGCGTTTCCTAGGCTCGGTTGGTGGCCCGATCGAGCGTCCCCTCAACTCCCCCGGCGGCTCCCAACCGGCTGATCGCTCGCCTGCAACGCGCCCTCGGCGGAGAGGGCGGGATGCTGGCGGCTCTGGCGCTCCTGATCGGGGCCGGCGCCGGGCTCGGCGCGATCGTCTTCCGCTTCCTGATCCGCACCTTCACCGAACTGTTCAGCGGCCACAGCGACCCCAGCGCCCTCGGGCACTTCACCAATCCCCACCTGGCCTTCCTCGGCCCCTTCGTCGTCCTCGTGGTCCCGGTCATCGGCGGGCTTCTCTACGGCCCGCTCGTCTACCGCTTCGCGCCGGAGGCGCGCGGCCACGGGGTGCCGGAGGTGATGCTGGCGGTCCACAGCAACCAGGGCCGCATCCGGGGCCGGGTCCCGATCGTCAAGTCGGTTGCTTCCGCCCTCTGCATCGGGGCCGGCGGCTCGGTCGGACGGGAGGGCCCGATCGTCCAGATCGGCTCGGCGATCGGCTCCGGGATCGGCCAGATCGCGAGGCTGCCGGGGCAGGAGCTGCGCCTGCTCATCGCCTGTGGGGCGGCGGGCGGCATCGCCGCCACCTTCAACGCCCCGATCGCCGGGGTCTTCTTCGCGCTGGAGTTGATCCTGCGCGACTTCCAGACCCGGGCCTTCGGCGTCGTCGTGCTGAGTGCGGTGGTGGCGACGGCGGTCGGACGGCTGGCCTTCGGGTCCGGCGCCTTTCTGCACCTGCCTGAATTTCACGTGGTCTCCGCTGTCGAGTACCCGCTCTACGCTCTGCTGGGCCTCCTCGCCGCCCTCGCCGGAGTCGCCTTCATGCGCACGCTCTACGGCGCCGAGGACGTCGCCGATCGGGTCTGGCGCGGTCCGGCATGGCTGCGACCCGCCGTGGGAGGGATCCTGCTCGGCGCTCTGCTCCTCGTCCTGCCGGAGATGTACGGGGTGGGGTACCCGGTGCTGGAAGGGGCGATCGGGGGCCAGTACGTGCTCGGCCTGCTGCTCATCTTCCTCGTCGGCAAGATCGCCGCCACCAGCCTCACCCTGGCGATCGGCGGCTCCGGCGGTGTCTTCGCGCCCTCGCTCTTCATCGGGGCGATGCTCGGCACCGCCTTCGGCCTTGGCGCCCACGACCTGCTGCCGGCGGCGACCGCGGGCGCCGGCGCCTATGGGCTCGTCGGGATGGGCGCCGTCTTCGCCGCGGCCGGACGCGCGCCGATCACCGCGGTGATCATCGTCTTTGAGCTGACCGGGGACTACTCGGTCATCCTGCCGCTGATGCTGGCCGTCGTGATCGCAACCGCGATCAGCCGCCGACTCAGCGCCGACTCCATCTACACGCTGAAGCTGCGCCGCCGAGGCATCGACATCGAGCGGCCTGTCCTCGAGGGCCCGCTGGCGGGGCTGCGGATACACCAGGCGATGCAGCCGCCCCCGCCGGCGCTGGATGCCCACGCCGGCCTTTCGGAGATCGCTGCGGCGTTCCTGGCGCAGGGGCGAAGCGTGCTACCCGTCGTCGACGACGACGGCCCGCTGATCGGCGTCATCCGCGCCCGCGAGGTGGAGCGCGAAGCGGCTGAAGGCGACGGGCCGGACGCCGCCGCGCTCGCCCAGGAGGCACCCGAGCTGTTCGCCGGCGAGGACCTCGCCGTCGCGGTCGATTACCTGGCCGAGGAAGACAGAGAGGCGATTCCCGTGCTCGTTCCGGGCACGCGCCGGATGGTCGGCTGGGTCGAACACCGCGATCTGCTGCGCGCCTACGCCGGGAAGCTCGGCGAGGAACCGGGCTCCCCCTCGCAGACGGACCACCTAGTCGGCGGCGAGCGCCTGGATGTCGCGGGCCAGGAGAGCCGGCTTGAAGTCAGGTGAATAGAGGACGTGGACCTCGCCATCGGCCCCCACTCCGTAGATGTCGGCGGAGTGCTCGATTACCTCGGGGTCGTTGGGCTCGCGTTCGGGCACGATCCGCCACGCGCGCCACACCCGCGCCAGTTCGGCATGGCTGCCGAGCAGCCAGTCGATCTCGCCGGTGGTGCGGTGCTCGCGGTTGAACCGGGTCGCGCTCGCCGCGGTGTCGTTGGCCGGATCGACCGAGACCGCGAGGAAGACGGGATGGACCTCGTGTGCCCCCAGCAACGAGTAGGCGGTGTGGACCTTGGCCGCCACCACCGGGCAGAGGTCGGTGCAGTGGGTGTAGAGGAAGGCGACGAGGACGGGCTTGCCCTTCAGCGCGGCGAGTTCGACCTCGTGCCCCCGGTAGTCGGTCAGGCGGATCGGGGCCGCCGGTTTGGCCGGCACCGCGTCGCCGCCGATGAAGCGGGCCGTCGTTGCGCCCGCCGAAGACCCGCCGCAGCCGCTGACCGCCGTGCCGACGATCCCGACCGCCGGAAGGCATAGCACGAAAACCGCCAATCGCATTCCCCTGCCCATCTTCCACCTCGCTCAGCTCGTGTTCTCGATTTCCTTTCCACGAGACACAAGCTTGTGGCGCAGCTCCGCTCCGCGACCGGCCGCGACCGCCCGTCCGGCCCGCCTCGGGTCGAGCTCAATCCCCCGGTCGTAGGCGAGGTCCAGCAGCTCCTGGCGCTCGGTGTCCTCCCGCGCCCAGCGGAGGACCAGCCAGGCGAGCACCCCGAGCATCAGCATCATGCTCTGGACCATGAGAATCACCCCCGCGATGCTCTGGTCGCCCAGCGGTTCGACGTGATGCGCCCTGTCGCTCGTCACGTAGAAGGGGTAAAGGACCGTGCCCGACCACATCAGGATGTTGGCGAGACCCATGCTGGAGAAATGGACGACCGCGACGTAGACGGCCTTGGCGCCGTTGCCGAACCACTCGGGCTTCGGGAACGGCCCGAGCAGCGCCAGCCACATGGTGACTCCCGCGAGGAGGAAGCAGGAGTGCTCGAGCAGATGGATGAGCTCGCTTTCCTCAGCGGCCTGGTAGAGCGGCGGCGCATGCCACCCGTACATCACGATCAGCCAGAGGAGCACGGCCGCGACCGGGTGCATCAGAAGCTGAAGCCGCTTGAGGCCCGGCTTGCCGAGAACCGGCGCCAGGATCGGGCCGGTGAGGCCGAGCGCCAGCAGCAGGGAGACCTCGTCGAGCAGCAGGGTGTGCTGGATCATGTGGCCGAAGACGAAGTCGTCGGCGAGGGCGTCGAGTGGCCCGACCGTCGCCAGCACGATCAGCGCCATCCCGCAGGCGAAGCTCGCCTGCCGCAGCGGGCTCGGCTGGCGGCCGTGCTCGCGAAGATGGCCGACCCGGACGAAGTAGGCGACCCCGATCAGCAGCGGCAGCGTGACCGAGGTAACCGTGCTCCAGTCGAGCGTCAGGTCGAGGCCCATCGAACCTATGTTCTACTGGACGCCCGGCCCCGGGGGGCAGGGGAGTCAGAATGATGACGCCGCAGCAGTCCGCGTACGATCGCCGGCTGTCGCGTCAGCGGCGAGGGGAACCGGTGTGAAGGTCGGTTGGCGGCGCCCGACCTTCGTCCTCGTCCTCGCGGTCGCCTGCCTGCTCTGCGTCGAGGACGCGCGCCCCGCCGAGGTCTCTCCGACGACCGGCGGCACCCCGGTCGGGGCCGGCAATGAGCCGAGCGGCTGCGGGTCGCGGGCCGGACAGGTCATCAGCCACGGATCGGGGACGGGCCGGGAGGTGGCTCTCACTTTCGACGACGGGCCGAGCTTCACCCAGACACCGGCGATCCTCGCCACCCTGGTCAGGCTCCATGCCAAGGCGACCTTCTTCGAGGAGGGCCGGCACGTCCACGGCCGCGAAGCGCTGATGAACGAAATCCTCGCCAACGGCGACGAGATCGGCAACCATTCCTACCACCACCCCGCCTACCCCGGCTACGCCGAGCTCGCCGCGACCGACCGCCGGATCCGCGCAGCCACCGGCTTCGAGCCGTGCCTGTTTCGCCCTCCGTACGGGCTGATCGACCCGAAGGTCAGCTCCGCCGCCCGCCGCGCCAGGCTCGAGATGGTCCGCTGGAGCGTCGATTCCGAAGACGACCATCACCCGGGGGTGGCGGCGATCCGCGCCGCGACCGTCGGCAGCGCCGAACCGGGGGCGATCGTCCTCATGCACGACGGCGGCCACCATCCCCAGACCGTCCGCGCCCTGCCGGGCGTGATCCGCGGCCTGCGGGCGCGCGGCCTGCGCATGGTCACGGTCACCGCCCTCCTCGGCCAGAGTTTCAGGTTCGCCCCCGCCGGCGGCCCGGAGCCGCGACGCCTCAACTGATCAGCAGCGCCAGGATCACGGGTCGCCAAGCCGCCGTGCCGGTCAGCTCGATCCCTCGCCCCCCTCGGTGTGGGCGGTTGCCTCCTCGACCGCCTCCTCCGGCGTCTTGCCGTCGTCGCGGGCGACGATGTAGGCCGCGTACCAGGTCGACCAGTGGTGAGGGGGTGCGGTCGGCTCGTATTCCCCGTGGTGCTCCTCGGCCTCGCGCAACAGCTCGGTCAGCGAGTCGACGTCCATTCTCGGTCCTTTCCGGTGGCTTGTTTACCTACCGGCCGGGGAGGCGGTCCTTGATCTCCTGCAGCAGGAAGCTGTTGCCGTCCGGATCCTCGAACGACGCGTAGGTGAGGTAGGAGCGACGGTCCGGGTCGGGGCCGGGCTCGAACCCGTTCTCGCCGCGATGAAATATCTCGCTCACATCCGCGCCCTTGCCGATGAGGTCATCGCGGGTCGCGTCGATGTCGTGGACGGCCATCTCCAGGCCCTGCGCCGAGCCCGGCTCGGCGTCCGTCAGGCTGGTCCCGAAGCTGATCGAGCAGCCCGACCCCGGTGGGGTGAACTGGACGACCCGGACGGTCTCGCCGAATTTGAGATCGGCGTCGAGTCTCCATCCGAGGCCTTCGAAGAACTCCTTCGAGCGATCGATGTCGGCGACGGGAAGGGGGACGACCTCAAGCCAGATCTCGCCGGCCTTCGGCACCGGGGACGTTGTGTCACTGGTCACGTCAGTGCTGCTCATCACAACCTCCGTGGATGGGGAGCTGGTCCAGTTACGACACTAGCCCCGGCGGGCGGGCTGTCAAGACGATGCCTGCGGCTCGAGGTCGCGAATCGAGACGCCCGCCTCCCGTCGAAGGCGCTCGGCGATCAGCGAGCGGTGGCAGGCCCGGGCGTCGCGCTCGACGCAGAGCAGGGCCGGGCGACGCTCGGCGGTGAGATCGATCAGGGTGGAGAGGTCGGCCGGGTCGAGGACCTGCTCGGTGTATAGGCGGCGGTAGACGGGCGCGAGCTCGGTGCGCGAGCGTTTGCCCTCGCCGCGGCGGGCGTCCTCGCGGTACTGCGCCTCGCGCATCGCGGTGGTCGGCGCCAGCTCCTTCATGTGCCGGTACTCGACCCCGGCCTCGGCCAGTGCCGTCTGCAGCCGCCGTGAGTTCGCCCATGCGTACTCGCTCCCCCGCACGCCGCGCCGCTGCCTGACGTCGACGACGATGTCGACGTCGGCTCCGGCGAGAGCCCGGAGGAACGTCGCCTGGTCGAACCCATAGACCCCGATCGTCGCGATGCGGCCCGCCACGCCACAAGGCTCGCACAGCGCCTCCGAAGCCGCGCCGGCTTCCACTTCCTCGTCGGGGTCCTTCCGAAGGCACCTTCCCAAACACGATTCCCGGGTTCGACGCAGCATGGACGATTTGCCGCCGTACGGGGCCTCGAACTGGCTGAGCGGCAGGGGGGAGGGGACCTGATCAGGCCCTAGCCCGATCGGGATCCTCGATCGCGGAGCGGACGCGCCGCTCGAGCGAGCTGCAGCCGTACTCGGCGGCGACGTCGAGCGCCTGGGCCAGCAGCGACTCGGCGGCATCACGGTCGCCGGGCTCGTCGCGGCGCAGGAGCATCAGCGCCCACTCGTGGCGGGTGCGGGCCAGCCAGGTCGGCGCCCCGATCCGTTCGCAGGTCGCCGCCGAGCGCCGGAAGTGCTCCTCGGCCTCCCGGTGGCGGCCGGCGCAGGTCGCCGTCAGGCCGAGGTAGCGCTCGATCGTGCCGAATATGGTGACGCCGCTGTAGCAGAGCTGATCGTGGAAGGGCAGCAGCTTCTGGTGGAGCAGGGCGCACGAATCCCTGTCCCCGAGCCTGGCGGCGATCTCGGCCAGGGTGCAGAGCTCGGGCCGTGAGGAGATCGTCGGCGTCACCGCGAAACCTTCGGCGGCGAAGCGGTCGAGAATCGCCCGCGCCTTGTCCAATTCCTCGAGCTCGACGTAGCTGAGGGCGAGCGCGCTCGCGTAGGCGTCCAGCAGCGGCGCCTCCTCGAGGGCCTGCTCCTGGATCTCGAGCACCTCGTCGAGCCGGCCCTGCTCATAGCGGATCACGTGGATCTGCGCCGCGTAGATCGCCAGCACATCCGGCTGTCCCGATTCCGATCCGAGCTCGGCGGAGCGGTTTGTGATCTCCTCGGCCCGCTCGAAGTCGCCGGCGAGGGTGGCGAGCGCCGCCGGGGCGAAGGTGTTGACCCAGTGGAACATCGGCTGCCCGGTCGCCGCCGCGATCTCCTCCTGCACGGCCCGGTGGCGCGCCTGGGTCTCGAGGTCGCCGATTTCCATCGCGTCCATCGCGCGCCAGACATGGGCCCAGTAGCGCAGCATCGTGTCGTCGAGATCGTCGGCGAGGGCGACCATCTCGTCCGCCTCGGCGAGGCGCTCGTCGAGGGTCTCGGGCGCTGCGATCGCGATCTGGCGCCGCGCCAGCGCCCAGGCGAGGGCGTGGCGGTCGCCGCTTTCGCGCGCCAGCCGCACCGCCTCGGCGCTGAGGCTCAATCTGCGCTCGAGGTCGGCCCCGTAGCTGAGCTCGACGGCGAGCAGCGAGAGCAGCGCCGCGCGGCGGCTGTCCTCGCCGCAGAGGTCAAGCGCCGCCTCGAGCGCGTCGATTCGGCGTTCGTCGACCTGGCCGACGACGCTGGTGAACCCGCGCGTGTTGGCGAGCGCCGCGTCCGCCATCCGGCGGCCGTCGGAAAGGTCCCTGGCCAGTTCGCAGGCTTCGAGCAGGGTCTCGCTGTACTCGGGGTCGCCGAGCTGGCGCTGGGCGTCGCCGAGGCCGATCACCGCGTCGCAGCGCTGGCCGGGATCGGCCTCCGGGGTCTGGTCGAGGACTTCGATCGCGCGCTGGAACCACTCGAGGGCCTCGGCCGGGGCAAGGGCATCGAGCGCCCGCTCGCCGGCCCTGATCGAGTGCTCCGCCGCCTTCAGCGGCATCTGCGGGGTCGTCGTCCGCAGCCAGTGCCAGGCGAGCTCCTCGGCGCGCCCACCGGGATCGCTGCCGCAGATCTCTTCGAGAGCCTCGGCGACCCTGCGGTGGGCCTGGGCGCGCCGGGTCGCGCCGAGCTCCTCGTAGAGGGTGTTGTTTACGAGCGAATGGGCGAAGTAGAACCGGCCGGGCGAGCGCCCCTCGAGCAGGAGCGCACCCCTCACCGCGCCGTCGAGGCGGTCCAGCACCTCATCCTGGTCCTGGCCGGCGGCGTGGGCGAGCAGTTCGATGTCGAAGTCGCGGCCGATGACGGCCGCCACCGAAAGCAGCGAGGCGGTCTCGGTCCCGAGCCGTTCGGCCCTGCTCGTCACGACCTCGCGGATGCTCTGCGGTAGTCCGACCCTGCCCAGCGAGCTCGCCAGCGCCCAGCCGTCGCCTTCGCCCTGGGTGACCGCCCCCTCCTCATCGAGATGGCGGAGGAGCTCGCCGACGAAGAATGGGTTGCCGTCCGTCTCGCGGCTGATCTCGTCGACGAGGTCGGACCGGTCACCGGAGGACGAGGTCCCGAGGATCGACTCCATCAGCGCCCCGACGTCGTCCGTTTCGAGCCCGGTCAGGGCGATCCGCCTCACCCCCTCCTCGCGCCGAAGGTCGCCGAGGACCTGGTTGAGGGGGTGGCCGCGGGTGAGTTCGGACTCGCGATGGGTGCCCAGGACGAGCAGCTCGCAGTCGGCGGTCGCGGAGACGAGGTGCTTGAGCAGCGCCAGGCTCTGGGAGTCGGCCCACTGGACGTCGTCGAGGATGACGACGACCTCCTGCTGGCGGGCAGCCTCGACGAACATCCCGATCGCGGCGGCGCGAAGCAGGTAGCGCTCGGTCTCGGCGTCGGTGTTCCTCGGTTGCGGGACGTCGGCGACACGGTCCGCGAGTCCCGGCGCGAGCCGCAGCAACTCGCCGCCGTGGCGCTCGACGTGGCGTTCGAGCACCGCCTGCTGCGCGTGCTCTACGTAGTGGGAAAGGGCTTCCGCCCAGGGGCGGTGCGGGGGGTCGACGTCCTCGGTGCTGCGCCCGAAGAGAACGGCGGCGCCGCGCGAATGGAGATCGATCGCGACCTGGGCCGCCAGCCGTGACTTGCCGACCCCGGGCTCGCCGGAGATCAGTGCCAGCTGACGGTGCCCGGCCTCGGCGGCGGCGGCGACCTCCGCCAGCTGGGCCCGCTCGTCGAGGCGACCCACGAACCCGGATCTGGGGACGCGGCTGAGCCGCGGCGGCAGTGGGATCCCGCCTCCATCACCGGCGGACGACCACTCGAGCCGGAAGGCCTTGACCGGCTCCGACATCCCCTTCAGCTCGAGGTCCCCGACCTCCTCGAGGGCGTCGGCGCTCGAGGTCGCCATCGCCCGGACCAGGTCCGAGACCAGCACCTCGTCGCCGTCGGCCACCGCACAGAGTCGCGAGGCCTCGATCACCGGATGGCCGAAGTAGTCTTCCTCGCGGCGGGTCGCCTCGCCGAGGCTGATCCCGATCCGGACCGCCAGCGGCTCGTCGGCGCGGCGGTTGCGGCGGGCGATCTTGCGCTGCATCCCGGCGGCGCAGGCGAGCGCCGCCGAGGCGCTTCCGAACGTGACCATCAGGCCGTCGCCGAGGTTCTTCACCTCCTCGCCGTCGGTCTCAGCGATCGCCTCGCGGAGGAGGCCGAAGTGCTCGAGGCGCACCTGCTCGGCCGCGGACGGCCCGATTCGCAGCGTCATCTCGGTACTACCGACCAGGTCGGTGAACAACACCGTCACGGTCTCCACGGGGTCCATCCGTCCAGTCGCAAGCTAGCAGCAGATCAGCGGTTAGGCTGCGCAGTACGTGAAGGAGAAGCTCGGCTGCTACTCCGGCCTCTACTCGGCTGAGGCAGAGGTTCGCACTCCCACCGATGTGGATGAGCTGCGCGCGATATTCGCCGAGGCTCGCGATGCCGGGAGGAGGGTCACCCTCCGCGCCGGCGCCCACTCCTTCGACGGCCAGTCGCTCGGCGACGACCTGGTCGTCTCGATGCTCGGGATGGACTCGATCGAGGTCCTCGACGACCAGCGGATGCGGGTCGGGCCGGGCGCGACCTGGGGAGCGATCATCGAGACGCTGAAGCCGCTCGGCCTGGTCCCGGCCGTGACCGTGACGACCGAACACGCGACGGCGGGGGGGACGCTCTCGGGCGACTGCCTCTCCCGCTTCTCACCCTCCTACGGGAAAGAAGGCGAGTGGATCGAGGCCTTCGACCTGCTGACGACGGAGGGCGAGCTGATCACCTGCACGCCGCCGACGAGCTTCGACGAGATGCCGACGACGCGGGAGGAGCGCGCGTTCTGCGGGGTCATCGGCGGGCTCGGCTATCTCGGGGCGGTCGTCTCGATCACCTACCGGGTGCTGGCGGCGCCGGGGAGGGGGGATGAGATCGCAGTGCGGACCATCGTCCGCAAGTACGACACCTTCCGCGACCTCGCCGCCGACCTCGTGCCGACGGCGAAACGGACCTACCTCGAGGAATCCGATCCGACCGATCCGGAGAAGCTCGACGCGATCTGGTCCGCTCTCGACACCCGCGGCGACGGGAGCAAGTCGGCGCTGTTCTTCACCTCCGCCTTCGCCGCGACCCGGACCCGGCGGCGGATGGCGCTGCACCGGCCGAAACTGCTGCTGCGCATCCTCGTCGAGTGGCTGATGCGGGTGCCGTTCATCTCGAAGCTGATGTGGCGCTTCTACGTCCGCTTCCTGTTCAAGGACGGCGACGAGTACCTCGACGACCTCGAGGGCTTCAGCTTCTTCATGGACGGCAACGCGCGGGCAAAGCGGATCGGCAAAGAGCTCGGCTTCAAGATGCAGAACGCGCAGCAGACCTTCATCGTGCCCAGCGAGCTGGGCACGGAGGGCGGCGACCTGGTCGATTGGCTCGATTTCGCGCACGGGTACCTGCTCGAGCGCGACCTGACCCCGACCCTGAACGACGTGCTGTTCGTCCCCCGCGACCTCCCGTTCCTGCTCTCGGCGAGCAACAACCAGCCCGGGTTCGCGGTCAGCTACGCGTTCGAGACGTCCAACCAGGCCCGGCTGGCGCGGGCCAAACAGGCCTTCGACGAGCTCGCCGACGTGCTCTGGGAGAAATTCGGAGGCCGCGTCTACCTGGTCAAGAACGTGTTCGCCAAACCGCAGACCCTGGCGGCGATGTACGGCGACCACGCGGTCGAGTTCTTCCGCCTCAAGCGCGAGCTCGACCCGCGGATGCTGCTGCGCGACGACTTCCTCGAGCGGACCTTCCCCGAGCTGCTCGGGTCAGGTGGTCTTGACGACCAGAACTGAGCACGGCGCCCGATGGGTGACGGTGTTGGGGACGCTGCCGAGGACCCGGCGCTGCATCCCTTTGTTGCCGATCACGAGCAGGTCGGCGCCGCACTCCTCGGCGAGCTCGACCAGGGCCTTGCCCGGGTCGCCCGAGGCCGCCCTCGTCCTGGTCTCGATCCCCTCCTGATTCAGGTCCTCCTCGAGCCGCTCGAGGATCGACCGGACCCGCGCCGCCGGGTTCGAGGCCCACTGGAGCTCGATGTCCTCACCGTCGGACGCGCGCGCCGAGTCGTCGAAGACGCTCAGCAGGAACAGCTTGGCGTCGAACTTGCGGGCGATCGCGGCCGCCTGCCTGACCGCCTCGTTTGCAGTTGC
>DATBHH010000003.1:0-2727 GCA_036557525.1 Solirubrobacterales bacterium | reverse complement strand
CGACGCAGCAAACGACGGCCGGTGGGGAAAGATGACGGCGCTGCACGGGACCGAAATCGACCTCGTCGAGCTGAGCGAGGCGACGGCGGAGCTGAAGACGGTCCCCGAGGAGCTCTACGCGGAGGCCGAGGTCTTCTTTGGATAGGTGTGGGTCGGGGAGGCATCCCCCCGCTGGAACCCGCGTCGATTCGTCGGGAAGCGCTCTTGCCGGTGCGGCTCACAAGTTCCCGCGGAGGGATGCCCCCCCGACCATCCACCGCCAACCACGACGGTCCACCCGGAGAGCTCTCCGTGTGGCGGCTGGGGGTCTCGCGGCGCTGTGCCTTTTTCCACTGGCTGGCTGCGGTGGCGGTGGGGTGGAAGAAGGGGCGACGGTCAGCGTCTACGTCGCGGCGCCGCTGTGTGCCGGCGCGAAGCAGGAGATCGCTCGCCGGGGGCCGCGGGTCGGAGAGGTGAGGGTGCGGCCGGTTTGCCTTGCCGGCTCCGAAGGCGGCCGCCGCATCGACCTGGCGGCGATCGGCGCCGGAGCCCGCCGCGCGACGGAGGACTCGAGCGCGGTCGGCTACATCGGTGAGGCCGACCCCAGGGCGACGAAGTTCTCGAGCACCATCCTCGAATCGGCCGGCATCGCCCAGGTCCCGGGAACCTCCGGCAGGGCGGCGATGGCGAGGCTTGTGAGCGCGATCGAAGCGGCCGGCGACGCCGACAATCTGCGCGAAGCCGTCGACGAAGAGATATCGGACGATGCCTAGAGCAGGTCGGCGAGGGCGGCGTCGATCTCGGTGAACCGGAACTCGTAGCCGAGATCGAGCGCACGGCGCGGGAACACCCGTTGGCCGCCTCGCAGCACCTGGCCGAACTCGCGGCCGAATTTGAGGTCGAGAGCCAGGCCCGGGACCGGCATCACCGCCGGCCGGTGAATCGCGCGGCCGATCGCCTGCGAGAGCTCACGGTTGGTGACGGGGTTCGGCGCGGTCGCGTTGACCACCCCGTTCACCTTCTCGTTGTCGATTGCCCAGAGCAGGATCCCGACCTCGTCGGCGATGTGGATCCAGGACATGTACTGGCGGCCGCCGGCGAGCGGCCCGCCGACCCCGAGGCGGAACGGCGTCAGGAGCTCGGCCAGGAGCCCGTCGTCGGCGTCGAGGACGTGTCCCGTGCGGACGATGACCAGGCGGACCCCGCTCGGGTCGATCTCGTGCGCCGCCGTTTCCCACTCCTGGACGACCTCGGAGTCGAAGCCGCCGCCCGGGTCTGACGACTCGTCGACGATCGCCTCACCGCGGTCGCCGTAGAAGCCGATCGCCGCCTGGCTGACGAGAACCCGCGGCTTGCGCTCGAGGCCGGCGATCGTCCCGACCAGGTTGTGGGTGCCGGTCCGCCTGCTCTCGATGATCCGCTGTTTTGACTCCTCGGTCCAACGCTGGTCGATCCGCTCTCCGAGCAGGTTGACGACGGCGTCGACCCCGTCGAAGGCCTCCGCGGGGGGCCGTTCGAGGGTCGGCTCCCAGCGGTGCCAGACGACCGTCGGGTTGGTGCCGCGCGCACGGTTCGGGTCGCGGGTGAGGCCGACGACCGCGTCGCCCCGGGCCAGCAGCGAGTCGCACAGCGCCGACCCGATGAAGCCGCTGGCTCCGGTGACGAGGACCTTCACGAGTTGGGGGAGGAGGGGACGTCGACCGTCGAGAAGGTGCCGGTCTCCTCGCTGAAGCGCGCGATGCCCTCGCGCTTGGCCTCCTCGACCACGGCTTTCGCCACCTGCGGCGCGACTTCGCGGTTGAACACGCTGGGGATGATGTAGTCCTCGGAGAGGTCCTCCTCGGTGACCGCCATCGCGATTCCCTTTGCGGCCGCCAGCTTCATCTCCTCGGTGATCCCGGGGGCGCCGGCGTCGAGGGCGCCGCGGAAGATGCCCGGGAAGGCGAGGACGTTGTTGATCTGGTTCGGGTAGTCGGAGCGGCCGGTGGCCATGATCCGCACGTACTGCGCGGCGTCCTCGGGCATCACCTCGGGGTTGGGGTTGGCCATCGCGAAGACGATCGCGTCGTCGTTCATCTTCTCCAGCGACTCCGGCTTGATGATCCCCGGGCCCGAGAGGCCGACGAAGAGGTCCATTCCGGCGATCGCCTCGTCGGGCTGGCCGCTGATCTGCTCCGGGTTCGAGTTCTCGGCGTACCAGCGCTTGATCTCGGTCATCTCGCCCGACCGATAGTCCTCGCGGGCCGTGGAGACCGCGCCCCGGCGGTCGCAGCCGACGATCTGGGTGACCCCCGAGGCGAGCATCATCTTGGTCACCGCTACCCCCGCGGCGCCGAGGCCAACCACCAGCACCCGCAGCTCCTCGATCGGCTTTCCGGTGATCTTCAGCGCGTTGAACAGCGCCGCCGTCGTCACGACCGCGGTCCCGTGCTGATCGTCGTGGAAGACGGGAATGTCGATCGACTCCTTCAGCCGGTCCTCGATCTCGAAGCAGCGCGGGGCCGAGATGTCCTCGAGGTTGATCCCGCCGAAGGTGGGGGCGATCAGCTCCACCGCCCTGACGATCTCGTCCGTGTCCTGGGTGTCGAGGCAGATCGGGAACGCGTCGACCCCGGCGAACTCCTTGAACAGCATCGCCTTGCCCTCCATCACCGGCATCGCCGCCTCCGGCCCGATGTTGCCGAGGCCGAGGACCGCGCTGCCGTCGGAGACGACCGCGACCGTGTTCTTCTTGATCGTGTACTCGAA
>DATBHH010000002.1:0-6758 GCA_036557525.1 Solirubrobacterales bacterium | reverse complement strand
GCCTGCGCGCACCGAGGTGCGCTCGAGGGCGGCGGCCTGACCGTCGCCGTCCTCGGTTGCGGGGCCGACGTCTCCTATCCGGCCGCGCACCGCTCGCTCTGGCGGCGGGTCGGCGAGCTCGGCCTCGTGATCTCGGAGCTGCCGCCCGGGACCGGGGCCTGGCGCTGGGCGTTCCCGGCACGCAACCGGATCATGGCGGCGCTGGCGGGGATGACCGTGGTCGTCGAGGCGGCCGAGAGATCCGGGTCTCTGATCACCGCCGACCTCGCGGCGGACCTCGGCCGCGACCTCGGCGCGGTGCCGGGCCCGGTCGGATCGCGGCTCTCGGCCGGTCCCAACCACCTGCTCGCCGGCGGCGCCTGCGTCGTTCGCGACGCCCAGGACGTGCTCGACGCGATGCTCGGGCCCGGAGCGCGCCCGCTCGACCGCTTCGGGCCGCCGCTCGAGCCGCGACTGCGCGAGGTCCTCGAGGCGGTTGAGCGCGGCGAGCAGACGAGCGACGCGGTCGCCGCGGCAACCGATCTCGGCGGAGCCGAGGTCGCGGCGGCGCTGGCGACGCTCGAGTCCAGGGGCTATCTGACCTGCTCGCTGGTGGGCGTCTACCTGCGGACCACGCTGAGGACGCCGGAATAGGCTCCCGGTGGTGCGGAGCGAGCAACCGTGCATATCCGATTCTTCGCGCCGCGAGCGAAGCGCGAGATCCGTCCGGTGAGCGGGAGTCGCGTTCCCGCGGTCCTCTCGATCGCCGGCTCGGACTCCGGCGGCGGTGCCGGCATCCAGGCGGACCTGAAGGCGTTCGCGCGCTGCGGGGTCCACGGGATGACCGCGATCACCGCGATCACCGCCCAGAACACGGTCGGTGTCAGCGCTGTCGAGGCCATCTCGCCGCAGCTGATAGTCGCCCAGGTGCGCTCGGTCGCCGCGGACATCGGCGTCGACGCGGTCAAGATCGGGATGCTCGGCACCGCCGAGACGGTCGATGCCGTCGTCGAGGCACTCGGCCTGATCGGCGAGGCCCCGGTCGTCGTCGACCCGGTGATGGTCTCCGAGAGCGGCGCGGTCCTGCTCGATGACGGCGCTCGGGAGGCGCTGGTCGCCGAACTGCTGCCGCTGGCGAACGTCGTCACCCCCAACCTCCCCGAGGCGCGGGCGCTGACCGGCGCAGTTGAGGAGATCAGCCAGGAGGGTCTCGCGCGGGCGGTTCTGGCGCTGGGCCCGGCGGCGGTCGTGGTCACCGGCGGCCACAGCGACCGGGTCACCGATGTCTTCTTCGACGGGGGCCGGCCGGTCGCGATCGAGGGCGAGCGCCACCCCGAGGGGGCCTCGCACGGCTCCGGGTGCACCCACTCCTCCGCCCTCGCCGCCGGGCTCGCCCTCGGCGACTCGCCGCTCGAGGCGGCGCGCCGGGCGCGCGAGATCGCCTCGGCGGCGGTCGCAGCCGGCCTGCGCGGCATCGGCGAGGGGCCGGGTCCGGTCGACGTTTTCGACCTGAGCGCCCGGCGGCCTCGGGGCGCTCAGTAGGTTTTGTCCATGAGCTCCAACGGCAACACCGCAACCAGCCTGCCCCGCCCGCGTTCGAGCGTGGTCTTCGACGGCCCCGATCGCGCCCACTCCCGCGCCTACATGAAGGGCATCGGGTTCGACGATGACGCGCTGAGCCGGCCGACGATCGGGATCGCCAACACCTGGACCGAGGCGATGCCCTGCAACTTCCATCTCCGCGGGCTCGCCGAGCACGTGAAAGAGGGCGTCACGGCGGCCGGCGGGACGCCGATGGAGTTCAACACGATCGCGATCTCCGACGGGGTGACGATGGGCACCCAGGGGATGAAGACCTCGCTCGTCAGCCGCGAGGTGATCGCCGACTCGATCGAGCTGATGGCCCGCGGCTACCAGTTCGACGCGATCGTCGCCCTCTGCGCCTGCGACAAGACGATCCCCGGCACCGCGATGGCGCTGGCCCGGCTCGACATTCCCTCCGTCGTCCTCTACGGCGGCTCGATCGCTCCGGGTCACTGGCACGGCCGCGACGTCACGATCCTCGACATATTCGAGGCGATTGGCGCCCACAACAGCGGCGACATGACCGACGAGGAACTGAACGAGCTCGAGGGGGTCGCCAGCCCCGGCGCCGGCGCCTGCGGCGGCCAGTTCACCGCCAACACGATGGCCTGCGCCTTCGAGGCGCTCGGGGTCAGCGCCGGCGGCTCGGCGATGGTGCCGGCCGAGGACGATGAGAAGGGCACGGTCGCCGAGCGGATCGGCGAGCTGGTGATGAGGGTCCTCGTCGACGACATCCGCCCGAGCAAGATCATCACCCGCGACTCGCTCGAGAACGCGATCGCCTGCGTCTGCGCCTCGGGCGGCTCGACCAACGGCGTCCTGCACCTGATCGCGCTCGCCCACGAGCTCGGCATCGAGCTCTCGATCGACGACTTCGAGCGGATCTCGCGCGAAACGCCGCTGCTCGCCGACCTCAAGCCGGGCGGCCGCTTCGTCGCCACCGACCTCCACGCCGCCGGCGGCGTGCCGGTCCTCCTCAGCCGGCTCGCCGGCGCCGGCATCCTCCATGCCGACGCCCTGACCGTCACCGGGCAGACGATCGGCGAGGTCGCCGCCGAGGCCACCGAGGCGCCGGGCCAGGAGGTCGTGCGCCCGCTCGACGATCCGCTCAAGGCCGAAGGAGGCCTGGCGATCCTCAAGGGCAACCTCGCACCGGAAGGGGCGGTGGTGAAGCTGGCCGGCACCGAGCGCACCCGCCAGACCGGCCCGGCGCGGGTCTTCGAGTCCGAGGAGGAATGCTTCCGCGCGGTCAAGGAACGGCGGATCAACCCCGGCGACATCGTCGTCATCCGCAACGAGGGCCCGGCCGGCGGCCCGGGGATGCGGGAGATGCTGCAGGTGACGGCGGCGATCGTCGGCGAGGGCCTCGGCGAGAGCGTCGCGATGGTCACCGACGGCCGCTTCTCGGGCGCGACCCGGGGCCTGATGATCGGCCACGTCGCCCCCGAGGCGGCCAAGGGCGGGCCGATCGCCGCGATCGAGGAGGGCGACACGATCACCGTCGACGTCGACGACCGCCGGCTCGAGATCGACCTCGACGAGGAGACGATTGCGGCCCGCGTCGCCGCCTACGAGCCGCCCCCCTCGCCGTTCGGGACCGGGGCGATGTCGAAGTACGCGGCGACGGTCAGCTCGGCGTCGGCCGGCGCGGTCACTGCCTGAGCAGCGTTGGTGTCGGCAGAAGCGGTGAATGCCGACCGGCGGTTGCGCGCCTACGCGTCTGAGGTGCGGTGCCGAAGGACCTCGTATTTGCGCCACTCAACCTGGGGCCCCACGCCACTGTCTTCGACCCTCGGGCGCATCTCGGCCGCCATGGCCTCCATGCCTGCCTCGGACTCCCATTGGTTCACAACCATGATCCCGTCGTCCGTCCTGACGATCGTGTTCGAGATGCCACCGTGCCGGCTTGCCATCTGCTGCACCTGCTCAGTTGGCACCGCGCTCTCCATCTTGCTCAGTAGCTCGTCCGGGTCGCCGTGGATTTCGAACATCGTGAGGATCGCCATGCTGCCGCCTTTCTCTGATGGAGTGGTGGGTTGGACGAGAGCGCTTCGAAGTTAGCCGACCGCTGAACGCCTGCGCAAGGGCGCGCCGGCTACGCGTAGCCCATCCGTTCCAGCACCGGGATCTCGCGGATCTGCGGCGGCTGGAGGTGGTCCCAGAGGATTCCGCGCGGCCGGTCGTACTGGCTGTCGACCTCGATCACCGCTCGCGGGGTCGCGATCATGTCGACCGGGAGGTCGTGCGCGGTCATCATCAGATGCCGGCGGACGATCTGCATCGGGTGGACGGTGGTCGCCACGATCGTGTGGGCGTCGATCTTGCCGGCGTCGATCAGGATCCCGTACTCGAGGTCCGAGTAGCCGCCGCCTTTCCCGACCCGGGCGCCGCTGAGGTTCACCCCGACCGAGCCGCAGAGGACGAAATCGATCTCCGGCAGCTCGTCGAGCGCGACCACGCGACCGTGCTTGAGCGCGCCCTTGATCGTCGCCGCCTCCTTCAGGGCTTCCTTCGAGAGCCGTTTCGGTTCCAGCACCCGAAACGGGTGCGGGTCGCGCAGGCGCGGGACGGCCATGATCACCGTCTTCCCTTCCTCCAGCGCCCGCCGCCGGGCGTGGGTCTGGGGCGAGTCCGGGTTCGCCTTTATCGCCTGAGCGCGCTTCCAGAGCCGGTGGCCGGCGAGCTTCTCGGCCGCCATCCGCGCCCCCGCGAAGTTCGGGATCCGACCCTCGGCGCCCGGGAACCGCGATACGCCCTCGCGTTCCATCGCCTCCCATATCTCCTTGCGGACCGAGTCCTTCGAGGGCGCCACCCGGCAAACATATCCGCCGGCAAACCCGGATCGCCGCAGCCCGAATTGCAGGGATGCGGCCCGGTGCGGCCGAAAGTGGCCCTGCATACACTTTCTTCGTCGGTGCTTTGGGAGCCTGTAGTTGAGATCGAGCCAGTTGGGACTTAAGGCGAAAATCGGGATCGTCACCGGGGCCTTGCTCCTCGGCCTCTGCGCGATCGCCTATGCCTATGATCGCTCGCAGGAGAGGACGATCGCCGACGGGGTGACGATCGGCGGGGTCGACGTCGGCGGCCTCGACGCGGCCGAAGCCGAACAGCGCGTGCGCCGCAAGCTGCTGGCGCCGCTCCAGCACCCGCTCAGGGTCGGCTACGAAGGCCAGAGCTGGAAGCTCCAGGGGCGCCGGCTCAAGGTCCACGCCGACCTCGAAGCCGCGGTTCAGCGCGCCCTCGAAGTGAGCCGGGAAGGGGGCCTTCCGGGCCGCGTCATCCGCTACATCACCGGCGGCGAAGTCGATAAGCAGGTCTCCGCGGGCGTGACCTTCTCGAAGCCGGCGGTGAACAGGTTCGTCCGCCATGTCGCGAGCGAAGTCAACCGCGAACCGCAGAATGCCGGCGTCGAAGCCACCGGGGAAAGCGTCAGCATCGCCCCCGCCGTCTACGGCCGCAAGCTCCGCGACGACCTTCTCACCAGGCGGCTCGACGACGCGGTCCTGAACGCCAACGCCGATCACACGATCGCCGCTGGCACCCACTCGGTGAAGCCGAAGGTGGTCGGCGATGAAGTCGCCGCCAAGTACCCGAGCTACCTGACCCTCGACCGCGAGACCTTCACGCTGCGGCTCTGGAAGCACCTGAAGCTTGCCAAGGCCTACACGGTCGCGGTCGGGATGGAAGGCCTGGAAACGCCGGAAGGCCTCTACGAAATCCAGGAAAAGGAGGAAAATCCGTCCTGGCACGTTCCGAACTCGGCCTGGGCGGGGAGCCTCGCCGGCCAGACGATCCCCCCCGGGCCCGAGGACCCGATCAAGGCCCGCTGGATGGGGATCTTCGAAGGCGCCGGGTTCCACGGCACCGAAGAGACCTGGTCGCTCGGCCAAGCCGCCTCGCACGGCTGCGTCCGGATGTCGATCCCCGACGTGATCGAACTGTATCCCCAGGTCGAAGTCGGAACCCCGATCTACATCGGCTGAGGCAGGCACCGCCGCCGCCGCGGCGAACCTTGAGGCGATGGACTGGGACGAGGCTCTGGGCGGGTTCGACCGCGACGCCCGCGGGCGCGGCGTCGCCGAGCGAACCCGGCGCGCCTACCGCACCGACCTCGGCCGGTTCGCCGGATGGGCGACGGGAATGGGCCTCGGCCCGGAGGCGGTCCGCCACCGCGATGTCCGCCGCTACGCGGCCGGACTCTCGCAGGAGGGCGCGGCGCCGGCGACGGTGGCCCGCAAGCTCGCCGCGATCCGCGGCCTGTTCGACTACCTCGTCCGCGGCGAGCGGAGCGGGCAGAACCCCGCCGACCTCGTCTCGAGCCCGAAGCGCGACCAGAAGCTGCCGCGGGTGATGACCGGCGAGCAGGTTCGGGCCCTGCTCGAAAGGATCCCGGCGACGAGCCCGCTCGAGCTCCGCGACCGGGCGATGCTCGAGCTCGCCTACTCGTGCGGCCTGCGCTGCGGGGAGATCGTCACGCTCGACCTCGGGGCGTTCGACTTCGAGACCGAGCAGCTGCGGGTGCTCGGCAAGGGGTCGAAGGAGCGCCTGCTCCCGGTCGGAGAGCCGGCGCAGCGGGCCCTGCGCGCATACCTCGACCGCGGACGCGGGGTGCTCGCCGACGGGCCCTCCGAGCGGGCCCTCTTCCTCTCGAAGAGCGGCCGCCGCCTCTCCAACTCCGACGTCACCAGGCGGCTCGGCCTCTGGGTCCGGGAGGCGGCCCTGGCCGGCGGCGTCTCGCCCCATTCGCTCCGCCACAGCTTCGCGACCCACCTGCTGGAAGGGGGCGCCGACCTGCGGAGTATCCAAGAGTTGCTAGGTCATGCGTCCATTTCCACCACCCAGGTCTACACTCGCGTCGATGCTGCGCGGCTACGGGACGCTTACCTTGCAACCCATCCCCGCGCCTAGTGGGGTCGGGAATCAGCCGTAGAATCGAGCGGGAGGCCATGAGCGCGGAGCGAGCCAAATGAGCTGTCTCTGGTTCTTCGCGCACCGAGCGAAGCGCGAGGTGTCGTGATGGAAACGGGCGTTAAAGAGGTCGAGCTGCGCGACCTGTGGCGGCGCTACAAGGAGGAGAACGACCAGACCGCGCGGGAGCGTCTCGTCGTCGCCTACTCGCCGATGGTCAAATTCGTCGCCGGCCGCCTCGGGGCGGGCCTGCCCTCCCACGTCGACGACGCCGACCTGATCTCCTA
>DATBHH010000001.1:0-5058 GCA_036557525.1 Solirubrobacterales bacterium | reverse complement strand
TCGTCGTCCTTCATGTTCATCACTTTGACTCCCTGCGTCGGGCGGCCCATCTGCGAGATCCCGCCCGCCCGGGTCCGCTGGACCATCCCGTTCTGGGAGATGAACAGCAGGTCCTGGTGCTCGCGGACGATCAGGGCGCCTGCGAGGCCCCCCTTCTTCTCGGTCAGCTTGGCGGTCAGCACTCCTTTGGTGCCGCGCCCCTTGACCGGGTACTCGGAGACCGCCGTGCGCTTGCCGTAGCCGTTCTCGGTGACGACGAAGAGCTCGGTGTCGTCGCGGGCGACGTCCATCGCCAGGACCCGGTTGCCCTTGTCGGAGACGTTCATCCCCTTGACGCCGCTGGTGTCGCGTCCCATCGCCCGCACCGCCGTCTCCGAGAAACGCGCTGCGTGCCCGGACTTCGAGACGAGGAGGATGTCGTCATCGCCCGACGTCAGGCGCACCTGGACGAGCTCGTCGTTGTCGCGGATCTTGATCGCGATGATCCCGTCGGCCCGGATCGGCGTGTTGTAGGCCTTGAACTCGGTTTTCTTGACCAGCCCGGCGGCGGTCGCGAAGACCAGGTATTTGTTCTCCGTGAAGTCCCTGGTCGGGATCACCGCGGTGACCTTCTCGCCGTCGCGGAGCGGCAGGACGTTGACCAGAGCCCGGCCTTTCGAGGTCCGCGATCCCTCCGGCAGCTCGTAGACCTTGAGGCGGTAGACCTTGCCGCGGTTGGTGAAGAAGAGCAGGAAGTCGTGGGTCGAGCAAATGTGCAGGTGCTCGATGTAGTCGTCCTCTTTGAGATCCATGCCCATCACCCCGCGGCCGCCGCGGTTCTGCTGGCGGTAGGTCGCGAGCGGCAGTCGCTTGGCGTAGCCCGAATGGGTGATCGAGATCACCATCTGCTGGTCGGCGATCATGTCCTCGATGTCCATGTCGCCCTCGAAGTGGGTCACTTCGGTGCGGCGCTCGTCTCCATAGCGGTCGGCGACTTCGTCGAGCTCCTCGACCAGGATCGCGTCGATCCTGGCCGGGTCGCCGAGAATCGCCCGCAGCTCACCGATCCTCTCCATCAGGTCCCTGTGCTCGTCGCGGACTTTGTCCGACTCGAGCGCCGTCAGGCGGGCGAGTCGCATGTCGAGGATCGCCTGCGCCTGAAGCTCGGAGAGCCCGAATTTCCCGATCAGGCCGGATCGCGCCGTGTCGGTGTCGCTCGAGCCCCGGATCAGCTCGATCACGGCGTCGAGGTTGTCGAGCGCGATCAGCAGCCCCTCGAGGATGTGGGCCCGTGCCTCTGCCCGGCGCAGCTCGTACTGGGTCCGCCGGGTGAGGACCTCGCGCTGATGGAAGGCGTAGTGCTCGACCAGCTCCTTGAGGCTGAGCGTGCGCGGCACGCCGTCGACGAGCGCGACCATGTTGACGCCGAACGTGGTCTGCATCGGCGTCCGTTTGTAGAGCTGATTGAGAACGACCTCCGGCGGGTCGCCGCCGCGCTTCGTCTCGATCACCAGCCGCATCCCGGAGCGGTCGGTCTCGTCGCGCAGGTCGGAGATCCCGGTGATTTTTTTCTCGCGGACGAGGTCGGCGATCTTCGTGATCAGGCCGCCGTCGCCGCCCTTCTTGACCATGAACGGGAGCTCGGTGACGACGATCGCCTCGCGACCGCCTTTGAGCGGCTCGACGTGGGCCCGCGCCCGGACCCGGACCGAGGCGCGGCCCGAGGCGTAGGCATCGCGGATCCCCTCGGCGCTCATCATCCCGCCGCCGGGAAAGTCCGGGCCCTTGACGTGCTCCATCAGTCCCGCCAGGTCGATCTCGGGACTAGCGATGTACGCCTTGACGGCGCCGATCGTCTCGCGCAGGTTGTGCGGCGGAATGTTGGTCGCCATCCCGACCGCGATCCCCGAGGCGCCATTGACGAGCAGGTTGGGGAACCGCGACGGCAGGACCAGCGGCTCGCGCTGGGTCTCGTCGTAGTTGGCGCCGAAATCGACGGTGTCGGCGTCGATGTCGCGCAGCAGCTCGGTCGAGAGCGAGGCTAGGCGGGCCTCGGTGTTGTGGCTGACGAACCCGTTGGTAAGGAACGAGTGATCGTCGCTGTCGACGCGGATCGAGAAAACGGGCTGAACCCCGGCGCTCTCGACCGACTCGACCTCGGCGTAGAAGTAGTCGCCCGTGACCAGCGGCTCGACGACCTCGCGGACCTCCGCCGACTCGATCCGCTCCATGATCGCCGTTCCGCCCTGCTCCCAGCGCTCGACCCGGTCGATGTCGTGGCGGCGGAGCCGATCGCGCTCGGTCCACCTGGAGTCGCAGTCGGAGCGGATGTACTCGGCGACAAAGGGAACGTGGTCCTGGCTGAGGGCTCGGCTCCCGGCGGGGATCGTCGCCAGGTCTCTCTCCAGCTTGGCCTGCTTCTCGCCGGTGAACCCGACGTTGCGGGCGAACAACCGGGCGTCGCGGCGGTTGCTGACGACGACCTTGAGCTCGCCCTTCTGATAGCGGCAGAGACGAGAGACGACGCCGGCCTCTAGCAGCAGGAGCTGGACGTCACGGGCGAGCTGCTCGCTGTAGGTCGAGTAGGAGATCTGGATCGTGTTCCGGTGAAGCAGCGAGGAGGAGCCGTCGCCGGTGAAGAGCGCGCTCAGGAAGGCTCGCTTGAATGGCTGCGCCGATTGCCACACGAACTCGGGCACGCGCTTCTCCCGCGCCTTGCCCGCGAGCTCGGCGAGCGGGCTCTCTCGAAGCCGAGCGAGATTCTGCACGTCCAGCTCGTGCAACACCCTGCCCGAGGCGATGCGGCGCGAGTAGACGTACCGCGGACCCCCGACGATGGCGTCGTATGCGGCCAGGGTCTCCGCGAAGAAGCTCTCGTCGACGTTGCTGAAGCCGGCGCGCCCGGCGCCGATCCACCCCTCGGAGACGAACGCGCCGGCGAGCAGCGCGAGCTGGCGCTCGGGCTTGGCGAGCGGGGCGTCATCGCCCTGATCGGTGCGGGAGATGAGAACCCGATCGCCGGGGCGAATCTCCTCCAAGAGCTTCCAGAGAAGGAGGGGTACGCCGGCCATGTCGACGAGGCAGAGGACCGGATGATTGTGGGTCCCCGTCAGCTCGTGACCCTGCGACGTCCGCAGGCGGAGCGTCGGGTGCTCCCCGGAGTGAAAGAGCTTCGTGGCCCGCACCGGCCGTCCGCGGCGGTCCAGGACTTGGAGGTTCAGGTCGTGGTCCGAGTTCGCTTCGGCCCCGGGGACGATCGAGGCGATCCGAACGGTCCCCCGCGTCGTCGCGACACGGGTGTCGCCGCTGACGCAGTAGCGCATCGCCGCCGGCGGGTCGTCGTCGATCGAGCCGAAGTTGCCCTGGCCGTCGACCAGGGGGTAGCGCAGCGAGAAATCCTGCGCCATCCGGGCCAGCGTGTCGTAGATCGCCGAGTCGCCGTGCGGGTGATATTTCCCCATCACCTCGCCGACGATCGTCGCCGACTTCCGGTAGGGCCGGTTCGGCTGCAGGCCGAGGTCGTGCATCCCGTAGAGGACGCGGCGGTGGACCGGCTTGAGACCGTCGCGAACGTCGGGCAGCGCCCGCCCGACGATCACGCTCATCGCGTAGTCGAGGTAGGAGGAGCGCATCTCGTTGGTGAGATCGCGCTCCTCGATCCGGCCGGTCAGGGCCTCGAGGCCCCCTCCCTCCATCTAGATCACTCCTTCGGAGATGCGCCGGCTTGCAGCTCCCGCCAGGTCGCGAAAACCAAGCAGGCCGGGGACTGCAGGGAGCGCGAGGAGGGGAGCGCACCCGCCGGTGCGTGACCCGAGTAGCGCGAGCGAAGACCCCGAGATGCGCCGGCTTGCAGCGGCCTGATCAGACATCGAGGAACTTGACTTCCTTGGCGTGCTTTTCGATGAAGACCTTGCGGGGCTCGACCTTGTCGCCCATCAAATCGGTGAAGACGCGCTCGGCGAGGGCGGCGTCGTCGACCCTGACCCGCTCGAGCATCCGGCTCGCGGGATCCATCGTCGTCTCCCGCAGCTGCTCGGCGTTCATCTCGCCGAGGCCCTTGAAGCGCTGCATCGTGACCCCGCGCCGGGCGAGCTCGAGAATCGCCCTCCGAAGCTCGGAGAACGAGTCGGCTTCGCGGCTTTTGTCGTCGAGCGAGACATGGAACGGCGGCGGGCCGACCTGCTTGAGGAGCTCGGCGTGAGACTCGACCAGCCGCCGGTAGTCGTTCGACTCGAACAGCGCCTCGTCGAGCTCGAACGTGCGGGCAAGGCCGTCGCGGCGATGGACGACGCGGACCTTGATCCCGTGGTCGGACTCGGCGACGACCTCGGTGTCGAAGACGTCGCCGGCGGCTCCCTTCGCCCCGAGCACTTTCTTCGCCCCGGCGAGAGTCGCCGCCCCCTCGTCGAGGACCTGGGACTCGGTGAGGAACCGCACCACCTCGTGTCCGAACTCGGCCCGCAGCGAGTCCGACCAGCCCTCGTGCTCCTTCAACCGGCGGTTGAAGCGCTGCCACCTTGCCGTCGTCAGCTTGTGCGTCTTGGCCTCGCCGTCGCGGAGCTCGAGCTGCTCGAGCTTGTCGCGGAGCAGCAGCTCTTCCAATTCGGACTCGCGCTCGATGTAGATCTCGTTCTTGCCGTTTTTCACCTTGTAGAGCGGCGGCTTGGCGATGTACACGTAGCCGGCCTCGATCAGCTGCGGCATCTCCCGGTAGAGGAAGGTCAGCACCAGGGTTCGGATGTGGGCGCCGTCGACGTCGGCGTCGGTCATCAGCACCACTTTGTGGTACCGCGCCTCGTCGATGTCGAACTCCTCGCGGACCCCGGTTCCGACCGCGGTGATCAGCGCCTGGATCTCCTGGTTGGAGAGCACCTTGTCGATCCTCGCCTTCTCGACGTTGATGATCTTGCCGCGCAGCGGCAGCACCGCCTGGGTGTTCCGATCCCGCCCCTGCTTCGCCGAGCCGCCGGCCGAGTCGCCCTCGACGATGAACAGCTCGGCCAGCGCCGGGTCGCGGACCGTGCAGTCGGCGAGCTTGCCGGGAAGGGTCGAGTTCTCGAGCGCCGACTTGCGCCGGGT